>JAGHSV010000073.1 GCA_018065665.1 Candidatus Sodaliphilus aphodohippi
AAGTTGCCCAAAACGACCTCATCACGGAGCTTCAGTATATGTTTGTACTCGACATTCTGCCCGTGGGGAACGAGCAACTCCCCGACGATGATCCCAACAAGTTCATCGCCAAGTTGGGTGCCGAGGCAATCTGGGATCTGTTGCATGCACTTGACCTCGACAGCCTGGCAAATGAATTGCGTGATACCGCATATAACGAGAACTCACAGCAGCGCAAGACTGAAGCTCTCAAGCGCCTGCAGGTTGTAGAGTCGTTCCGCAAATCAAGCAAAATCAATAAACCCGAGTGGATGATCCTGAAAGTCCTTCCGGTTATTCCGCCCGAACTTCGACCTCTGATTCCTCTGGATGGCGGACGTTTTGCCACCAGCGACATTAATGACCTGTACCGTCGTGTCATCATTCGCAACAACCGACTGAAGAGACTCATCGACATCAAGGCACCCGGGGTTATCCTCCGCAACGAGAAGCGTATGCTTCAGGAAGCAGTTGACTCTCTGCTCGACAACTCGCGCAAGTCAACAGCTGTCAAGAGCGATGCCAACCGTGCACTCAAGTCGCTTAGCGATAGCCTCAAGGGTAAGCAGGGACGTTTCCGTCAGAACCTGCTCGGTAAGCGTGTTGACTATTCGGCACGTTCGGTTATCGTTGTTGGTCCAGAACTTAACATGGGAGAGTGCGGTCTGCCCAAGGATATGGCAGCCGAACTTTATAAGCCTTTCGTTATCCGCAAACTCATCGAGCGCGGTATCGTGAAGACTGTCAAGAGCGCAAAGAAGATTGTTGACCGCAAGGAACCCGTCGTTTGGGACATCCTCGAGAATGTCATGAAGGGACACCCCGTGCTGCTCAACCGTGCGCCGACACTTCACCGTCTGGGTATCCAGGCATTCCAGCCGCGCATGATCGAGGGTAAGGCAATCCAACTGCACCCGCTCGCTTGTACAGCGTTCAATGCCGACTTCGACGGTGACCAGATGGCTGTGCACTTGCCTCTTGGCAATGAAGCCGTTGTCGAGGCACAGATGCTGATGCTCGAACCCCACAACATCCTCAACCCCGCTAACGGTGACCCCATCACCGTGCCTTCACAGGATATGGTACTCGGTTTGTACTACATTACCAAACTGCGTGAGGGTGACAAGGGCGAAGGACTCACATTCTACGGACCCGAGGAGGCAATGATTGCCTACAACGAGGGTAAGGTGGCAATGAATGCCATCATCTCGGTTCGGGCCGAGGTCCTTGACGAGAATGGCAACCTTGTTCCGACTATTATCGAGAAGACATCGGTTGGCCGCATCATGTTCAATAACTGCGTGCCAAACGAGATGGGATACATCAACCAGTTGATTTCAAAGAAGTCACTGCGAAATATCATCACCATGGTCATCCGCAAGTGCGGTGTACCGCGTTCGGCCAAGTTCCTTGATGACGTCAAGAACATGGGTTACTATATGGCGTTCAAGGGAGGTCTGTCGTTCAACCTCGACGACGTGCTTATCCCTGCCGACAAGGCCGATTACATCAAGGATGGCGATGCTCAGGTCGAGCAGGTCATGAGCGACTACGGCATGGGCTTTATCACCGACAACGAGCGTTATAACCAGGTTATTGATATCTGGACTAACGTGAACGCAAAAATCGCCGAGTCACTGATGAAACAGATTGCTGCCGACCAAAAGGGCTTCAACTCTGTATATATGATGCTTGACTCGGGTGCCCGTGGTAGTAGGGACCAGATTCGCCAGCTTTCAGGTATGCGTGGTCTTATGGCCAAGCCCCAGAAGTCTGGTGTCGAGGGTGGTCGTCAGATTATCGAGAACCCTATCCTTGCAAACTTTAAGGAAGGTCTGAGCGTGCTCGAGTACTTCATCTCGACCCACGGTGCCCGTAAGGGTCTTGCCGATACCGCGTTGAAGACTGCCGATGCCGGTTATCTGACCCGTCGTCTTGTCGATGTCGCACACGACGTGATTATCACAGAGCAGGACTGCGGCACACTTCGCGGTCTGGTATGCAAGGAAGTCAAGAACAACGACGACGTCGTTGCTACACTGGGCGAGCGCATCGTTGGCCGCGTATCGGTTCACGATGTGGTTGACCCCACTACTGGTGAAGTTATCGTTCAGGCAGGTGAAGAAATCAATGACGCCGCTGCCGAGCGAATCAATAATTCGCCCATCGAGTCTGTCGAGATTCGTTCAGTCCTCACTTGTGAGGCTCGCAAGGGTGTGTGTGCCAAGTGTTATGGACGCAACCTTGCAACGCACCGCATGGTGCAGAAGGGCGAGGCTGTCGGCGTTATTGCCGCACAGTCAATCGGTGAGCCGGGTACACAGCTGACACTGCGTACCTTCCACGCCGGTGGTGTTGCAAGTAACCTTGCAGCCATTAACAACCTGACCTCGAAGTACGACGGTCGCCTCGAGATTGAGGAACTCCGCACTATCAAGGATAAGGACGGCGTTGACGTTGTTGTAGGTCGTATGGCCGAGATGCAGATTGTTGACCCCAACACCAACATGGTGCTCACAACAGCCAGCATCTCTTACGGTTCAAAACTCTATTTCAAATCAGGCGACATGGTTGCCAAGGGTGACAAGATCTGTGAGTGGGACCCCTTCAACGCTGTTATCGTTACCGAAGCCAGCGGTACTCTCCAGTTTGAGAACCTCGTCGAGGGCGTAACCTATCGCACCGAGGCCGACGAGTCTTCAAACAAGAGCGAACGCATCATTATCGAGACTAAGGACCATAACCGCATCCCCGAGGCAAAACTCTATGATGCAGAAGGTAACCTTATCAAGACATATTCACTCCCTGTTGGCGCACACCTCATGAAGGAAGATGGCGAGCAACTGCAGCCGGGCGAGGTATTCGTTAAGATTCCGCGCGCATCCAGCGGCGGTGCTGGTGATATCACCGGTGGTCTTCCTCGTGTAACCGAGCTCTTTGAGGCACGCAACCCGTCTAACCCCGCTGTTGTCAGCGAGATTGACGGTGAGGTCACCTTCGGCAAGGTTAAACGCGGCAATCGTGAGATTACAGTCACCAGCCGTCTGGGCGAGACCAAGTCTTATCTCGTGCCAATGGCTAAGCAGATTCTTGTTCAGGAGAATGATTATGTACGTGCCGGTACTGCATTGTCCGACGGTGCCATCACTCCTGCCGATATCCTGCGCATCAAGGGCCCAACGGCCGTTCAGGACTATATCGTGAACGCCGTTCAGGACGTTTATCGTCTGCAGGGTGTAAAAATCAACGACAAGCACTTTGAGGTAATCGTGCGCCAGATGATGCGCAAGGTTAACATCCTTGATCCGGGTGATACCCATTTCCTCGAGCAGGAGGTTGTTGATAAGCGCGAATTTATGGAGGAGAATGACCAGATCTGGGGCAAGAAGATCGTTACCGACCCCGGTGACTCTGACCAAACCGAACCCGTACAGAAAGGCCAGATTCTTACTGCACGCAAGCTGCGCGACATGAACTCAGCCCTCAAGCGCCGTGACCTCAAACTCATCAAGGTCCGTGAGGCTGTGCCCGCAACATCCGAGCAGATTCTGCAAGGTATCACACGTGCAGCTCTCCAGACTTCAAGCTTCATGAGTGCCGCATCGTTCCAGGAAACCACCAAGGTTCTCAACGAGGCAGCAATCAACGGCAAGGTTGATACCCTTGAAGGTATGAAGGAGAACGTCATCAGCGGTCACCTCATTCCAGCGGGTACCGGTCTGCGCGAGTACCAGACCCTCATGGTGGGTAACAAGAACGAACTCTCGCTTGCAGGTCTGCTCGACGAGGAAGGACGTATGCTTACCCGCGAAGAGGTTAATGTCGAGGCTTGATAACAAACTCGTAAATTTGTCATAACTCATACTTGCTCCTGCATTGCCCCAAACGGCAGTGCAGGAGCTTTTGTTCTCTAAAGTTTGCCCGACAGCAATGATTTTTTTTATATAAAAATCGGCGTTATGTAGTAAATAAGTCAAAAAAAAGTAATTTAGTCTAAAAATAGTGTTGCATGAAATAATTTTTTTTAACTTTGCATTGGAAAATATACTTTTGAATATGAAAAATATAAACAAAATTCTCATTGCCGCTATAGCTGGCACAATGGCTCTTGATGCTGGAGCGGAACTTCGAATCACCGAGGTTATGCAAGCCAACATTAGCTCGTACTTTGTCGATAATGAGTTCCCCGATTCATGGGTTGAACTATATAATGACGGTGACACCAACTTCCGTCTCATCGGTTATCGCATTGGTGATACCGAGAACTTTGAAGATGCGGTCCGCATTGCTGGCGGCGCCATTACCCGAAGCCACACTTATACCGTTATCTGCTGTGATAAGTCGGGACCGGTTGGTACACACATTGATTACCGCCTTGATACAGGCAAGGGCGACCTATATTTGTTCAACCCCAGTGGTGATATAATCGACCACGTCACGTTGAAGAAGTTCCTCGGACCCAACGTGTCCTATTCGAAGAATGCAAGCGGAAAGTGGGGGTTCACTCTTACTCCAACTCCCGGTGCCGACAACAATGAGGCCTTTGTCCAGGATGTGCTGCCCGATCCCGTGTTCAATGTTCCCGGCAAGGTTATTCAGAATGGCGCACGCAGGATTGTCCTGAGAGTGACTGTGCCCGACGGTGTGCCGGCCGACACGCGTCTTTATGTCACCACCGACGGTTCTGATCCCACTACATCGTCACCATCCTATTCACAAGAGTTTTATAAGTCAATCACAAGCAACACCATTGTTCGTGCCAAACTCATCTCGTCTGAGGCGGCTTCGCCTGCAGCGGTTACGCAGTCTTATATCTTCCACCCACGCACTACCAATCTGCCCATTATCTCAATCAATACCGACAATCGCTACTTCACCGATAGCGAGATTGGTATTCTGGCCGGAGAAAACTACAAACAGGACTGGCGACGTCCAGCCAATGTCGAGTATTTCACCGGCAACGACGAGGATGCCCAGTTCAACATGATGGGAGAGTGCCGCGTACACGGAGCGTGGACACGCGAGAATGCTCAGAAGTCATTTGTCGTTTATACTCAAAAGAGGTTTGGAAACAAGAACTTCGGTTTCCCCTTCTGGGAGGCGAAGCCCGATGTCAAGAAGGTAAAGTCATTTATACTCAGGAATGGAGGTAACTGTTTCGGCAGCAACCGCATTGGTGATGCTGCTGTACAGACTCTATTTGGCCGTAATGTCCCCAATCTTGACTATCAGGAGAATACTGCTGTGATTGCCTATGTCAACGGACAGTACCGTGGCATCTATGACCTGCGTGAACGCAGCGATGAGGACCACATCGAGAGCAACTACGGCATCGAAGACCTTGACATGGTCGAGAACTACAACGAGCTCAAAGAGGGTAGTATGCAAAACTTCAACGACTTTGTCGCCTTGTATAGCGGCACCCCCACGCTCGAGCAGATGCAGAAGGCTGTTGACTTTGATAACTTTGCCAAGACTGTGATAGCCCAGGCATGGGCAACCAACACCGACTGGCCGGGCAACAATATGGTCATGTGGCGTGAGGCCTCCGATAGCGGCAAGTGGCGCATGCTCATCAAGGACATGGACTTCTATGGCTCTAACGGTATCAACACCACCTTCTTCAATCACCTGCTGCGTGCCAACGGGCACGAGAGTGATACCGGCGAGGGCAATACACCCGCCTCGGTGAAGGTGTTCCAGACATTGTGGAAGTTTCCAGAGTTCCGCGACATCATCATCGACAACTTCTCGGTATATCTGGGTGACTTCCTTCGGGAGAGTGTTGTAGTTAACCATCTCAACTCGTTAGCCGACGAGATTGACGCCGAGTATCCCTATCATCTCAATGTTTACGGCAATCCAACTTCCTATAAGCACTGGACCAACTCGGTTAAAAGTCTTGTTGACTGGTCTGTAAACCGAACAAACTACTTGCGTGACAATATCATTCACAGTTACTTTGACCTCGGCAAACAGGTACCCGTCACCGTCATACCCAACGGCCATGAGGTGTCGCTCAACGGTGTGACCCTTACCCAACCCGATTACATCGGTTACTATTATGCCGGCCGTACGGCACGTGTCGCAACTCCCGAGCAACTGCTGTGGAAGATAACCATAACCTATAGCAACGGTTCAAAACGTACTTATACCAGTACCACCAACGAGTATGAGAAACCGTTCATTGAAAGCATGACCTCGGTTACATTTGAACTTACAGACCAGCCCACAGGCATTGAGGATCTTACCGACAACGTTCGCGATATCAACGTAGTCGCTGCCCTCGGCAATGTCATCGTTGAGTCAACCTCAGCAATTGCCGGAGTTACCGTTACCGACATTGCTGGACGTGTGGTTGCCACAGTTCCTGCCGGAACCTCATTCAAGGTCGAAATACCGGTTGACGGTCACGGATGCTACGTAGTCGTAGCGTCAAACGCATCGGGCAAGACAGTATCTCGCAAGGTTGTCCTTTAACAACCGATACACATAAATAACAATGGGGGCGTGTCAAATTCATGACACGCCCCCCATTGTTTATGGGAGTGGCGGTTGTTTAGAAACCGTTTGAACTCATGCGCCAGAAACGGTGGGTGAGGTCGTCCCAGCGCGAGATGGTTGCACCAAAGAAGTCGTAGGAATATTCGTTCAGGAAATTGGTGGCTTTTTCCTGGTCGCCTGTGGCGAGTTCCTGATAGGTCTTCTCGACAAACGGCATCTCGGTTACGCTCTTTTTGATGAAGTGGTCGCGGGCAGGTTCAAGGAATTTTCTCATGTTCCCCCAACGCACCGTTGCCAGGCGGTTAGCCTTGCGGTAGTGCCACAGGGCAGCATCGTCGCGTTCACATCCCTGTCCGCAAACGCTCAGCAGAGATGGAACGGTGGTGTTGCCGGCAAAAATGGGGAAGCGCGGGCTCTCGCCGGGATTGTCAAGGGCAATCCAGGCAACGCCGCCAACCTCATCGGGCAGCCACGAGCGCAGCTGTATCACGGTGCTGTAGGAACACCACGACACGCTGACGGTGCGGATGTTCTTCATTGTTGAGTCGCCCATTGCATAGTACATCTTGATTTCATCTCCCAGCATCCACGGGTTGGAGAATGGCGACACGATGCTGTCGGGTTCACTCTCGACGATATTCCCGTCTTTGTCTTTTTTCTTGGGATTGGGAACAATGTGGCGTCCGCTCAGGTTCTTGTCGGTGCCCTCATAGTAACTTGCCAGAAGACGCATGACGTCCTGGGCGCTGACTTTCTTGTCGGGCTTGATGCTTACCGGCATGTCCTCGATGGCGTCGGTCAGGTTTAGCGATGGCGCCAGTTGTGACAGGATGTAGAGTTCCCTCACGCTGTAGTTCTTTTTCTCGTTCATGTAGTTGCCGCCGCTGTAGGCTTTCCAGAAACTGAATTCCTCCTTGCCGTCCCACAGTTTCATCTGTTTTGCCACGTCAAAGACGTTATCTGATGCCATGTAGCGGTCGGTGTCGTTCAGGTCAAGTTTGCCGATGCGCGAGATGTTTGCCGATACGCCGATCTCGTCATCGGGGATTCGCACGGCAGCCCATACACCGCCGATTTTCTTGTTGCCTTCTCCCTGAACTTCAAAAATCCAAACTTCGTTTTTGTCGGCAATGGTGAGGCACTCGCCGTCGTCGCCATAACCGTATTTCTTGATGAGTTCGCCCATCAGTCTGATGGCCTGTCGGGCAGTGGTGCAGCGTTCCAGCACGATGCGCTCGAGTTCCTCAATCGTGAAGAGCCCCTTGGGATTCTTCATCTCTTTGCGGCCGCCGTATGTGGTCTCGCCAATGGCAAGCTGCTTCTCGTTGAGGCATGGGTAGGCGGTGTCAAGAAAACGGTAGGTGTGCTTGACTTGCGGGATTTGCCCTTTGACAGTCATCTTGGTGCTGTCGGTGGCACTCATGGTGTGCATGCGTCCTCCGTAAATGTTTTCCATCTCACCGTCCTTGTGGTCGCTTGCCGGAACCATCTGCATCCATGTGCGGTAACTGCCGTCACAGGTGTGCGACGTGATAACGCTGCCGTCGGTCGATGCGTTCTTGGCAACCATGATGCTGGTGCAGCACAGGTTGGCGTCCTCGGGGCTCCATTCCTGCTGGGCTGTAGCATTCATGGGAGTGATAATCAGTGCGGCCAGTGCCGCAATCATTGTTCTTGTTTTCATATTCTTTTTGTCATTTGTTTATTCGTAGCTGCCAGAATGCCACTGCTGCCGCTGCCGCTACATTGAGCGAGTCAACATTGTAACTCATCGGTATGCGTGCAACATAGTCGGCGCCGTTGATGGTGGAGTGGGGCAGCCCGTCGCCTTCGGTCCCCATGATTATTGCCAGTCGTGGCTCGTTGCAAAGCGTCTCGTCGTCGATGCTAACCGAGTTGTCGCTCAGGGCCATGGCAACGGTTTTGAAACCCAGTTGGCGCAGGTCGTTGGGCGAACCGTCAATCCATGTCCAGGGTACGAGAAAGATGCTGCCCATTGACACCCTGACGGCGCGTCGGTTGAGCGGGTCGCACGAGTCGCGCGTAAGCAATACAGCATCAATACCCAGTGCTGCCGCCGAGCGGAAAATGGCTCCGATGTTGGTCGTGTCGGTCACTGCGTCTATCACCACTACACGTTTGGCATCACCGCAAATTTCACTTGCCGGCAGACTTGGTTTGCGGCGCATTGCACATAGCACTCCGCGGGTAAGTGTGTATCCCGTGAGCGATGCCAGCAGTTTGCGTTCGCCCGTATAAACCGGGATGTCGCCGCATCGCTCAATGATAGCCGCCGCATCTCCGTCAATGTGCTTTCGTTCACACAGCAGCGATACCAGTTCATATCCCGCGTCAAGCGCCACATTGATGACCTTGGGGCTTTCGGCAATGAACAGACCCTGGTCGGGGTTGAGGCGGTTGCGCAGTTGGGCCTCGGTTAAGGAACCGAAAATCTCAACGCCGGGATGTGACAGCGAGTTGATTTCAATGATTGGCATGAATCACGCTTTTTCGTTGGCAAGACGGCGTAGGAGTTCAACCGTGACTTTCCAGATGTTGTCGGCAGTGTCAAGGTCTATGCGTTCGCTTGTCGAGTGCGGCTCGATGATGAGCGGCCCGATAGACGCGATTTCTACGCCGGGATACTTCTGTACATAATATGCTGCCTCGAGCACGAAGTGCATGGCAACTTTCTTGGGCTCAAAACCGAGCACATCGTCAAAGGTCTTGCAAGTCAGTGCCAGCAGCGGCGAGTCGGGACGCTCGACCCATGCGGGAGTGTCCATCATCAGTTTTACCTCGCGGGCACCGTTGGCTTTGGCAATTTCGGCGATGTTGCGTCCCAGTGCACGCATTTCCTCGTCGTCAAAACTGCGGCTGTGGCATGATACGGTCATCAGGTTGTCGCCGGTGGTGATGCGGCCGATGTTGTTGCTCGTCTTCACTGTGCCGGGCATGTCGGGGCGCATGGCAATCATGCCGCAAGGCAGTTTGTCAACACAGTTTGCCAGTTCGCTGGCATTGGCGATGTATTGCTTTTGCTCGACGGCATCGGCAATGCTTGCCTTGATACCCGCATCGGTTGCTGCATATTCCTTGTTTAACTGGTTGTTGAGAGTGGCAACGGCTTGCTCGAGCCTTGTCAGGTCTTCGGGTTTCACGGCAACCACAGCATTAGAGCGCGACGAGATTGAAGCGTTGGCAGTGCCGCCGTCTATCTTGCAAACCATCAGGTGATCCTGACTGATGATGAATTGGGCCAGCGCCTTGTTGGTGTGGCAGCGCCCCTTGTTGATGTCAACGCCCGAGTGACCGCCCAGCCCGCCGTCAATCGTGATGTTCCTGAACAGGCAACCTGCCGGTACGTCGGCCTTGGTGATGTCCCATTCGGCAATCTGCAGATAGGCACCTGCAGCGCCGACGGTGATCTCGTCATACGCCTCAGAGTCGAGGTTGATGATTTTGCGGCCTTTGATAAAGTCGAGACTG
>JAGHSV010000177.1 GCA_018065665.1 Candidatus Sodaliphilus aphodohippi
CATAAGCACTGCCATCAACCGCATCGTTGACCTGCGTGGAGGCATTGTGATTGCCGACGGCAACGAAGTCAGCGAGTTGGCGCTGCCCATCGGTGGGCTAATGTCGCCACTGGACGGTCCAACAGTAGCACGCCTATATTCATCGCTCAAACAGCGGGCAACCTCCCAGGGCTGCACACTCAACGCCCCGTTCATGACCATGGCATTCATGTCTCTCCCCGTCATCCCCGACATCAAGCTGACCGACAAGGGACTATTCGACACCATCCACTTTGAGTTCACCCCGCTATTTGAATAACGGTTTGCAGAGTGGAAAAGTTTTTGTAACTTTGCGTTCTCAAACCACCGTGTGCTTGTAAACCACGTAAAAAACAAGAAAATGAAGCAAAACAAATTCTCAACCACCTTTGTAGTGCTCGCAGTGTTGTTCTGCGTGTGCCTGATTGTGTCAAACCTGATTGAAATCAAAGTCATTGACATGGCACCGGGCACCATCACCGCCGGCATGCTTGTGTTCCCGATATCCTATATCATCAATGACTGCCTCACCGAGGTCTATGGCTACCGCAAAGCACGTTTTGTAATCTGGCTGGGGTTCCTGATGAACCTGTTCACGGTGCTGATGCTCACCATGGCCATAGCACTGCCTGGCGGTCCCGAGTGGCACTACCAGAACGCCATGCAGCAAATCTACGGCTACGTGCCACGCATCCTCGGCGCCAGTTTCACCGCATTCATCTGCGGCTCGATGCTCAATGCGTTTGTGATGAGCAAGATGAAACTGATGCACGGCAAACGGCATTTCTCGCTGCGTGCCATCTTGTCGACGCTGTGCGGCGAGAGTCTGGACTCGGTCATCTTCTTCCCAATCGCCTTTGGCGGCACGTTGTCATGGAGCACCATAATCTCGCTCATAGTCACTCAGACTGCCTTAAAGACCCTATATGAGGCTCTCGCTCTCCCCGTCACTGCCAGGATTGTGGCAAAACTCAAACAGCATGAGGGAGAAGATGCCAACGACAGCGGCATCGACTACAAGTGGTGGCGCATTACCGATATGTGATACAGATGACATCAGTCGGCATCGTCGGCCGGCTCGATGTGGATAAGGATTTGCGATTCCTCGCCTTTGAGCGCCCTCAGGTTCTTCTCTACCTGAGTGCAGATGTCGTGTGAAGCAGCAACCGTCATCTGCGGGTCGTCAACGATATGTGCATCGATAATGACCGACTGCCCGCTCCGCCGCGTCTTCAGGCCATGAGCACTGTCAACGCCTTCGGTGGCAATAATGGTTTTCATGATTTGTTCTTCCTCGGCCTCGGGGAGCGATGCGTCAAGCAGTTCGTCAAGGGCAGGGGCTGCCATCCTGACGGCAACAACCACAATCATGATGCTGATGATGCAGCCCGCAATGGGGTCAAGAACAGCCCAGCGGCTGTCAAGAAAGACGGCACCGCCAATGCCGATTAGCGACCCGATCGACGAGAACGCATCGCTGCGGTGATGCCAGGCATTAGCAATCACCATGTGGCTGTCGACCTCGCGACCAACCCGCACTGTCACCTGATAAAGAACTTCCTTTACGATAATAGACACTGCCGCTGCAACCAGGGCTATCATCCCGGGGCGCTCCAACTCGACACCGTTGAGATAATCGTGAATTGACGATACCCCGTTAATCATCAGTTTGACGGCAACAACCACAAGCAGCAGACAGACAATGAGAGACGCCAGCGTCTCAAACTTGCCGTGGCCATAATCATGGCCTTTGTCGCTGCCCTTGCCCGAGACACGGACAAAAATCAGCACCACAATATCACTGATGAGGTCACTCAGCGAGTGGACACCATCGGCAACCATGGCCGAACTGCGGCCAACGATTCCTGCTGCTAACTTGCAGATGGTCAACACAAGGTTAGCGACCGAGCCAACCAGTGTGATGCGTGCGATGCGGCCCTCGCGAGTCATTGACAATCAATTATTTGTTTTGGGGATGGTCGACAAGAGTGAAAACCGGTTTGCCCTCGGGACCACCGTCTTGAGAAACATAAACCACGATATCCTCCTCGGTGCCATCGGGTGCGGCATTAGAAGCCTCATAACGATAATCTATGCCATTGGCACGTTCGCGATACTCACAGGTCTTGGGAGAAGCATTAAGCATCTTGTAACCTGCCACAGCCATGTTGAAGATTGCGCGTGTCAGTTCGTTAACCGGTTCCTTGTTAGAATATGGCGGCAAACTTGGCACAATGCCCCTGACAAGCTGTGTCTCGGCAAGAATGCGGTCCATCTCGGCTGGTCCACGGTCGAGCAGGGCTGTGCGTACACCGCCCGATGCAACGACATTAAAACCTCGCCGCTTCATGTGTGCCACACTCTCGGTAATGCCTCCGCTGCCAAAGGTGCTGAACACGACAATCTTCTTGTTGCTCAGGTCATAGTCGCGAAGCAGCGTGGCAATAGGACGGGCGTATGTGCCAAACCAAATGGGGAAACCCAGGAATATCACTTCATAGTCGTTAAAATCAACATCAAGAGGTTCCAGTTCGGGCAACACCCCGGTTGTCTGCTCGCGTTTGCAACGGTCTATTGTCTGCTGGAAGTCCTCGGGATAGGGGTTTTTCGGTTTAATCTCAACCATGTTCACCCCAATCTGCTGGGCAATATACTGTGCAAGCGTACGGGTCGATCCCAGTTGTGAATAATACAAAACCAAAGCCTTTGGTACACTTTGTTGCTGGATATTCCCCTTAGCAAGTGTAACAACAAACGACATTATCGCGAGTACTATAGAGATGATCAGTTTTAGTTCCATACGGTAATAGAGATGTTTAATTCTTGCAAAGTTAAGTAATATTTCTAAAATTTGCACCTAATCGCCAAAAAAAATGATTAAATCAGTGAAAAAAACACCTTTTATAATATAAGCGATAGGGCTCTGGCCCTACCCTCGCCGTGAATCGGGGAATATTCACGGGGATGACACCACTCAATAAAGATGCCCCCACCTATTCCATAATTTGTTTTTTTGTTGTAACTTTGCAGTTATGAAACAGGTGATGGATTTCAAACTAAAAGCCAACGAGAAATGCGGTCACGGCTATAGCCTGCTGCGCCTCGTTCCAGTTCACGGCACAATGCCGCAAGTTAAGCCGGGTCAGTTTGCCCAAGTTGCAGTGTCCAACTGCCGGGAGGCCTACCTGCGTCGCCCAATCTCGATCAACTATGCCGACAGCCACGAGATGTGGCTGCTGGTGAGGCGTGCCGGAGCCGGCACCAATGCCCTGTGCGACCTGCCCGAGAGCACGGTGGTCAATCTGATGCTGCCCCTTGGCAACGGCTTCTCGACCGACGTAGAGGGTTGCGCCCTGCTGGTTGGCGGAGGCGTTGGCATTGCCCCGCTGTTGATGCTGGGTAAACGTCTTGCCGCCCGTGGCACCGAGGTCCGTTTCCTGCTTGGCGCACGCTCGATGAGCGACCTGCTCGAACTTGACCTGTTTCGCCGCACCGCCGAGGTTGCCGTTGCGACTGAAGACGGCACACTGGGCTATAAAGGGCTCGTGACCGAGCACCCGCTGCTGCAAAGCACCGACATCACCCACATAGCCTGCTGCGGCCCCATGCCGATGATGAAAGCCGTGGCACGCATAGCACGCGAACGCGGCATCAACTGCGAGGTATCGCTCGAGAACACGATGGCATGCGGCATAGGCGCCTGCCTGTGCTGCGTCGAGGACACCGTCGATAGCGGCAACGTGTGTGCATGTAAAGAAGGACCCGTGTTTAACATAAATCGTTTGAAATGGTAGACCTTAGCGTAAAAATAGGGCAGTTGACCCTCAAGAATCCCGTGATGACAGCATCGGGCACATTTGGTTATGGCGAAGAGTTCGCCGACTTCATCGACCTCAGTCGCCTGGGCGGCATCATCGTCAAGGGCACAACGCTGCACCCCCGTCAAGGCAACCCCTATCCGCGCATGGTTGAGACCCCCAGCGGCATGCTCAACGCCGTGGGACTGCAGAACAAAGGTGTCGAGCACTTTGCCAACATCATATATCCACGCATCAAGGACCTTGACACGCGCGTTATAGTAAATGTGTCGGGAGCCAGCGTCGAGGACTATGTGGGCGTGTGCGAGCGCCTCAACGGCCTTGACAAGGTTGCTGCCATCGAGGTCAACATCTCGTGCCCCAACGTCAAACAGGGCGGCATGGGTTTCGGCACCACATGTGCCGGAGCCGAGAGCGTTGTCAGCGCAGTACGCAAGGCGTGGGACCGCACAATGATCGTTAAACTCACCCCTAACGTGACCGACATCACCGAGATTGCACGCGCCGCCGAGGCTGCCGGGGCCGATGCCGTGTCGCTGACCAATACGTTCCTCGGGATGGCCATAGACGTCGAGAGAATGAGGCCATACCTGTCAACCGTCACCGGAGGGCTCTCGGGAGCGTGCATACGCCCTATAGCAGTGAGAATGGTGTGGCAGGTTGCCAACGCCGTACAGGTTCCCGTTGTGGGCCTTGGAGGCATCATGAACGGCCGCGATGCTGTCGAGTTCATGCTTGCCGGTGCAACGGCAGTCCAGATTGGCACCGCCAACTTCATAGACCCCCAGACCAGCGTCAAGGTGGTTGACTACATCGAGGACTACCTTACCCGCCACGGCATGTCGTCGTGCAGCGAGTTGATTGGCGCCATGAAAAGGTAACCCCGACGACACAGGATAAAATCAAACGGGTGTGCATCCTTTAAACCAGATGCACACCCGTTCTATTTTCAGAAGTCTATAAAAGCCTTTATTGTGGGGTGAACGTCTCAAAACGCCCGTCGTTATAAAAGACCATGATGCTGACCACGCGGCTCTCGGCAGAGTGGGAGCCTCCCTTGCGGTCGTTCTGTCTCATAGCACCGCTGCGCACGATATTCTGCAAGGCGTCGTTAAAAGCAGCCTGAGGCGGCATCTGCTGACGCGGATTGTCGCGTGAAACACCCGGTTGGGCATCACCACCAAAACTGATGGTCGTCGGTCGCTGCTGAGAAGCCGATGCCGAATTTGAGCCGCTAAAATCCATGCCATTCTCAACGGGTTCATGGGTATCGGTAAAAGCATCGGATTTCTGATTTGGAACAAACATGTCTCCATCACCAAACATGAGCCACATGATGTTGAGCGAAGGATATGCCGAATGAATTTTAGCAATCAACTCATCGCTCACTTTCTTATTGCGACCATTGAGCAACTGCGAAAGGGTAGGACGCGGGATAGCACAATTATCGGCAAAGAGCGAATTAGAAATTCCGTTCTCCTGCAAGAACATTTTGAGACGCGATACTATATCCATAAATTAAAAACGCACAAAATTTCACAAACAAATAATCACAAAATTCAAAGCAAATTTTTGCCCAAAAAGCAAAGCCAAATTTTTTACAGAATTTTTTAATCAGAAAATTTTGATCCAGGAGAACAAAAACTGAGAAAAAAACGCAAAAAATTCAAAGTGGCAAAAACCGCATTATTTGACCCTATTTTTTGCTAACGCTCAAAAAACAGCAAAAATTGCAAAAATCAGGGTATACAAATGCAAACTTGCTATTAACATCAATAAATTTTGCGAATGCAAATTTAAAACAAACTATTGGAATAACCAAATTTAAAATCATAAATCTGCAAATTTATGAACGCATTTCCGTAAATCGGCAAAAATCCACTGAATTACAAACGCAAAATTCAAATATAAACCATTACTTTATCA
>JAGHSV010000176.1 GCA_018065665.1 Candidatus Sodaliphilus aphodohippi
GTCAGGGAGCAACACATACCTCTCCCCACCCACACACCGAGCCCCGCCCGGTGACGCGTTTTGTTGTCCGAGAACATGGATTCAAACGATAAGCGAATAGCAAAGAACACGTTCTTTCTGTACATGCGCATGATGCTGAGCATGCTCATCTCGCTGTTCACGTCACGCGAAATCCTGCGCATCCTGGGCGTTGAGGACTTTGGAACATACAACATCGTTGGCAGCGTTGTGGTGCTGTTCTCGTTTGTCAACTCAACGATGATCAGTTCAACCCAACGCTTCCTCAACTTTGAGATGGGGCGCAAGAATATGGACCGTGTACAACATGTGTTCAGCACTTCGTTTCAGGTTCAGATGGCACTCGCTGCGGTTGTGTTCATACTGTCAGAGACAATTGGTCTGTGGTTTCTCAATTCCTATGTCAAGATACCCGACGGCCGCATGTGGGCCGCCAACTGGGTCTTCCAGTTCAGCATCCTGCGCACGATTATCCGCATACTCCGAGCACCGTTCAACGCATCAATCATCGCTTATGAGAAGATGCAGATTTTTGCCTATGTCAGCATCCTCAATGACGTGTTGAAACTGCTGATTGTCTATTGCCTGCTGCTGTCATCGCTCGACCGTCTGGTCACCTACAGCGCGTTGGGTTGTGTCGTTTCAATCTGCATCTCGTTGATTTACATGTTTTACAGCAATCGCCACTTCCCCACCTGCCGCATCGACTTCAAAGTCGATATGAAGCAAGTCAAGGCAATGCTCTCCTTCTCGTGGTGGAGCCTGTTCGGTAGCGTGGCGTTGCTTGCCACATTCACAGGTATCTCCTTTATCCTGAACTTCTTCTATGGCGTAGCCGTCAATGCCGCCCTTGGTGTGGCCAACCAGGTTTATGGCGCCATTGCCAGCCTGTCAAACAGTTTTCAGTCGGCATTCAACCCTCAAATCACCAAGACTTACGCCTCGGGCGAGCGCAATCGTCTTTTTGATCTAATCAGGCGTACATCGCGCTATTCGTTCTTCTTGCTGATTATATTTGCCATCCCGATAATCATCTACTGCAACGAGATACTTGACATCTGGCTCAGCAAAGTGCCCGAGCACTCTGTCAATTTCTGCCGTCTGATTATCCTCACCTCAATAGGCGAGGCATTGTCCGGGCCGCTGTGGATGAGCGTCCAGGCTACCGGCAACATCAAGCGCTACCAGATTATTATTAGCTGCATCCTATTCATGAACCTGCCACTCAGTGCATTGTTCATCTGGTTGTTTGACTTTCCCGAGATTGCCATTATGATACGTGTTGCCGTCATCTTTGTGGCATATACATTCAGACTCATCTACCTGCGCAGTCACATCGGGCTTGCGTTGAGACCCTACGCCAAGTCGGTAGTTGTGCCATGCGCCCTGTGCGCAACCGTGGCGTTCGGCCTGGCGATGGCGTTGCGCCTTGTTGCACACGGACACATTCACGTCATCATTCTGGCCATTGTCTCGTTTGCCATCTGCGTCACCTGCATTTTCACCATGGGACTCAGCAAAGACGAGCGCAAGTCGCTGATAACATTCGTTAGCAATAAACTCGGCGCAAAAGCAGCATAACCATACCAACACCCATTTATGGCATCATTGATTAAAGTTCTTGAACTAAAAGCCAAATTCAAGTTGGCACACATCCTGTCGCGAAGCAACCACCCAAGTTACAAGTCGCGTCCCGACCTGAAAAGGGTGTATGTCTTCCTTGCCGCCAACTACGGCAACCTGGGCGATGTTGCTATAACCTATGCCCAGCGACAGTGGTTCAACACCATGTTCCCCGACCGGCACGTGGTCAACATGAACATCGACGTTACCGCCGGGAGGCTCAAGGTCGTGAAAAAAACCATCAACCCCGATGACATAGTGACATTGATTGGCGGCGGGAACATGACCGACCTCTATTATGACATCGAGTTGCTGCGTCAGATGGTTGTAAAAAACTTTCCCGACCACAAGATATACTCGTTCCCTCAAACTGCCATGTTCTCGAATACAGCGGCAGGACGATACCTGAAGCGCCATGCAATCAAGACCTATGACCGGCACCGCCACATCACCATGATGGCGCGTGAACGGGGAACTCTCGAGTTGATGCAGTCAATATTTCCCCACCAGCAAGTTGAATTGGCACCGGACATCGTCATGACGCTTGACAAACGGGAACCCGACACCGAACGCAAGCACATCACGCTGTGCCTGCGTGACGATGCCGAGCGCAGCCTGCCAGCCGACTTTGGCAACGAACTCAGCAAAGCATTGGATGGCGAACAGACAACGACATACGACACCCACATCGGGCATGACGGCCTGACAAAAGCCGAATGTGAGGAAGAACTCACCAAGATATGGCATCACTTCGCCGCCTCGCGATGGGTTATTACCGACCGCCTGCACGGCATGATATTCGCCTTTATCACCGGCACACCCGCCATTGTTCTTGGCAACAACAACCACAAGGTCCACGATGCCTACGAGTGGATCAAGGACTGCGGCTATATACATTTCATCAAGGAACCTACCGCCAAAAAGGTTGTTGAAACTATAAAAACGGCAACCAACGCCAACAACTTCGATGTCACACACGACCGCATTTGTGAAGCTTTCAAACAAATCATCAGGTGAACAGCAAAAAACGCATACTGATTTTCCACTTTGACCTTCAGGGAGGAGGTGCCGAGAAGGTTCTTGTCAACCTGCTTCGCAACCTTGACTACAACAAGTATGATGTCACGCTTCAGACTGTTTTTGGCGTGGGCGTCAACAAGAAAGACCTCCCCCCCGAGGTACACTTTAAGTGTATCTTCAAAAAGATTTTCAACGGTGTCACACGTCTGATGCGCCTACTGTCGCCAACACTGCTGCACAGGCTGGTTGTACGCGAGAACTATGACCTCGAAGTAGCATTCCTCGAGTCTTCGCCAACGCGCATTGTATCGGGGTGCCGCAACAAGGCAACACGAACAGTGGCTTGGGTGCACACCACATTCAGCGACCTCAACGCACGCCTTGTCAGTTACCGTTCACATGACGAGGCTGTCAAATGCTACAACCAGTTTGACAAGGTTGTCTTTGTGTCACGCCAAACGCTTGAAGTGTTCAAGGACAAAATGCCGGGGGTCACAACCGACATGACGGTTATTCACAACGTCAACGACATGGACGCCATTTATGACAAAGCCGGTGAACCTTGCCCCATCGACCTGCCCGACGACTGCATCAACATTGTTGCCATCGGCCGTCTGATACCCGTCAAAGGGTTTGACCGACTGATTAATGCAGCCAAAAAGTTGAAAGACAAGGACGGAGTCCCGCGGTTTAACATATACATCCTTGGCCAGGGGGCCGAACACGACAACCTCGCACGCCTAATCAGCGACAACTGTCTTGAAGACACTGTACACCTGCTGGGGTTTGACAGCAACCCATACAAATACATTTCGCACATGGACCTATTCGTATGCAGTTCACATCGCGAAGGCTACAGCACAGCCACCAGCGAGGCAGTGGCACTCGGCATTCCCGTACTCACCACTGCATGCTCGGGTATGGACGAGATTCTTGAGGACGGCAAATACGGACTCATTGTCGACAACACCGACGAGGCACTCTACGACGGGCTTGAACGTCTGGTCACTACGCCTGCCGAGGTCGAGCACTACAAGACAGCACTGGCAGACAAACCGCGGATAACAACACAGTCGCTCGTTGACGAGTACCAGAAACTATTTGACACAATATGAAACAACCTGTTGTCAGCATAATAATGCCAACCTACAACGTTGAGGCGTTCCTTGACGAGAGCATCGGCAGCGTGCTCGCCCAGACGTTCCAAGACTGGGAGTTGCTCGTGGTTGACGACGGTTCGACCGACAACAGCAATGCCGTGGCAAGACGCTATGCCCAAAGCGACCCGCGAATTATGGTGCTCGAGAAACCCAATGGCGGACTCTCGGACGCACGTAACTATGGTCTGCAACATGCTGTGGGCAAGTATGTCCATTTCTTTGACAGCGATGACGCAATCGTACCCGAATTCTACGAGACCCTTGTCGGTGCTATTGGTGACGATGACTTCATTATATGCGGCTACTACCGAGACTATGTCACACCCGGCGGCAACACCTCAACCCGCATACTGAAACCCGTGGCTATGCGCCCACCGTTACCATCCGACATGGATCACATGACACAATTCGGGCGGTTCTTCAACTATGCGTGGAACAAACTGTTCAAGACCGAGTTTCTTGTCAACAACAAGTTGGAGTATGAGAAAGGATTGTCGATAATTGAAGACAAGGAATTCATGTCAAGGGTGATAATGCGCAATCCCGAATTCAGTTTTATCGACTTTGCCGGTTATCGCTATAAAATTCGCCAACGAGAAACTTTGGGCAACAACCGATACTCCCCCGACTTGATTACAAACTTGATTAGGGGTATGGCTCTGCAAGACCAAATTCTATCGGCTTTTGTACATGACGAGAGCACCATGCGCCGCCTGCGCGGCACGATTGCCATAAACGAATCAAAGTGGGCTTGCCACTGCATCACCACCTTCTCTGATATGTCTCGTGACGAGCAGATTGAAGATATGGGTGACATTATCAACCACCCAACCACCCAATTTTTCCTAAAAGGATACTGGCCTGATGGCATAGAAAACAAAATATTTGTTGCATTTGCCAAGATGCGGAGCCCAAAGTTGATTCACTGGTTGTACTCGTTAAAGAAAAAACATTCTTAAATGGAATCACTATTCAGTTTCCTCCCGCCTGCACTCTATTCACCGGTATATAATGCTGTAATTATATTGATGTGCCTG
Organism: Candidatus Sodaliphilus aphodohippi; assembly: GCA_018065665.1. Taxonomy (GTDB): domain Bacteria; phylum Bacteroidota; class Bacteroidia; order Bacteroidales; family Muribaculaceae; genus Sodaliphilus; species Sodaliphilus aphodohippi. The sequence goes on from JAGHSV010000176.1 coordinate 4,859, forward strand.
ATCACCTGCTTCAGCTACTCGCTGTCGCAGGGCGACGTTGCACTGAAGAAAAGCAACTCAATATTATACATCGCCACCTTCATTGTGATAGCGTTCACTATCCTGCTGCTCGGTCCACGCCCTGTTGACAAGGCATTCACCGACACAGGATACTATGTATATTCATACCTGCACATCATCAACGAGTATGAAGGTTTCAACTTCCACACCGAGTGGATGTGGAATAACATTGCATACACCTGTATCCTCTTGGGAATGTCCAGCAAGGACTACCTGATGACAATGATGATATTATACTCGGGCTTGATGGTTCTGGCATGCTACAAATGGATGGGCCACAACCTGTGGGTGGCTGTATTGTTCTGTTTCTCGTCATTCTCGTTCCTTAGTTATGGTATTAACGGCATCTGCAACGGTGTTGCCTGCTCGCTGACTATGTTGGGACTTGCCTATATGGTCGAGCAGGACTGGAAGAAATGGATAGCAGTGCCGCTGTTCTTTGTCGCCTTCAGTTGCCACCGCAGTACAGCGTTGCCCATCATGGCATCGCTTGCCGCTTTACTGATCTGGAAGAAACCGGTTTATGCCATCTGGGCATGGTTAGGGTCAATTGCGGTGTCACTTGTAGCGAGTGATGCTATTACTGCATTTATTGTCAGTACAGGATTTGACTCTCGCATGTCTCAGTATGCCAACTTACCCGATGAAATTGCCGAGGAATTCACCAATTACCACGAGGCACGCCAGATGGGTTTCCGTATCGACTTCCTGCTTTACAGTGCAATGCCTATATTGATGCTATGGTACACCACGGTCAAGCGCAACTTCCAGGACCGCACCTACAATATCATCGCCATCACCTACACACTTGCCAATGCCTTCTGGGTTATCGTGATACGCTCTGAGCAGAGCAACCGTTTCGCCTACCTGTCGTGGTTTCTCTACCCCATTGTCATTGCCTACCCGCTGCTGCGGTTCAGGATGTGGGAACGACAAGACCGTCGTCTTGCCATTATCCTGACACTGTATGCCGGATTCACCGGATTTATGTACTTCTTCTACTACAGATAAACGCTTATGCCACGAGTATCAGTTTTGATGGGCATCTACAACTGCGCCGGCACTCTGCAGGAGGCACTTGACTCATTATATGCCCAGACTTTTCAGGACTTTGAAATCATTCTGTGTGAGGACGGGTCCAGCGACAACACCTATGACATTGCCCTCGCCAACCAACAACAGCACCCCGACCGGATTGTGCTGCTGCGCAACGAGCACAACATGGGGTTGAACCAGACGCTGAACAACTGCATCGCCGTTGCCCGGGGCGACTATTTTGCCCGTATGGATGGTGACGACATCTCACTGCCCGAGAGGTTTGAAACAGAAGTGAAGTTTCTTGACGAACACCCCCAGTATGCCATCGTCAGCACCCCGATGATTTACTTTGACGAGAACGGCGAGTTCCGACGCGTTAGAGGAGGTGGCGAGCCCAAAATCAAAGACTTAGTCAAAAAAACGCCACACTGCCATGCACCCTGCATGGTGCGGCGCGAGGCATACCTGAAAGTCGGGGGTTACACCGTGTCGCCCAAGTTGCTGCGGGTCGAGGACTACCACCTGTGGTACAAAATGTATCTGGCGGGATTCCGCGGTTACAACCTGCGCGAACCGCTCTACGCCATGCGCGACGACCGCAACGCCACAGCACGACGCAAGATGAAGTTCCGCATCAACGGATGCCGCGTCAAGTACATGATTTGCCGCGATTTCCACTTGCCGCTGACAGCATATATACACATCCTCAGGCCCATCGCTGTCGGTCTGCTCCCGACACCGATATATAACCGCCTGCACCGTAAAAAGTAACGCCAACCAATGACCAAAGTTCTCGAAATTATAAACCGGCCCACGTCGGCCATCAATTTTATCGGTGACCAGTTCACCTACTTTGCCGAGAAAGGTGGCTATGAGATGCACCTGATTTGCTCGCCAGGCGACGGCATCGAGGAGTTTGCGGCAAAACGCGGCATCCACTACCACCCTGTCGAGATTGAACGACGCCTCAGACCCATGAGCGACCTGAAATCGTTTATTGCCGTCGCGCGCTACATCAGGCAGAACCACTTTGACGCCGTCATCTGCCATCAGGAGAAATCTCGCCTGTTGGGCACGCTGGCCGCATGGTTAATGCGTGTGCCGGTACGCATCATCTACATGCACGGCATCATTGTTGACACCATGAAGGGTGCCAAACGTAAATTCTTTGTACACGAGGGTCGACTCGTTGGCCGACTCGCCACCAACGTCGTGTGTGTCAGTCCGTCGGTCAAGAAACGCCGGCTCGAGGAGAAGATGGACAACCCCGCAAAGCAGGCAATCATCGGGCACGGCACCTGCAACGGCATCGACACCGTCAACCACTTTAACCCGGCACACGTCACCGATAGCGACCGGCAGGCCATACGCGAGCGATATGGCATTGCCGATGGCGATTTTGTGGTTGGTTTCTGCGGGCGCATTGTCCGCGACAAGGGCATCATCGAACTCACCGACGCCGTCAAGCTGCTGCGCCAGCGTCACCCCGAGCGCAACATCCGTCTATTTGTCATCGGCAAACCAGAGGCCAGCAATGCCGTCCCCGAGCAGACACTGCAGTTCCTGCAGGAGTCGCCGGCCGTAGTCTTCACCGGCGCCATACCCCACAGCGAGATACAAAAGTACTACACCGTGATGAACGTATTTATTCTGCCCAGTTACCGCGAGGGTTTCGGACAGGTCACACTCGAGGCTAACGCCATGGAGATTCCCGCCATCGTGTCACGCTCGACAGGATGCATCGACTCTATAGTCGATGGCGAAACGGGACTGTTTGCCGACATCGAGCCCAACGACCTCGCCGACAAAATAGAAAAATTCTTCGACCCCGACATGGCACGCCAGATGGGCATCAACGGACGGCGCATAGCCGCCGAGCGCTATGAGCACACCATCGTTGTCGAGAACACATTTAATTATATAAGAAGCATTATCGACAAAACCAAATAAAAAATGGCTGAAAAGAAAAAACTTAGTCTGACCTACAGGTTCCTGCGCATGATCGGGCTGAACTACTCCGAAGAAGAGTACGGACAAGTGTCCATTTTCAAGGTAATCGGCAAGGTCTTGACCACCTACCGCAACGGTTTCCTGCTGAAGTATGTCATGCACTCCTGGTTGCTGGCACCAATTCTGCCGCGAAAGGTGCGACCCTGGATTCTGAAGAAAATCGGCTGCCACGTCGGCAAGGACATCTTTGTGGGCGACAGCGTCAAGATTGACAGCGGACATGCCGACCTCATAACCATCGACGACCACGCACACATTGCCGGAGGAGTTCGCCTGCTGTGCCACCAGCGCAACCTGCGAGACTACTGCGTCGGTGACGACTATGCCAAACTCGGTTACCGCCTGGGCGAGATTCACCTGTGCAAAGGGAGCCTCGTCGGCATGGAGTCAATGGTCATGCCCGGTGTCACCATTGGCGAGGGGGCAATCGTCGGTGCCGGCTCGCTGGTTACCAAGGACGTTCCCGCATGGACAATAGCAACCGGAAGACCGGCAAAGGTTGTCAAACAAATCCCCGAGCGGCAGACACCCACTGAGCAACCCGCCGCTCCACAACAAGACGACAAACAATGAACATAATCACCTTTGACATCGAGGAATGGTTCATCGAGAAAACTTTCGGGGCAGGACGCACCGAACGGTATGCCACATTTGACCGATACCTCGACGACATTCTTGCCATGCTCGACCGCGCCGGGACACGTGCCACATTCTTCTGCGTCGGGCAGATGGCAACCGACTTCCCCGCCGTCATACACAAGATTGCCGATTCAGGCCACGAGGTGGGATGCCACAGCAACACCCACCGCTGGCTCAACAAGATGACGCGCGACGAGGCCCTCGACGACACACGGCATGCTGTCGATGCGCTCGAGCAATGCCTCGGCACCAAAGTCATCAGTTATCGCGCACCGGCATTCTCCATTGGAGCACACAACAAGTGGGCCTTCGAGATTCTCGCCCAGTGCGGCATCCAACGCGACGCGTCGGTGTTCCCAGCCGCACGCGACTTTGGCGGTTTTGAACACTTTGGGAGCACCACACCCTGCATCGTCCGTTGTGGCGACGCCGCCATCAAGGAGTTCCCAATCCCAACCGCCACAATTCTGGGCAAACAGGTGGCATACTCGGGCGGCGGATACTTCCGTTTCTTCCCTCTGTGGTATGTCAAGGGCAAGATAGCCAAGGGCGACTATGCCATGACCTACTTCCACATCGGGGACCTCGTCCCCGAGAGTAAAGGCGTGATGTCGCGCAAGGCCTACGAAGACTATTTCAAAGAGAAAGGGACTCTGCTCAACCGCTACAAACGCTACATCAAGTCAAACCTGGGCAAAAAAGGCGCGATGGCAAAACTACAGTCACTGGTGGCAAACACCACTTTCACCAACCTTGACCAGGCCGACAAAGACATCAACTGGGATGACGCAAAGGTCATCACACTATAATCATGTACAAGAACTACTTCAAACGCATAATTGACTTCACCATAGTGCTGCTGGTGCTGCTGGTCATCTGGCCCGTGCTGGCCGTTATTGCCCTGTGGCTCCACTTTGCCAACAAGGGTGCCGGCGCATTCTTCTTCCAGAAGCGTCCTGGCAAGGACGAAAAGATATTCAAAGTCATCAAATTCAAGTCGATGACCGACGAGCGCGACGCCGACGGCCGCCTGCTGCCCGATGCACAGCGACTGACACGCGTGGGACGCTTTGTCCGCGCCACCAGCATCGACGAGCTGCCACAATTAATTAATGTGTTAAAAGGCGATATGGCACTCATCGGGCCACGACCACTGCTGCCCGAATACCTGCCCTACTACACCGAGCGCGAGCGACTGCGTCACACCGTGCGTCCAGGCATCAGCGGATGGGCACAGGTCAACGGACGCAACAACGCCGAGTGGGACAAACGCCTCGAGATGGACGCATACTATGTCGAGCATCTCACGCTGGCAATGGACTGTCGCGTCATCTTGCAGACTGTCAAAAACGTGCTCTGCCGCAAAGACATCAACATCATACCCGGCGCCAAGGCACAGAAACTGAACGTTGAAAGAGCCAACCAATCTAACAATGAAGATAAGACCGCTTGAAGAACGTGACCTCCCGATGCGCGTGGCATGGATGAATAACCCAAAGGTGCATAGCAGCATGCACTTTGACCTACCGGTGCTGCTCGACAACACAATAGCATGGTACAACCGCAACCTGACACGGACCGACCGGGCCGACATGGTGTTCACCGACAATGACGGCAACCTCGTTGCCATGGGCGGGCTAACCGGCATCACCGCCGACACCCGCAAGGCCGAACTCTACATCTTTGTCAGCCCCGAGATTCAATCCAGGGGCATTGGCACAGAGGCCACCCGGCTGCTGTGCCGGTACGGATTTGAGGCATTAGGGCTCAATAAGATTTTCCTGCACACCAACCAGACCAACCTTGCCGCCCAGCGCGTCTATGAACGCTGCGGATTCACACTCGAGGGACGATTGCGGCAAGAGGCTGCAACAGCCGATGGCGAGTTGCAGGACCGGCTATATTACGGACTGCTGAAAAACGAATTTCCACAATGACCAACGATAACATTGTCATACTGGACCAGATAATCGTTGACCAACTCAACATCATGATGGTGCGTGACGACCTCTACCCCTTCTACTACGGAGGCAGCAAGGCTCGCAAGGCTGTAGCCTACGAGCAGATGCTGAGACAAGATGGATACAACGCCATTGTCACCTGCGGCGGAGTCCAGAGCAACCACAACCGCGCCATGGCACTGATGTGCGCACGAAACGGGTGGAGGTGCCACCTGTGCGTGCAGGACACCGATAGCCGCTTCTTTAAGGAGAAAGGCAACGCACAACTATGCCGCGATGCGGGAGCCGAGGTTGAGATAATCGCCCCTCAAGACACCGCCGCCGCCATGGACAACGCCATGGAACGGCTTAAACAAGAGGGTTTCAACCCCTACTATGTCATTGGCGGCGGACACAACCTGCCCGGTGGAACATGCTTTGTCGATGCTGTCGGCGAGTTAAAGAGACTATGCGACAATATCAACTACAAACCCGACTACATTTTCCATGCTTCGGGGACAGGGTCAACCCAGGCCGGCATCGCCGTCGGACTGGACTTGGCCGGATGGTCCGACGTCAAACTGGTCGGCATCTCGGTCGCGCGGCAACAGCAGCGCGGCGAGCAGGTGATCATTGACTATGCCAACCGCCTTGCCGCACACTACGGGCTTGACAAGGACTACACAGGACACATCACGTTCATCACCGACTTCCTTTGCGGTGGATACGAGCAGTACACGCCAGCGATGAAACAATACATTGACCGGGTAATCGGCGAGACGAGCATCATCTTTGACACCACCTACTCGGGCAAAGGCTTCTATGGCATGATGCAAACGGTGGCGGCACGTGGACTGGGCAACAAGAAACTGCTCTTCTGGCATACGGGAGGGTTACTGAACCGACTGAAATAAAACAACAATATGCAATTCAAATACAATATCAACAACCAGTTGCCACCATTGGCATGGTTTGCGTTGATTGCCGGCGACACCATCAATGTCGAGTGCGGCAATGCCGTTGCATGCAACGACCAGTTCTTTGTATCGGGCGCCTGGGCCGGAAACTTTGCCGACGGCGACTTCCTGCACAGCGACCTGCGATGCATGACCGGATGCTCCATTGCCAACCAGGGCATCACCTTCTCAACATCTTCATACCCCCAGGAGACAATGTTCTCGATGAACACCCCCGAGGGGTTCGCAATCGCCAACTCACTGCCATTGCTGCTGGCAGCCACCGATTCAAAACTTGACCGCAACTTCTTCCACTACGAAGAAGCCCTCAACTCGGTGGCATACGGACGGCTGCGTTACATCAAAAATGTTCCCGTCATCACGCCGCGAGGCAAGCAGCAACTCAATCTGCACATCTGCTGCACCCTTGACGTTGCTACCGACGGCTCCTTCAAGGCCACCCCAATTGCAACCGCAACCACTTTCTCGACCTTTGACGAGTACCACAACGCCATGAGCGCCGCACTGCGCGCACTGCGTGACAACGCCACCGACCCGGCACGAACAAAAGCCTACGGCATGGTAAGCACCATCTCGCGAGGATATGATGCCACTGCCGCATCGGCACTGTGCCGCGAACTGGGGTGCGACACCACACTGACATTCAACCGGCCTGTCAAGTATGCCGAGGACTGTGGTAGCGACATCGCACGCAAAATGGGCTACACACATGTCATCGAGGGAGATGCTAACGAGGTCTTCACCAACGAACAGCTGTGGGAAGCCGAGGCTGCTGCCGGAGGAGACATCTCTCTGGTTGTCTTTGATGTATTCTCAAAACAATATACCAACTGCATGCTCTTTATGGGCGTCAGGGGTGACTCGATGTGGGACAAAACCGCCATCGACCGATGTAACGAGAACTTTGACTACGGCCGAATGAAGATTTCTAACCCGCAAAACCCCGAGCACTGGCTGCGAACAAACACCATTCTTGTCAGCGTGCCGCTCATCTTTGGCGACCACTGGCCACAAATCGCCCATGTGTCAAATCTTGACGAGATGAAACCATACAGCGTTGGAGGCAACTACGACCGTCCCATTCCACGCAAACTTGTCGAGGACATGGGAATCGAGCGTAATGAGTTTGGAATGTCAAAGAAAGGTGCAGGCTATACCTGCCACTTCGACACCGTCGGACGTATGGCGCGCAAAATGTCGCTCAAATCATTCAACAGCTTCTCGCGCTACTGCCGCGACAAGAAAGGCGATTTCATACCACGAGTCAAAAACGGCATCATCTTCTATACCACCGAGGTAGCCGAGTATGTCAACCGGGCAACAAAGGTGCTTAAAATCAACTACAGCATGAAGCGAAACGAGCATTACCACAGCGGCCCGGCTTCGGCACTGCTCGTGCAGTGGGGGGTGGACACGCTGAGAAAACAATATAAAAAGAATCTGAACAAATAAATTTATGAAGAATCCAATTCTGGCAATACTTGAACACTTCAACAGGTCTGTATGGCCACTCGGTCTTCGCATTAAAGGCAATATGCGAGGATATGAACGCAAACAAGGATACTCATTTGACACGCGCCATCCTGTCACTTTTACCGAGAAGCTACAGTGGTACAAGATGTTTTATGAGCATCCCGACATGACTCGTATGGTTGATAAATACCTATTTAAACAGTTCATTGCCGAGAAACTGGGCGAGGGCTACACCATTCCGCTCTATGGTATGTGGACAAGTCTCGATGATTTTAAGCGTGACTATCAATCACTGCCACAGGTATTTGTACTAAAAGGTACTTTACAAAGCGACGGCAAGAGCATTATGGTGATTGATAAATCAACAGTAAATGAAGCCGAGATGCACCAAATGGTCATTGACAGCCTCAACCCAAAAAACACTCTTATTAATTCCTACTGCCACGCCTACCACAATGCCGTGCCACGCGTCATTGCCGAGAAATTTGAGGCAAGCGTAGGAGACCAACTATATGACTACAAGTTCTTCTGTTTTGACGGGGTTCCATTCTGCATATATGTCGCACAAGACCACTTCGGGAAAGACGGCTCTCACATTTCATTCTATGACCTTGATTGGAACAAACTTGATGTCCAATATGGCAACCACATAGTCGGTGATGCCGAGAAACCCAAACACTTTGACGAGATGGTCGAGATTGCCAAGAAACTATCAGCGGGGTTCCCATTCCTACGTGTTGACTTCTTTGACACAGACGAGAAGCTGTATATGGCCGAACTCACTTTCTATCCCGGAGGTGGATATACACCCTACCACCCCGAATCGTTCAACCAACAGATGGGCGAACTATTCAAACTCCCAAACAAGAAATAAAACCACAAATATATGAAAACAATAGGTTTCATAATCAGCACGAAAAATGGCGAACGACGCCGTGCTGTTTTACCTTGTGACTTGAAAAAAGTCAAGAACTGCAACCAGTTGTACTTTGAAAAAGGTTACGGCAACTCTGTCGGCATCAACGATAAGGAATATGCAGCATGCGGGTGCCACATCGTGTCGAGAGACGAAGCTCTGAAGTGCGACATTGTCACAGATGTCAAACTGGGCGATGCCAATTACCTTGACCTTGTCGATGAAAACAAGATTCTATTTGGCTGGGCTCACGCTGTCCAGAACCTTGATTTCACAACCAAGATGATTGAAAAACAGCATACTGTCATCGCTTGGGAAGAAATTTTTGAGGACGGCAGGTACATTTTTTACCGTAACAGGGAGGTGGCTGGCGAGGCTGCCATCATGCATGCTTTCAGATACTGCGGCATGATGCCGTATGATGCCAAGGTGGCTATACTGGGCAACGGACAAACAACAAAAGGAGCCTTGAGAATACTGCACGGACTGGGAGCCGAAGTGGATGTGTTTGGGCGCAAATTCGAACATCTGTTCCGCAAAAAAATGTTTGAATATGATGTGCTTGTCAACTGCGTGATGTGGGACACCAACCGTACCGACCGCATTATCTATAAAGAAGACCTCAAAAAAATGAAACCAGGCACGCTGATTATTGATGTCAGTTGCGACCCCTATCTCGAGATTGAAACCTCACACCCGACAACAATCGACGACCCCGTCTATGTTGAAGACGGAGTAATTCATTACTGCGTGGACAACACACCGGCAATGTATCCCATCACCGTCACAAAGGTGTTGAGCGAGGGAATTTCGCGATACCTCGACACATTAATCACATGCGAAAACTTCAACGAACTACCAGTTCCAATTCAAAAGGCTGTGTGCATCAAGAACGGCAACATAGTTGACCCGCGCATCACCGCCTTCCGCAACGCTCACCTCAAATAAACCACTCTAAATGAACATACTTTTCACCTGTGCGGGACGACGCACTTACCTGCTGAAATATTTCCGTGAGAACCTCACGGCCGGCGACACCATCATCGCCACCGACATGCAGTTGTCGGCCCCGGCACTCCAAGTCGCCGATGTCAAGGTGCAGGTTCCTGCCGTCTATGCCCCCGACTATATCGACATCACACTCGACATCTGCCGACAGCATCATGTTGACCTGCTGGTCAGTCTCAATGACCTGGAACTGCCCATACTCGCCGAGAACAAGAAACGCTTCAAGGAGATTGGCACCACCACCGTAGTCAGCGACCCCGAGGTCATTGCCATCGCGTTTGACAAGTACCGCACTGCACAATGGGTTGAGTCAATCGGACTTGCGTCACCACGGACTTATGTCAGCCTCGACAAGGCCAAAGAGGCTCTCGCATGTGGCGAAATCCATTTCCCGCTGTTCCTGAAACCGCGTTGGGGATCGGGGTCTATCGGTCTTGAGACCGTTGACGACATGGAAGAACTTGACATCGTCTATGGCCTGCTGATGAAGAAGGTGAAGAAAACCATTCTCGCCACCGCATCGGTTGGCGATGAATATATCCTTATCCAGGAGAAACTGACCGGCAAAGAGTTCGGACTTGATGTGATGAATGACCTTGACGGCAACCATGTTGCCGTTTCTGTCAAGCAGAAACTGGCAATGCGTGCCGGCGAGACCGACAAAGCCGTTACCGTTGACCTGCCCGAGGTCAGGGCAATGGGACAAAAGGTGGGCGAAGCACTGCACCACATCGGCAACCTTGATATGGACATCATGCAGCGAGACAACGGCGACTACTGCGTGCTGGAACTGAATCCACGATTCGGCGGAGGCTATCCGTTCTCACACGAGGCTGGCGTCAACCTCCCACTCGCCTTTATCCGCTGGGCAAAAGGCGAAAATGTCGATAACGCCCTGCTGCAACCGCGATATGGCTGTACTTTTGCAAAAAATGACTACTTAATGGAAATTAAATAATCCTCAATACTATGGCAGTTCCCCAAATTATACATAAATTGTTTCCTAATCTTGTTAAAGCATACGGGAAGTATAGGCGCAAATGCGAATTTAGCAAGCAATACGGAACTTCTGCACCTATGTATGAATGGCCGCTCGAGAAACTTGTCGAAGAGGACATGAAGTTCTATGAACAATGCCATGGCTATCGCTTTGACATAAACAAACCGGTAACCTTTTCTGAAAAGACGCAGTGGTACAAATTATTTTATCACCATCCTGACTGGAATATAGTTAGCGACAAGGTGAAATTCAAAACATATATCACCGAGAAACTGGGTGAGGGCCATGTGGTACCAATGTATGGGGCTTGGGACAACCTTGACGACATAGAACACGACTGGGATTCACTACCCAAGACATTTATCCTGAAAGCAAACCTGTCGAGTGACGGAAATTGCATCATGATTATCAAGGATAAAGACTCTGTAAATTTCAAGGAACTCCGCAAAGAACTGAAAGAGTGGTTACGGCCCGAGAACACACTGATGAACTCGTTTGTAACACATATCTACAATAGTACACCCATGATTCTTGCCGAGGAGTTTATCTCTGACATCAGCCATCAAGTCTATGACTACAAGTTTTTCTGTTATGATGGTGTTCCACGATACTGCTATGTGCAAACAGCACGCAAAAACAGCAAAATCACTTTCTTTGACATGGACTGGAACAAACTGGACGCACGTTTTGGAGACCACGAGAACTGTGATGTACCCAAACCCAAACACTTTGACGAGATGTTGGAGATAGCCAAGAAACTATCAGTTGGATTCCCGTTTATACGTGTTGACTTCTTTGAAACCGAAAGCAAACTATATATGGCCGAACTAACATTTAACAACGGCGGAGGTTTAATTCCATACACTCCAAAGTCGTTTGATGAAGAGTTAGGCAAATATTTTAATGTACCCTGCTAACGCTATGGATATAGTTATCAAAGAAAAAGACGAGACTATCAGTTGGGAAGAAATCCATGCCGTCATCAAGGAGGCATTCAAGGACTACCCTACCGAATACGGCATTAACAGTGATTACATTACCCAAGATACCGAATGGCTTAAAGAGAGATTAACAAAAGGCATTACATTTGTTGCCATTAATAAGGAGAACAACCAGTTAGTAGGCACATCAACTCTATTGCTTGCAAACGGGCGTTTCAAGTATGGTTTTAACCGCACATCGGCAGTAATACCATTGGTCGGACATAGTGGTCTCGGTAACAAATTATTGAAAGAAGAGATAAAAATCTGCCGTCAGCATGACTGCGAATTCCTATTCTCTGATACATACCACAACGCCACAGTTGCCAATAAATGGCACCGGCGTAACGGTTTTATGAAGTTGAAACTGAGAGCGACAGGCATTGTTCCACATTACACCGTGAGATACATCATGCCGCTAAAGCATAAATGGCTTTTTAACCGTGTAACAATCGGTACCTTCTATGCACTGCAATCAACATGGACACGACTTACCAAGAATCCTGACGGTACACGAAAGGGACTATTCAAATAATAAAATATAGACTATGGCAGAGAGGAAAATGATATACCTGTGCTTGGCGCACATGAGTGAGGACGGGGCCGAGCAGCGGTTTGTGAAGGAGGCGTTTGACACTAACTGGGTGGTGCCTCTGGGGCCTAATGTGAACGGGTTTGAAAAGGACCTTGAGGAGTTTGTGGGGCAGGAGAAGCGCGTGGTGGCGCTGTCGGCGGGCACTGCTGCGGTCCATCTGGCGCTGGTTGCCTGCGGCATCAAGCCAGGTGACGAGGTGCTGGTGCAGTCGTTCACCTTCTGTGCATCGTCCAACCCCATCACCTATCTTGGTGCAACTCCGGTGTTTATCGACTCGGAACCCGGCACTTGGAACATGGACCCCGACCTGCTGGAGGAGGCTATCGAGGACCGCATTGCCAAGACGGGCCGTAAACCCAAGGCCATTATCCCCGTTGCCCTGTACGGCATGCCCTATGACTGCGGTCGCATCATGGAGATAGCCGACCGATATGGCATCCCCGTGATTGAGGATGCCGCCGAGGGATTTGGTTCACGCTACAACGGCCAGGTGCTTGGCACCTTCGGCCGCTACGGTGTGCTGTCGTTCAACGGCAACAAGATGATCACCACCAGCGGCGGCGGAGCGCTGATCACCCCTGACGAGGACTCCTGGCGAGAGGTGATGATGTACGCTACGCAGTTCCGCGAGAGCTACCCCTACTACCAGCATGAGAAAATCGGCTACAACTACCGCATGAGCAACATCTGCGCCGGCATCGGCCGCGGACAAATGACCATAGTCAACGACCATATCGCCCACCACAAGCATGTCCAGGCGCTGTACGAAGAACTGCTTGATGGCATCGAGGGCATTAAGGTGCATAAAGCCCCACTAGAAGCCTCTCCTAAATCCTCCCCTGAATGGAAGGACTTTGGGATTCATACCGCTGACCCGATGTGGTATAATTTACTGAAAGACAATGCCGAGCAACACCGAGAGAACCCCACCCAAGCCGAGAGCATCTTATGGAACAGACTCAAGGCAAATGGTTTGGGATATAAATTTCGGCAACAACACATCATAGAAGATTTTATTGTTGACTTTTATTGTAACGACAAGAAACTAACCATCGAAATTGATGGAGGATATCACAATGCCCCCATACAAATGAAGTCTGACCAAGACAGAACCGCCAGACTTAACGAGTTGGGATACACCGAAATCCGCTTTACAAATGACGAAGTGATAGCCAACCTCGATGCTGTAATTGACAAAATTGTTTCTACCTGCAACCAACTCCCTTCCCTTCAGGGGAGGGCTGGGGAGAGGCTTCTTTATGACTCCAACTTTTGGCTGTGTACGATGACTCTCGACCCCGGCTTGCGTATCAAGGGGCAGGAGAATGCCTATAAGGAGATTGTCACCGGTGCCGTTGGCGGTGCTGCAGGCGTGATCCATGCTGCCGACAGCGCAGTCACCGACTGCCAGCCCAACGACAATGTTGAGGCACTGCGCGTGTTCATGCTCGACAAGAAGGTTGAATGCCGACCGCTGTGGAAACCGATGCACAAGCAGCCCGTTTATCAAGGCGCTCCAGCCTATGTCAACGGTGTCAGCGAGACCATCTTCAAGGTGGGCATGTGCCTGCCGTCGGGTCCGTGCGTCAGCGACGATGACGTTCGCTATATCGTTGACTGCATCAAGGAGGCCATCGTCAAGTAACCCCCTAACCACGACATAACAGAACGCAAAAAGCCATCCATTCACGGGTGGCTTTTTGTTATTATTGCCCTCAAGGTGAAGCCTTAATAGCTACCTGAGTTGTTGATTCAGGATTTCGTTGATGAGTTCGATACCGTTGTCATCGGGACCGGCGCAGTGCCCGTTGGAGTTGATGTACTCGCCCGAGGCGAACTTGATGGTCAGATTCCACTGTTCACCGTCAAGGACCTGAACTTTGGGCTTATAACTGTTGTCATAGGTGTGCATGCGGTGCTCTGCGGCAATCTTTGTGATTTGCTTCACGACATCGGGACTAATCTTGCGGGTGACATAGTCATGCTTGCTGTAGTCGTAGGTTTTTAGCGATACTGCACCGTTGTCGTCGGTTGTCAGTTCGTAGAACGCCAGCGGCTGTGCCACCATGCCCATCATACGGTAATAATAGTAGCTGATGTCACCCGCCGGTGCTGCTTTTGTGGCCTTGGCCACGAACGGTTGCAGCAGTTGTTTAATCTCCTTGAACGGGTTGCCCTTGGGCCACGCCATATATCCTCCCGACGAGATGCTCTCGCCGGTGCTGTAGCGTGCCGAGAATGACCAAGTGGTGCCGTCAAGGATGCGTAGTTTGGTGGTGTAGCTGGTATTGAATTTATACGCCTTGTGGTCGTCCAGAATCTTCTTTACCTTGTCCATCACATCTTGCTTAACGGGAATATTGACGGTGTCGCCAAATTGTGTCACATGAGTCATGACCGGGTTGCCCGAGGCATCGGTACCGATGGTGTAGTAGGCCTTGGGATACATGCTCGCGTTGTGCTCGGTGTAGCTGAATTCAATCAGGTTGCCGGTCGGGGCTTTCTTGAGTTGGCCTGAGTTGGCGCACCCGCACCCCATCAGCACCAAGATGGCACTTGTCACCAGCACTTTTGATATTAATTTCATAATAACGAACTTATCTGTTGTTTGATTATCAATCAATGGGGAGAGCGCCAATAATATCGTCTCCCCCCATTGATTGGTAGTTATCAGGTGTCATCACTCGGGACGTTTCACCTTCTCGGTGACGCGTTTCACCTTGCTGTAGTCGAGTGCGGGAGTGCTCTCGAGGAACTTCAGCAGGTAGTCGCTGCACGGAGTGTAGGTGTTGGTGCCCTGGTCGGCATCAGACGGTACGCTGGTTGACATCACAAAAGTCGAGGTGGCAACCTTGTAGGTCTTCTTGAGGTCGAACTTGCTGCCGTCCTCCATCGTGATTTTGGTTATCTTGGCCTTAGCGCGGTCGTTGATGTCGTAAGAGTCGTAGGCAATCTCATACTTGATGCCAGAGCAGCAAGGTGCCCCATAACCGTCGGCATGCAGGCAGCCGACAATCATGTCCTTGATTTGCTGCCCGGTCATGTTGACGGTGACAGCCTCGTTGCCAAACGGGTCAAGCTGGTAAACGTCATAGACAGTGAACGGACCGCGGTCCTTGGTCTCGAAACGGACGCCGCCACGGTTCTGGAAGGCGATATCGGCACCCAGGGCCTTGCGGTAGGAGTCGGCCATCATCGAGCCCAGTTGCTCGGTATTGGTAAAAGGCTCGGCAACCTGGGTGAGCACGCGCGTCAGAGCGGGGTTGGAGCTGAACTCCTTCACCATCTGCTCGACCTTGGGGTCGCTGCCGCTGGCATTCTTGATGCTAATCAGCTTACCCTCATATCCCACCATCTTTCCGTCCTTGATGTCAAAGATAGAGAGGGTGACATACTTGAGTTTGTTCTCAGATTGTGTCACTACAATGCCGTTGTGGGCGGTGGGGTGCTCGACACGGGTGTGCGAGTGTCCGCCAATGATGGCATCAACGCCATAAGGGGCAACCTCCTTGGTGAATGCCACATCCTCTTCAAACCCCATGTGAGTGAGAAGCAGGAACAGGTTGCAGCGTTCACGCATCCACGAGTTCTCCTTGACAGCGTCCAGTTCGGGCAGGAATGTCACACCCTTCACGCGGTCGGGGTGGCAGTCGGGAATACCCAGTGCCCCACGCTGAACGAGCCCCAGTATGCCAACCTTGACGTCACCCACCTGGAAGAACTTGTTGGGCATGGTGAGCACACGCATGGTGTCGGGGGCAACGAAGTTGGCGCACAGGTAGCGGAAGTTGGACTTTGACACCTGCAATGCCAGGTTGTTCATACCGCCGTCAAACTCGTGGTTGCCAAGTGTCGAGGCGTTGAACCCCACATAGTTCATCAGGCAAGTCATGGGCCACGACGGCTCGCTGTACTGGTCGTTGATGGCGTTACCCGTGCGGTTGTCACCAGCCGAGAGCAGCAACAGGTCGGGATATATGTTGCGCAAACTGTCCATGACAAAGGCAAACTTGGGCATCTGCTCGATTTGGGCGTGCATGTCATTGACCGATGCAATCACCACCCGTCCGTTCTGGGCCCACGCCATCATTGCCATGACGGCAAGACTAAAGGTCAAAACTATCTTCTTCATGCAGGTTTGCTTCATATCTTGAATTATTCTTAACAAGAGCGTCAACATCAACGACATTGCCATAACTATCGCTCATAACATACAGATTTTCACTGTTGAGGTCGTAGTTGTTCTCAACAAGATAGCGCCTCAACACATCAATCAGGCGTGCTCCCGTGAAAATCTTTACAGGATATTCATTGATATAAACAGTCATAATTCAATTATGCTTGAAATTTAGTCCCACAAATGCCATTTGCTGTAATTCTTGTTGCCCTGAACGGCAGCAGGTACACTCTGTGACACCTTGGTACCCTTGAGACCGAAGATGATCAGTTTCTCGCACTTAGCAATGGAGGCGGGAATTGCACCACCCAGGTTTGCATTGTCATAGAGCCACAGTGTGGTGAGTTTGGTGCAGTTGCCGATGTTTGCGGGGATTTCACCGCTGAGGTTGTTCTTTTGCAGCATGATGCTGGTGAGGTCAGTACAGTTGCAGATTTCGGCGGGGATAATACCTGTCAGGTTGTTCTCATAAATCTCGAAAGTTGTGAGTTTGCCGTTTTTGAAGAACTCAACAGGAATTGTTCCCTCAATGCCGCAACGGCACAGGATGAGGCTCTTCAGGTTTGCCATAGCGGCAATCTTCTCGGCAGGGAGAGTCGAGGGGTTGCTTGCCACATTGCGCAGGAAGATGTACTCCAGGTTGGGGTTGTCCCAGATTTCAATGGGGAAGTCAGCCTTTGCCTGGCTGGGGCCGCCGATGAACTGAGAGTAGTCAACGGTGAGTTTTTTCAGTTTCGCCATCTTGCCGACAGCAGCAGGAACACGGCCAACAGCCTCCTCGCCCGAGCACCATTTCATAGTCTCGAGGTTAGTGAGTTCGCCAACGCTCTCGGGAATCTCGCCCTTGAAGTTGTCCATTTCCAGTTCTTCGAGAGTAGTGAGTTTGGTGATGGCATCGAAGGGTGCTTCAACGTTCTTCAGAGTAAGTTCCTTGATTGCCGGCATATCAATTTTCTCGGGGAGTTTATAGAAACCTTTGCCATTGAGATACAGCGACATTTCTTCCATCTTGGCGAGCGTCCACAACTCGGCGGGAACGGCGTTGGTGACGTCGGCCTCATAGTCATGGGTGCTGATGGTGAGTTCTTTGAGCTCGGTGAGGCAGCCAATCTCGGCAGGGATGTTACCCTTGAGCGAGTCGTCGCGCAACTCGAGTTTCACAACGCGCTCAACACCGTTGGCGTCGGTTTCGGCCTCAACGCCTTCCCAGTCGTTCAGCGGAGCATTGCTGCACCAGTTGGTGGTGTCCTCAACCCAGTTCTTACCATTCATTTTTTCAAAAATCACAGTGAGCGCCTCGCGGTCGGTGAGGTTACTTGCGCCTGAACCGCTGCACGCTGACACGCTTAAAAGCATAACTACTGCTCCAAGCAATAACATTGTTTTCTTCATAGTCTTTTTTTTAATTGATTAATTACTTTATACGTTTTA
>JAGHSV010000189.1 GCA_018065665.1 Candidatus Sodaliphilus aphodohippi
AATCCTTCAGGGCATCGCTGAGAGGCATAACCGATGAAAAGTTCTTCCTGTTTAGACTTGCCAAAATTTATGCTTACCCCCACTAAATTTCGACTGACCCATAATATATAATAATGTACCCAATCACAGTAAGCCCCTCTCCCAGTTTGGAGGGGCTTACTGTGATGCTGTTAGTCCTTCCCTTCAAGGGTGGGTTGGGAGAGGCTTCTGATTGCAAGGCTGTCGCGGCTGCGGCAGAATGCCCCGAAGGTGTCATAGATGTCGGCCATGGCAACGTTGGCATTGTCGGCCTGCGCCTGATAAAGGCTTGCCGAGTTGCCCGACACCATATTTTTGCCCTGCAGCGCACCGCTGACGCCCGACACCTCTTCGAGCAGGCGCATCTGCAACTGCACCATTTCGTAGGCACCCACATTGGTCGCGTTGGCCGAAATCTGCTCGGGACGCGCATCACTCAGTTGGGGAGAGTAGGGCAATATGCCTCCTGTGGTGCTCCACACGCGGCGAACGTCACTCCACGTGAAACCGTCGGGCAGAGCCGTCTCGGGATATAGCAGCACCCCCTTGGCGCACGATGCCATAATCTGGTCCAGCATTGTGATCATGCGGTTGATATGTTTCTGCTGGTCAATCACGCCCTCTACAAACGAATGTACCTCGCCGTCGGTCAGAGGATAGAATTTCATGGCAAACGGATGACCGCCATGGCCGTAAGGCGAGTCCCACTCGGCAAGGAGGTCGCCCATAGGCGTGAACCAGCGGCAATGCCAGTAGGTGGCAATGTCCCAACGCGTCTTCACGTCGGGGTCGCCACGGTGACTGCGTGCCTGCGACGGTGTCTCCACTGTCAACTGGGCCGTGCGGCGGTTGTGGCACACGGTCACCTCGCGGCTCTCGAGCGTCCACACCTCGATGGCACGGCACTTGCCGGGCGAGGCAGGGTGCCAGAATGCCGTTGCGCTCTGTGTGTCGGCACCAATGCCGGTCGCCAGCGATGCCACGCGCTCGGCAGCCCCGTCGGTATAGAGGCGGCGCACCCACTGGGCCTTACGCCTTGACCCGCATGCCACACGCTGCAACAGCGACGCTATGCTCAGGTCATGCAGTTGGCCCACTATCTCACAGTCGCGCCCGCGGGGGTCGGTCATCGCGTTGACAAAGAATCTGTTGGGGTTTACATTATCAACAGTCACCCGCCCCGTCGCGTCGCGGTCGACACGTTGGATGCAGCATCCGCCAATCAGGAATTCCTCGAGCGCGCGGCTGTCCAGCTCGTCCAGTTCGTTTGACCGGGCAATAGCCTCCATTGCCTTGTCGCGCTTTGTCGTGTCGGCCACCTGCGAGCGATAACGCCCGACGATGGTCTTTACCAGTTGGCGTATAAGGTTATTTGTCAGCGGCAGCGAGCCCGACGCGGCACCATAGCGCTCACCGTCGGTCACGGCGCGCCCCTGGTGGTCGAACGTCACGTCGCCCCATTGGTCACCATAAGTAAATCGTTTGTTACGCAGTCTCTTGCCACGCATTCCGGCGCAGCCTGTCCATGCGGCGTATGCAGCCTGCAGCACCGCGGTGTTGATGTTCTGTTCCATGATATTGATATTATAAAAATGTGGCGCAAAATTAGGCACGACAACCCTCATACGCCTACATCAACCAGTGAAACACACGCTATCGTGCACCGCCACAGCGTCGGGCTTTTGGCTCTTATGTTTTTTAGAGTAAAAAAACGCATGACTTTGCCATTTTCATGCATAAATGTGGCTCACACCGCATTAAAATGAGATTTAGTGCCGTGTGGTGGCGGGTGTTTCACGAATTATGATTATCTTTGCAAATTATTAGCGAAATTTATTTTAGTTATGTCAATTGATAATATTCTTGCTCAAGCCACCGCTGACGCGGTAAAGGCACTCTATGGTGTGGAATTCCCCGCCGAGAAAATCGTCCCACAGACCACTAAGAAGGAGTTTGAGGGCAACCTCACTATCGTGGTGTTCCCGTTCCTGAAGGCATCGCACAAGGCCCCCGAGGCCACTGCACAGGAAATCGGGCAGCACATGGTCGACAACTGTGAGGCAGTCGAGAAGTTTAACGTGATTAAGGGATTCCTCAACATCACCATCAAGCCCACCTTCTGGACAAGCGTGCTCAACCACATTGCCGCTACTCCCGACTATGGTTTCATCCCCGTGACCGACGACAGCGAACTCGTCATGATCGAGTACTCGTCGCCCAACACCAACAAGCCCCTCCACCTGGCCACGTACGCAACAACCTGTTGGGCTACAGCCTGTCACGCATCATGAAGGCATGCGGCTACAAGGTGGTGAAAACCAACATCGTCAACGACCGCGGCATCCACATCTGCAAGTCGATGCTGGCATGGCAGAAGTGGGGCAACGGCGTTACCCCCGAGACAGCGGGCAAGAAGGGCGACCACCTGATTGGCGACTTCTATGTCGAGTTTGACAAGCACTACAAGGCCGAGGTCAAGGAACTCATGGAGACCAAGGGGCTGAGCCAGGAAGACGCCGAGAAACAGTCACCGCTCATGGCCGAGGCACACGCGATGCTGAAACGATGGGAAGACGGCGACGAGGACGTGCGCGCACTGTGGCGCACCATGAACGAGTGGGTTTATGCCGGTTTTGACGAGACCTACAAGCGCCTGGGCGTTGACTTCGACAAGATTTACTACGAGAGCAACACCTACCTCGAGGGCAAGGAGAAAGTCACCGAAGGCCTCGAGAAGGGACTGTTCTACCGCAAAGAGGATAACAGCGTATGGGCCGACCTCACCCCCGACGGTCTGGACCACAAACTGCTGCTGCGCAGCGACGGCACCAGCGTCTATATGACACAGGACATCGGCACAGCCAAACTGCGCTATCAGGACTACCCCATCGACCACATGATTTATGTAGTGGGCAACGAGCAGAACTACCACTTCCAGGTGCTCTCGCTGCTGCTCGACAAACTCGGCTTCAAGTGGGGTAAGGACCTCATCCACTTCTCCTATGGCATGGTCGAACTGCCCAACGGCAAGATGAAGTCACGCGAAGGCACGGTTGTCGATGCCGATGACCTCATGGACGAGATGATTGCCACAGCACGCAAGATGAGCGAAGAACCTGGCCGCCTGCAGGGTGTTCCCGCCGAGGAACGTGACGACGTGCTTCGCATGATTGGCCTTGGAGCGCTCAAGTACTTCATCCTCAAGGTTGACCCACGCAAGAACATGCTGTTCAACCCTCAGGAGAGCATCGACTTCAACGGCAACACAGGCCCGTTCATCCAGTACACCTATGCACGCATCCAGTCGGTACTCCGCAAGGCTGAAGACGACTGGGCCGCCACCGACATCAGCAACGTTGCCCCCAACGACAAGGAGACGGCAATCATTCAACGCCTGAGCGACTTTGCAGGTGCAGTGCTCGACGCCGGACGCAACTACAGCCCCGCCTTGATTGCAAACTATGTATATGAGTTGGCCAAGGAGTATAACCAGTTCTATCACGACTACAGCATCCTCAAGGAAGAAGACGCCACGCTGCGCGCCTTCCGCCTGCGCCTCTCGGCAACCGTTGGCGACATCATCTGCCGCGGCATAGGCCTGCTGGGCATTGAGGTACCCTCACGAATGTAAGCCTCAGGGCATACGACAATACAAGTCGGGTGGCGGCATGGAATCGTCACCCGACTTTCTTTATTATTTCCTAAATAGTAGTCTAAATGGCGGATAAATGTTTCCGGAAAGGAATATTAAGCGATTTTTGCCATCAGATGTTGCGTTATTGTACAAAACCGATTATCTTTGCAATCTGAACAACAACGAAAAACTATGTTACGATTTTCACGACTAACCGTACTTGCTTTTGTTATGGCATTTTTTTCATTATTCTCTAATGCAAAAGGGATAGACTTCAACTATCCTCAGGATGTCTCGAAAGCAGCATCGGCCGACCTCAACGCAGCGCTCAAGAGCGGTGACGGTCAGTTGGCTGTAGATGCGCTCGTCCGCTTCTCGATTGCCCAGAGCGGAATCTCGGACGATAACCTGCCAGTGATAATTTCCCGCATCGACTCGACAATTAAGCTGGAGCGCCGTCCGGCCTACAAGGCCTTGTTGCGTTACTTCGAGGCCGTTGTGTTTGATCAGTATATGGACCATGCCGGAGTTTTTGGGCGCACTGCCAGCCCCGATGTCGAGAACCCCGAGGACTACAGCGAGTGGGCACCTGTCCAGTTCCGCGCCAAGATTGAAGAACTGGTCAAGTCATCGGTCAGCGATGCTGCCTCGCTAAAGGCCGTAAAGGTCACCGACCTTGACAAAATCCTGACTTACGACGATATGGGCGCGACTTATGTGCCAACGCTCTACCAGTTCCTGCTGATGAAGGGCATCGAGTTGCTCCCCTATAGCTCGACGAGTGCCCAGTTGGCCAACGACTGGATTGCCAGCGTCGAGGATGACGTGCCGGCAACGATTTATGCCAACGTCAAGAACTATCCGTCCAAGTCCGCCGAAATCTACAACCGCTATATCGACAACGAGCACTCGGCACTTGCCCTGGAGCACATGTCCAGTAGCGACATCTACAAGCGGCTACAGGAGTATGTGGCGCGTTTCCCCGACGGTTACTACACACCCAAAGTGAAAAACCGCATCATCAACATGGAGGAGAAGCATGTCAGCCTGTACTATCCCGACTATGTCAACAGCAACACGCGGTTTGACATAAGCATCAACACGACCAATGTCAACCATTATAGCGTCAACATCTACCGCATACCCGACAAACTGCTGAAGGCCTATTCCTATAAGATTCAGGAGCTCGAGTTGGTTCAGACCATCGATGCCAATGTCCAGGGCACCATTCCGTTCAACGGCTCCGCCACTGTGGAGTGTAAAGGCCTTCCGTATGGCGTATATGTGATGACCGCATCCTACGATGCCCAGGGCGAGAAGGTCTTCGAGAAAGATATTACCAACTACAGCAAGATGCGTGTCAGCGACATCGCATTGTTCACCATCGAGAAGGGCTCCCATACGGGACTCTTTGCCGTCAACTCCAAGACCGGCGCACCGATGCCAGGCGTGACCATCACCGGCGAAAAGGAGAAATTCAGCGGTGTGACCAATGCCAACGGTGAGGTAAAACTGCCCGACACCAATCATGGCACCGAGTATAGCGCCACCTGTGGCAAGGACCGTTATGCCGAGTCTCTCTATACCTATAACTACTACTCGTCGGGCTCGACCCGGAAAGCAGTCTCGATATTCACCGACCTGGGCATCTATCGTCCCGGCGAGACCGTCAACTGGGCGCTGATAGCCTATTCATCAGGAAACGGAAGCCGCGCGTTGGCACCCAACGAGAAACTGAGTGTCATCCTATATGACACCAACCGCCAGCCCATTGACACCGTTACGGTGACCACCGATGAGTTTGGACGTGCCAATGGCACCTTCAAGATTCCCACCGACCGTCTGAACGGCAATTTCAGCATGGAGGTGAACGGCGGCAAGAACAATGACAGGTTCTGGGCCTACGCGAGCATCGATGTCAGCGAGTACAAGACCCCGACATTTGATGTTGCGTTTGACAAGAAACGCATCGCCTTCAACACTGGCGACCCCGTCAAGATTGAGGGAAATGCCGAGACCTACTCGGGTATGCCCGTTGGCGGTACCGAGGTCAAGCTGAAGGTAAAGCGCTGCGAGTGGACATGGATGTGGCGCTATGCCAACCGCGAGGACCAGGGCACAGTGGTGTGCGATACCACAGTCACTACCGACGCTACCGGCAAGTTCAGCCTCGAGTTGCCCTCGTCGCTGTTCCCCGAGAATATCAACAAGTATCGCTGGTGCAGGTACATCTATAGCGTTCATGCCACCGTCACCAACGCTGCCGGCGAGACACAGGAAGCCGACCATTCGTTCATAATCGGAGTGCGCCGCGGCATCGAGATGGCCGGGGATATTACCCACGTCAACACCAAGCCGCTAGACGTGCCAATCACCTACAACACCACCAGCGAGACCGAAAAGAGCGTAGTCTGTACCTATGAACTGATTCCCAAGGGCAGCGAGGTGCCCGTATCAACCGGAAACTTCAATACAGCCAACCCCGTCATTGACCTTACGCGCATTCCATCGGGCGAATATACGCTGAAGGCGCACATCCTTGGTGCCGACAAGGACGAGGAAGACGTGGACGCCAAGGCCGATGTGATTCTCTATCGCGTGAACGACAAGACGTCGCCCGTTGCCGATTGCCCCATGTGGATCCCCGAGACCTATATTGATGCCGATGCCAACGGCAATGCAGTGATTACCGTCGGGACTTCGACCCCCGAGGCACACATATATTATTTAGTCGACAGCCACAAGGGCATTGAGCGCGAAGGCTGGCAAGACTACAAACCGGGTATGCACCAGTTCAAGGTGCAAGTGCCTTTACGCGACGAGGAGCAACTCACCGTCAAGATGATAACCTATTATGACGGCAAGTTCTACTCGAAGAACATCTCCGTTTCATGTAAGGAGCTTAGACAGGAACTGAGGCTGAAAGCCACATCGTTCCGCGACCTGATGGTGCCCGGCAAACCCGAGCGCTGGTCGTTCTCGGTGACCGACAAGAACGGAAAACCCCGCAATGCCGCCATGATGCTCGAGATGTTTGACAAAGCACTCAACACCCTCAGCGATAATGCTTGGCACTTCTATGTGGATTGGGGATGGCGCTCGCACTACAACCTGCGCCAGCAGAGCCTTACGGGCACAAACTCGACATCGGTAAGTTGGCAGGCCAAAACGTTCTCGACTTCGTCGGCAACCTTGCCTGAATTATATCTCTATGACCAGACGATATTCGGCCGTATACGTTATGCCCGCATGAAGAGTACTGGTGGTGCCATGGTTGAGGCGTGTCCGGTATATGAAAGCGCACCCGATGACGCCTTAGTTGAAGCCAAGGCTGCACCCGAAGTTGCCCGGGGCGTTGCGGTAAACTCCGCAGCCAAGATGGAGGAGAAAGAGGAGAAAGCGACTCTCGACAACGTGGCAGTGCGCATGTCCGACGTCAAGACAGCACTCTGGCGTCCGATGCTGACCACCGACAAGGACGGTAACGTGGTGGTCGAGTTTGACGCGCCCCAGTTCAACACCACGTGGATTGTTCAGGCATTAGCCTATGGCAAAGACCTTTATACCGACCAGTTCTCGCGTGAGACCTTGACCCAGAAGCACATCATGGTGCGTTCCAGCGTACCGCGTTTCGTACGTTCGGGCGACAAGGTCAGACTCACTGCAAGCGTGATGAACTCAACCGAGGAAGCTGTCAAAGCCGATGCGGTAATCGAACTGTTTGACCCGCGTTCTGGCGACCTCTATGCTTCTCAGAAGTATAGCGAGAACATCGTCCCCAAGGGGACAAATGCTGTCGCCATCGACTGGAACGTACCCGACTCTCTCGCCTTTGTCGGCTTCCGCATCAAAGCCGCAGCCGGTGACTATGCCGACGGCGAACAGGTAATGGTGCCCGTGCTGGCCAACGTCCAGCCGGTCATCGAGGCCAAACCGTTCTATATCGAGCCCACCGAGAACTCGTTCTCGCTCACTCTGCCACAGGCGGCCCGTGACGCCCGCGTCACTCTCGAATACTGCGACAACCCCGTATGGTACTGCGTGACAGCGCTGCCCACCATCTTTGACGAGAACTACACGATCAGTTCTATTCTGGCCCACAACCTGTTCTCGATTGATGTCGCACAGGGTGTCGTGCGCGATATGCCCCAAATCAGGGATGCCGTTAAGCACTGGAAGGCAAATCCGCAGGATTCGGTACTCGTGTCAATGCTGGCCAAGAATCAGGACCTCAAGATTGGCACCCTGCTGGCATCGCCGTGGATACGCGAGAGCGAGCGCCAGACTCTGAGGATGTCCCAGCTTGACCGTCTCATGGATCCCGACGCCATGAAACAGGAACGACAGAAGATTGTCGAGGCACTGCTGTCGCTGCAGATGGCTGACGGCGGATGGTGCTGGTACAAGTACCCGGGTGCAATCTCGAGCCTCTATACGACCCACGAGGTGCTGGAACTCATCGGCGAAATCAAACACCTGGGCTATCTGCCTGCCGATGCATCGCTCGACAAGGCCGTGAAACGTGCACTTGACTACTTTGACCGCAAGTGGGTTGAAGAGTATAACCGCAGCGACAACAAGAAGGACTTTGACCGTTACTCGTCGCTGGCCTATGTGCGTACACTGTTCAAGGAAGTCCCCATGCGCAAGGATACGCAGAAGCTCTTCAACAACACCATCAAGGATATGGAAAAGAACTGGCGCAAAGGGCTGTCGCTGTCGAGCAAGGCCTATTTTGCACTCACGCTGGAACGTAACGGCAAACACCGCACAGCGCAGGACATCACCGAGTCAATACGTCAGTTCTCTATCACCAAACCCGAACTCGGAACCTACTGGGACAACTTGCAGAGCGGATGGCGATACTTTGACAAGGTGGCGGTCACCTCGACCATACTGCAGGCACTCAAGGAGGTTGACAACCGCACTGCCGAGATTGACGGCGTGCGCAAGTGGATATTGCTGATGAAGCAGACCAACGACTGGGGTTCGGGCAGTCTCGCCGCCGATGCCGTCTACAGCATCTTGACGACCGGAACCGACTGGCTCAAACCCGCCGGAGAAGTCAATATCACCATTGGCGGCAAGTCGCTTGACCTCACCGACAGCGAGCGCTACCTTGGATATCTTCGCCGCACAGTCAGTGCCGATGCCGGCTCGACAGTGGCCATCACACGTCAGGGTGGCAGTCCCGCGTGGGGTGCTGTCTACAACCAGTTCACCGCTACGATGAAACAGGTCGAGAAGGTCGCTATCGACGAGATTTCGGTCGACAAGCAGTACTATGTTTACGGCAAGGACAACAAACTCGTGCCCGCCACCACCCTCAAGGTGGGCGACAAGGTACAGGTGCGCATGGTGATAAAGAACAATCGCGATCTTGACTTTGTGACAGTTGAAGACGAGCGCGCGTCGTGCTTCGAGCCGGTTGACCACTTCTCGGGTTACCGCTACGATGACTACCTCTACTACTATCTCGAGACCAGGGACATGCGGACCAATGTGTTCTTTACCAGCTTGCCCAAGGGTACCCATGTGATAACTTATGACGTCTTTGTGTCGGCAGCCGGTGAATTCAGCGCAGGCATCGCCAGCGCCCAGTGCCAGTATGCCCCCCAGATTGCGGCACACAGCGCCGGCACCACCATCAAGGCGGTCAAATAAGCACATCGGTTTCCAAAATAACTATAACTCAAGGACATCAGCAACGGTGTCCCTGCCTTGTTTGTTGGAGTTTATGTATTGGGATTTCAAAGGTTGTGAGTGTGTGAATAGTTGATAGAAAACCATAGTAATTGAAAGATAATGTGCTATAAACTCTATAAAATTCAGATTTTTTATGTACTTTTGTGAAGAAATAAATATTGTAAAAATGAAAGAATCAATCAAACTGGCATTATTGCTATGCCTGTTAATATCATCGGCAAGTTTCACTGCTGCTGCCGACGAGGCCAGCGATAGTGTCATCATTCATGACCCTGCCGAGTATATCTCCGGCACATTGCCTGTAATGTATATTACCACCGACAGCCTTAAACCGGTTGTGACCAAGGACTATTACATTACCGGTAAATATTACCTTGATGCTAATGGCATCGAAGGGTATGAGTCAATCGGTTCGCCCGAGAATCCGTTGCCACTGTCAATCAAGGGGCGTGGTAACGCTTCGTGGAGGCTCGAGAAGAAACCTTACAAAATCAAACTCGACAAGAAGGCGGCACTAATGGGGATGCCCAAGAGCAAGCAATTTGCGCTGATGGCGCACTATGAGGATTGGAGAGGGTATCTCATTGACGAGAGCGGCTTTGAACTGAGTCGTCGCATTGGCATGTCGTTCACTCCCAAGCAGGAACCCATCGAACTGGTGCTTAATGACGATTATGTTGGCATCTACTTCCTCACCCAAAACATTAAGGTGGACAAAGAACGCGTTAACATTGTCGAGCAGGACGATAATGACACGATACCCGAGAACGTGACGGGCGGATGGCTGCTGGAGAAGGACAACTATCAGGACTCGCCCCAGATTGTGTTGCCAAATGACTTTAAACTCTGGTTTACCGTCCATTCACCAGAGGTGCTGTCTGATGTGCAATACAACTACATCAGCGATTTCCTGTCTAAGGCAGATTCACTCATTTGCTCTCCCGACAAGTCGCAGGCACTGTGGAAGAAATATATCGATATTGACACGCTGGCGCGTTACTATATCGTCAGTGAGATTGTCGAGAATGTTGAAGCATTCAGTGGAAGCTGCTATATGCACAAAGATCGAGGCGAAAACACAAAAATCATCTTTGGTCCCATGTGGGACTTTGGAAGTTCGTTTGCCCATCCATCCGGTAATTTTAGTTGTTGGATTTTTGAGGATGAACCAGCCTATGTTCACAATGTGTGGATTAAGGAATTGGTCCAGTTCCCCGAGTTCCAATACAAAATCCGCAAGATTTGGACAAAGGAGTATGATAAACTTGTTGACGGGTTAGAAACCTATCTGCATGACTGGGCCTATAGGCTGAGACCGGCCGGCTATTCCGACCACCTGCGTTGGGAAAGCAGCGGTGGACATGATATACCTTACCAGTCTCAGAAACACATTACAAGAATTAAAAACCGTATTGCCGAACTTGACGGGCTTTGGAATCTTAAAAACCTTTATGATGTTAACCGGGATGGGACTGTTGACGTTGCTGACATCAATGATCTGCTCACAAAGATATTGCGTTATACAGGAGACCAAAACTGTGATGTGAATATGGATGGTGAAGTCGATGTTGCCGATGTTAATGATATCATCAACTTTATGCTCGAACATACCGAGATTGTTCCCAACTAACCAGCCAAACAATAACAAGTCAATGATATATACAAAATCGGGGATGCCACTAACGGCGTCCCCGATTTGTTTATTGGATTACAGATGTGAGTTCGATGAATCTAATTACTTGATTATTTAGAGAATATTGGTTTTTTGTAATTTGGTGGTGCAAAAAATCAAAAACAAAAATATTCCGCTATGTTCACTAATGACAAAATTACTGAAATTTTTGACCTATACGCCTTAAAAGTTTGATGTGGCAAAATTAAAAGAGAGGTCTGCCAATACAGGACACACCTCTCAAAAAAGTGACTATTTTCAGTTATTTTTTATTTGCAAACAATCGGATCTCCGCAATATTGCTTACGTTGGCATTTCTTACACATCTCTCCACGCCAGACTTTGTCAAACTCTTCCATCGCAGCTTCTACAAGTTCGGAATCATCAGTTAGAATACCTGCCTCAAAATTCCTTCGATTGGGTGACTTCATTCCCATACCAGCCCCTGTAAGGTTTGCACTACCGATATATGCCATTTTGCAGTCGATTACAATGATTTTGAAATGGACACGGGGACAGAGCACTCTTTCCAATCCAATAGCCAAATGCTTGAATTTGTCAAAGTCCTCCCGGAATGCTTGTCCTGGTTCTTTCGCATGAATCAGAAGGACATTCACACCTTTGCCAATCAACTCAGACAATACTCCAAGGAAAGGCTTTTCTGCCTTCCCATTGGAGATATACAGATCCTTGATGTCAGCGGTACCTATCCAAAGTGTGTGCTTCACAGATAGAACGAGTGAAAGTACATCTCTATAATGAGATAAATCTGAAATAAATTTAATCATTGAAGACTTGTTGCAAGAAGTTGTTCGGATAATTTCATTGCTGTTGCAAACGAATTCCAATCTTCAATGTTTTGTGGAACTCGAAAAGGAATTACACTAATAACACCGCCTTCGTTATCTAGATATTGAGTACCTTTTCCTGCCAATTTATATTTTTTCAATATATTATTGCCATCGTCAGGATAGACATAACCTCCTAAAGGGGCATCCATACAGTACATATATGAAACTACTTGATATAAGTCTTCTCTACCGACATTACCATTCAAGTGTTTATATTTTGCATCAAGGATATAATCCTTTCGATAAAAATCAGGGTACATCCTTCTGCTGTTATTGTCAAAGTAGTCTTCATCAGATGGTTTCTCAAACATTCGTACTCCTCCTTTGGACTCTTTGTTTTGAGGGTGCTTAAAGTTGAGATCTTTGAGAATTGTATTAAGATACTCCTCCCATAACCAGGCACCATCAAACAAAATTCCGTAAACCTTATTTTCTTCTTTGCCATATTTTAACGACTCATGACGTAAAATACGAACACAAAGATGTTGAAGATCCTTGTATTTTAGGAAATATGGATGCACTTTAGGCTTCAAATTCTGCTTTAGCACTTTTTCTCTTTCGCGTCCATTATAAGATGGAGTTGAACTAACAATTAGAGAGACACATTCCTTAGTTTCCTGATCGTTTGATAGTATAGAGGCTCCAAAGGGATGATGCTTTAGATATTCGATCGTATGCCTAATCAATTGAGTAATCGAATTGTCATAACTATGTTGTCGAGTACTATAGCTTATACGACCATGGAAAGGAATATCGTTACTTATGACTCTATTGATGTTTATTACACCATGAACTTGCGCATCATCATGTTGCAGTGTCTTATATTCCTTGTACAAACCTTGAGACATGGCTTTTTTTAGCATCGAAGGAAATAGGAACAATAAGAAATCAAGAATTTTATCGTCTTGATTATTTGCGTGATCTAAACTAAGGACATTAATGGACAGAATCTTTTGGAGCATATAATAGAGAAAAAAGTCCTGGTCGTATTCATCGCCATTAGAACCTTTTCTACTATGAGTAAATCGTGAATGAATACTCAACGAAGTATCATTAATACCTACGAAGCCCATTAAATTACCTGTAGTTACATCCACAGACGCATACTTTCCGGAATCTGAGTATTGCAGATTCTTAGCATTTACGATAGACAAATCATAAATGCTTCTGCTTGACTCACTGAACGAATCAGGGAAAATTAGCAAATCAGGATGATTTTTCAATTGACCTATACTTGCAATTTTTAATACATCCTCAACAGATTTGTTCCCTTCAACTCGTTTTGGATTTTGGAGATTATCTGTAAGATGAATAAACTTAGTCATTTGCCTCTGTAATTACTTTCTTTACAACACCGTCCTTCTCTTCATATTTTTCAACTAGATTGTAAGCTTTTTGCAATGTACGGAGTTGTTTATCTATATCAGGTACACCTCTAAGGTACTCAAAAAGTAGTCCATAAATATGGTTTTCCCATAGATTCTCCCATGAATTATCTGTGAGTTTGTCATCTTCAAGATAATTCTTAAGTTTCAGGAAATAAGATGCACCTATCTGATATGCCGAACTTAATCCTTGTATGGTCAAAATACATAAATTAAGGTTGTACATTCTGGCACAAATTTCCTCAAAATATGATTTTAAGGCATTGCTTTCATTGATCATCTCGACTCTGCTATCTGCCTTTACTTCTTTGAATGCAAATCGACGCCTCATAGCAAAGTCCATGCTTTCAACGCTGCGATCAATGTCATTCATCGTTCCTATAATATATACATTCTTTGGAATATAGAATTTGTACTTATCATCCCCTTCTAGGGTTTCATCATAGACATCATCTACTGACCAAAGGTTTGAATACTGTGTTGAGATACGACCTTCTGATCCCCTATAACCTGGGTCAACAGAGAAAAATAATTCGCCAAAAATTTTCGACATCTCACCACGATTGATTTCGTCAATAACAAAAACATATTTTGGTGCCTCGGCTTTATTCTCTGAATTTTGATAAGCCTTTAATGCTTTACGGCAAAATGCCATAAATATACCATCTTTACGTTCAAATCCAATTTCACTAGAGTTAGCAGCCTTCTTTATAGGTCTTAGTCCTTCAATAAAATCAGAATAATCAAATGAAGGATGGAATTAAACAAAACCATATCTCTCGCCTTTTGCACCAAAAGACTCCGCAATTTCTTTTGCCAAATATGTTTTGCCAGTTCCAGGAGCTCCTGTAAGAATAAGATTTTTATTATTTAGAAGTAGTTGTTTATATTGTTCCATATCTAAAAGTTTAATGCATGATTTTATATTGTAATATTTTCCAAAATGAAGATACTCTTTCATGTGTCTTTGACAAAAATCAAAAACTTTGTAAATTATCTCCTGTTTTTCAAGTTTACAAACGTCATCGACTGAAATGCTCTCCCATGATTGTAAATCAGCAGTATCGTCATTTATAAAAAGGCCATTTCGTTGGTTACAATCGATATGAATTCCAAAGCCATCCTTTGTAATATCAATTACAAAGAAAATTTTACTTTTAGAATCTTTTGAATATGGAGGACATAATTGTGCCCAATGATATTCCTCAAATTTTTGTCCTTGGTTTTGTGGATTACGTCTAATGCTGGGATCATAGCCATGCTGTCTCATTCCCTCAGCAATTTCTCCAAGTTTATCATATACTCTTCTAAGAAGAGAATGTGCTTCTGGATATTCAGAAGCTGATTTTCCTCCATATTTTTTTAGGAGTTCAAAGTCTTCTTTTGTCAAAAACATAATTAACTATAAAATTTTAATAGCAATGGCAGCACAAGCTTCTGCATCCGCCAATGCATGGTGATGATTCTCTAAATTATATCCACATCGCTCGGCTATGATGTCAAGGTTATGGTGACCTTCTGGCCAGACTTCTCTTGACTTCAGTAGTGTGCAATGAAATTCAAAGTCGGGATAGTCCATCTGATAGGTACGGAATGCTGCTTTCAGACAACCCTCGTCGAATGCCTTGTTATGAGCTACGAGTGGAAGTCCTTCTATGAGTGGTTCTACCTGTTTCCATACGTCAGGGAATATCGGAGCATTTTCCGTGTCCTGTGCAGTCAGTCCATGCACTTGGGTACACCAGTAGTTGTAATAGTTTGGCTCAGGATTGATGAGCGA
>JAGHSV010000205.1 GCA_018065665.1 Candidatus Sodaliphilus aphodohippi
AGCCTTTCTACTTCACCACCACTTTCTTGCCGTTGTGGATATAGATGCCCGGGGCGTTCTCGGGGTGTGCCACCGGCTGACCCATCAGGTTGTAGTAGCGGTTGTCGGCAGGCTTGGTGACGGTCACATCGGTGACGGCACTGGGTGTTTCAACTACATCTTTAATTTTGTTGTACAATTCCTCGTCGAGGTACTCGAACTCACCTTGTGGGTTCTTCATATAGACCAGTGTACTTAGATATTCCGTAGTTCTGCTGTCATGGTCATTGAATGGATGAAGCCTATAATCTACGGACATTAGTTTTCTGTCGTGGCTGTATTGACCTATGCCCTCGGCAACAAAACATCCGTCATAATACTCGTACGAGAGTCTGTAAGACTTGTTTGTTCCTAAAATGTTGCTATCGGGTATAGTATCGAGATATGACATTAATGTCGTGTCTCCACCATTATATTTTGATACTTTCCTATAGTACTCATTCAAATCATCAAAATCATACATCAGCACTTCACGGGTTCCTTCGTTAACGGTGTCAACGAATAGACCACCCCATCCGCTTTTATATGCAAGATTGCCGTACAAAGCATAAACACGATGACCTTCTTCACGCATTAACCCAAATATACCAAGCCAATTGTCTTGATAAAGTGGCTTATTCATGAATGGAACGCCGTTTTGGTCATATTGGATATAACACCGGCTAAGTAACAGCTTTTTATATGTTCTGCTGTCTAATATACTGTCCCCTTGAATCTTATAGAACGAATACACCAAATCATGGTTAACCTCGCCATTATTATCCTTGGGTCCATGTATGCTATATGACCAATAGCACCACTCACTGCCCTCGCGCACCAGAGGGATGTAGTCATCAGTTTGGGCATAGGTTGCCACAGTGCCCAGCAGCATTGCTGCAAACAACAAAATTCGTTTCATATCATTACTTATTTTTGGGGTTAGTTGATTACTTGTTTGGTCTTTATTAAACCTTATCGGCTGCAAATGTAATGAATGAAAGGATTGGATGCAAATCTCGTGGCATTTTAGCGTCTCTATAAGTAGCTGAAAATAAGGCGTTTAAAAATGAGGACTTTCGCGTTTTGCAACACTTTGAATATCAATATGTTATACGGGTTTTGAGGACCACCCTTTGTTGTTAAATAAAGTTAAATGATTGGACGGGTCGTGTTTTCAGCTCACATTTCACACTTTTAGCGCTTTATGCCTTTCGGCATTTTCTGTGTCATTTCATTGCCTTGCACCATGCAAGCTATCAATGGGCAGCAGGCTTTTATTTCATCTTTGATAGCAGATAGCGGCGGACGGGGAGGTCATATAAGCGCAGCGAGAGGTAGGCAAGAACGAGGCTGACAGCCGCTGCAGCAACGCCCATGGGCCATACGTCGGCCATCGTGCACTTGACATCGGGGAAACCGATGTTGGCATAGAACAGGTACATGACGGGGTAATGGACTGCATATAGAGGGTAACTGATGTCGCCCAGCAACTTGGCGGCACGGTTGGGTGCCGTGCCGGCATGGGCTGCCGTCCACACTATCAGTGGGAACACCACTGCAACGAGTACCATGACAAACAAACCGTTTTGCCACGGATGGGTGGCCTGACCGATGAACGGTAACGACAATAACGCCACCAAAACGAGAGAGCAGGCAACGAACGCCTGGGTGTAGTTGACCTGGTGACGTTCGCGGCCGACAAAGTGACGTGCCATTACCATGCCAAGCGAGTAGGGGAACAGCATCCTGACAAGTCCAAGCACAAAACCGTTGTCAACAAACGACCATCCAACCCCCAGATAACCCTGAGTCAACGTGAT
Source organism: Candidatus Sodaliphilus aphodohippi (assembly GCA_018065665.1). GTDB lineage: Bacteria > Bacteroidota > Bacteroidia > Bacteroidales > Muribaculaceae > Sodaliphilus > Sodaliphilus aphodohippi. Next base: position 1,839 of record JAGHSV010000205.1, read on the forward strand.
GTACCCCAATGCTATGCCGCTGAGTGCCGCAACTGCTGTCAACCAACGTGTTGACATGCGGCGCAGTGCTACTGCATACAGTATGTTGCCGATATACTCAAAGAAAAGACTCCACACAGGACCGTTCAGCGGATACATCTCGCCGTTGGCGCGAACATCGCCACCAAACCCGGGCCAGCAAGGCAGCATCAGCATGCCCATCACCGTGGCAAGGGCAATCCAGCTGCCGCTGATGGAGTTGCCGCCCCAGTCAACACATCCCTGGATAGCAAATGCCACAACGCCAATCAGTGTGCCGATGATGACCATCGGGTGCAGTCTGATCAGACGCCGCAATGCAAATTTGCCGAATGTCAGCCCCTGTTTCCAACGGTCGTCATAGGCATACCCAATCACGAAACCCGAGAGCAGGAAAAAGAAATCAACTGCCAGGTAACCGTGGTCACACGGCTGTGTATAGATGCCGCTGCCGGCTGCAACTTCATAGCCGAAACCCTCATAGCAGTGGTACCACAATACAATCAAGGCCGCAACACCGCGCAGGGCGTCAAGCAACTGGAGATGTTCTTTTTCTTTTAACATAATGTGCTGGATTATAAATCGTTGGTAAAATACTATTTAATTGTTGTCAGTCTTTGATCCAGAAACTGCGTGTGAAGATGACAAGCACGGTGAACAGCTCGAGGCGGCCCACAAGCATCTCAAATGACAACAGCCACTTGGCAACATCGTCGAGCGCGGCAAACGAGATGTTGTCGGCTGTGATGCCGACACTGCTGATTGCCGACAGCGATGTGAACACCGACTCGGTCAACCCCATGCCCATGAACGAGAGTATGATGGCGACAACCAGCATCACAAGCACATATATCGACAGGAATGCTATGATTTTGGAGGTTATGAGGTGGGACATCGACTTGCCGTCGATGCGTACGGCGGTCACTGCGTTGGGGTGAAGCACGCGGTACAGCTCGTTTTTCATGTTCTTCAGCATGACGATGAGACGGTCCAGTTTGGCGCCGCCCGAGGTCGAACCTGCCATACCGCCAAAGAACATCAGCAGCATCAGCAGCGTCAGCAGGAAGTCTCCTCGCTCGCCGTTGTTGACAAGGGTGGCTCCGGTTGAACTCAGTGCCGATACTGTATCGTAGAGTGAGTAGATGAAACGCTTGTATAGCGAGTTGCCGGCATCGGTGGTCTTGTGGGTGACCATGACAATCACGGCAACGCCAAACGCGATAAAACTGTACCACTTGAATACATCGCTGTTGAGCAGGCGTTTGAACTTGCCGCGAACCACATTGTAAATCATGGCAAAGTTGATGCCGCCCAGGAACATGAACAGCACGACCACCGCATAGATATAGGTAGAGTGCCAATACATGAACCCCTCGCTGCGTGTCGAGAAACCGCCGGTCGAGACGGTTGTCAGCGAGCAACATACGGCGTCAAACCATCCCATGGGATAAGCAAGCATTGCCACCATGAGCACTGTCAGCACCACATATACCATCCATAGGTCCTTGGCCGTCTGGCTTACGCGTGGACGCAGGCGCTCGTGGGTGATGCCGGTCATCTCGGCATTGAAAAGTGCAATGCCGCCCTTGTAGTTGAGCATTGGGAGTACAGCCAGGGTGAATAAGATAATTCCCAGACCACCAATCCATTGGGTTAGGGCACGCCACATCAGGATGCCACGGTAGGTGCTGTCAACATCAATTACGCTGGCGCCTGTCGTGGTGAACCCCGAGATGGTTTCGAAGAATGAGTCGGTAAGGCTCATGCCTGTCAGCATATAGGGCAGCATGCCAAATATCGAGAATATTATCCAGATTGATGTTGTCAGCAGCAGACCTTCGCGTTTACGCATGGTGGCGTTTTGGCTAAACGGTTTGAACCCCAATGTCATCAGGCAACCGGTAACCAGTGTCGCTGCCGTTGATATGCCAAATGCTATCGACGGGGCAAGTTCCTCGTAGTACAGCGACGTGAGCAGGGGCAGTACCATGAAGGCGCTCTCAATGAGCAGCAGCCAGCCCAGCACTCGTAACACCATCACGTGGTTTATGCTATGGAACGATATTCGTGACATCAGTTAAACATCTTTTCTATTTTACTGAGAGAACCGCTAAGGCTGAATACCACAACGTGGTCGCCCGAGCGCAGGCGGGTGTCGCCGGTCACCAGTTGACCCTTCCCGTCCCTGACAAGGCCTGCTATGTTCATGTTGCGGCTCAAGTGCAGGTCGCGGATGTCGCCGCGGGTGACTTTTGACCCTTCTTTGACAATGAGTTCGGCAACCTCGGCATCGGTCAGGGCAAGGCTCTTGGCATTGTCGGGGTCGCTGTCAAGCATCAACTGGAAGATGCGGCTTGATGCCAGCAGTTTCTTGTTGATGATGGTGCCGATGTTGAGGGCTTCGGCCTCGTTGAAGTATTGGAGTGTCTCAACCTGGGCAACGGTCTTTTCTATTCCGTTCTCTTTGGCCATGAGGCAACCCAGTATGTTGGTCTCGCTGCTGTCGCCAAGGGCTATAAACATGTCGTAGTCCTTGATGCCCTCGTCGGTGATCAACTCGCTGTCACGGGCATCTCCGTTGATGATGTGGCAGTCAGGAAGCAGGTCTGCCAGTTCCTGACAGCGGTTATTGTCGGGCTCGAATATCTTGATATTGTAGTCGTCGCCAACCAACTTGCACAGCTGCTCGGCAATCTCGCTGCCACCCATCACAATGATTTTGTGAATGTTGTGCTGTTTCTTGCCACAAGCCTTGGCAACGTCGTTGATGTGGTCGCGCGTGGTCGCAATGAAGGCGATGTCGTTCTCCATGATGATGTCGTCGCCGCCGGGGATGATGGTCTCGCGGTTGCGCTTGATGGCGGCTACATACAGATACTGGGTGATGCCGCTGACTTCGCGCAGGCGTTTGCCGATGAAGATTGAGTTGGAACGCAGTTTCACGCCAACAACTATCAACTCACCGTCAACCATCTCAAACCAGTTTCTGACCCACGGACGCTTGATGGAGTTTATAATCTCCTGCGCAGCAAGATACTCGGGGTATATCAGGTGGTCAACGCCTCGCTGGATGAAGAATGCCTTTTGCTCTTTATTGAGATAGCGGTCGTTGTCTATTCGGGCAACGGTTTTGCGGGCTCCGTGGCTCTTGGCCAGGGTGCAGGCCAGAATGTTGCGGGCTTCATACGGTGTTACGGCGATGAACAGGTCAACGTCTGATACTCCAACGTCTTTCAGCGTCTCGAACGAGGTCGCGCTGCCGTGGTAGGTGAGCAGGTTGTAGTTCTCGAGGTTGGCCAGTTTCTGGTCATCCGTGTCTATGACTATTATGTCCTGATTCTCGTCGCTCAGCATCTTGGCCAGGTATGTGCCAACTTCGCCGGCGCCTGCAATTACGATTTTCATTGGTTATATAGTCTTTTGATCGTTTCGTATATTGAGTCGGCATCGATGCCGCACGCCTGATGCTGCTGTAATACCGTGCCCTGGTCGATGAATGTGTCGTGGACACCAAGGCGGGTCAGTGTGCAGTTGCTGCCCGACTCGGCCAGTAACTGGGCAACAGCACTGCCGAGGCCACCCTCGATGGTGCCGTCCTCGACGGTAATGATGTGGTCAAACTTTTCAATCGCTTCTTTGACCAACTGCCCGTCAAGGGGTTTGAGGTATATCATGTCGTAGTGGGCGGCGTTGATGCCCTCGCCATGAAGTCTCTCGATGGCTGCCGATACATTGTTGCCGATGTGCCCGATACTGAGCACTGCAACTCGCTCACCGTCGCACAGCATGCGGCCTTTGCCAACGGGCAATTCTTTCATCTCGTTGTGCCACTCGGTCAACACGCCGCAGCCGCGGGGATAGCGGATTGCAAACGGGCCTTTGCCGTCAAGTTGAGAGGTGTACATCAGGTCGCGCAGGTCATGCTCGTTCATCGGAGCGCTGACAGTCATGCCGGGAATGCAGCGCAGGTAGGCAAGGTCAAACAGACCGTGGTGTGTAACGCCGTCCTCGCCGACGAGGCCGCCGCGGTCAAGGCAGAAGGTCACCGGCAGGCCGGCAATGGCAACGTCATGGATAATCTCGTCATATCCTCGCTGCAGGAATGAACTGTAGATGGCAACAAACGGGTGCAGGCCTTCCTTGGCAAGTCCTCCGGCAAAGGTTACCCCGTGGCCCTCGCTGATGCCAACGTCAAACGTGCGGTCGGGTAGGGCTTCCTGCATCAGCGACATGGAGGTGCCGCCGGGCATCGCCGCCGTGATGCCGACGATTTTCTCGTTGGACTGGGCAAGCTCAACCAGAGTGCGGCCAAACACGTCCTGATACTTGAGCGGTTTGCCGGTTGTGTCGCCCTTGACGCGCTCGCCTGTGGTCTCGTCAAATTTGCCGGGTGCGTGCCATGTGCACGGGTCTTTCTCGGCTGGCTCATAGCCCTTGCCTTTGACTGTGTGCAGGTGCAGTATCTTGGGGCCTGTCATCTCCTTGACGTCTTTGAGCGCCTTGACAATCTTGCCGACGTCGTGACCGTCAAAGGGACCGAAGTATCTGATATTTAATCCTTCAAATATGTTCTGTTGGCCTGTCAGCAGCGACTTCATCGCGTTGTTGAAACGCAGGACCATGCCCTTGCCGCTGTCGCCAATCATGCCGTGCCGGCGCATGAACTGGTAGGTTTTGTAACGTACATCGTTGTAGCGCCTTGAGGTGGACATGTTGGTGATGTACTCACTAAGGGCTCCTACCGGACGGTCAATCGACATGTCGTTGTCGTTGAGGATGATGAGCAGGTTGTTGTCGTGCATTGAGGCGTTGTTGATGCCTTCAAAGGCAAGGCCTCCGCTGATGGACGCGTCGCCAATCACCGCCACCACCTTGCGGTCATCATGACCCTCGATGTGGTTGGCAATTGACATGCCCAGGGCTGCCGAGATTGAGTTGCTGGCATGGCCGGCAATGAAGGTGTCATACTCGCTCTCAAACGGGTTGGGGAACCCGCTCAGTCCGTCCTTCTTGCGGTTGGTGTCAAAACGGTCGCGACGCCCGGTCAAAATCTTGTGGGCGTATGCCTGATGCCCCACATCCCACACGATTCGGTCGTCGGGGGTGTTGAAAACATAGTGCAGCGCGACGACAATCTCTACGGCGCCCATGCTCGAGGCAAAATGGCCCGGGTTCTGCGACAGCTCGTGTATCATGAATGCGCGCAACTCCTTGCATACTTGCGGCAACTGGTCCACGCTCAACTTCTTCAGGTCGGCGGGGCTGTCAATGCCCGAAAGCAGGGGGTAATGCTCTTTTATATAGTCACTTGATATCATGTCTCAATTTTTTATTCATATAAGGGTTGGTCTGCAGTACACCATGCTGCTCCCTCCCTTAAAATTGCAAATTTACAACATTTTTTGCACTCGCAACAATTAACCGCGCAAAAAAGTGTTCTAAATTCTCTATTTTTAAAAAAAATAAAAATGTTCCACTTGTGTTTTTTATTTATGATGATATTTGCAGCCACTTTGCGTCCGTTGACAATGTAGATGCCATGTGTGGGCTGTACTAACAAATGTGGTTTTGCGATATCGTCGTTTTTCACTACCTTTGTGCGTTTTTTTTTACAGACCCCCCATGCTTAAAGAATTTCTCATAGTTGGACTTGGCAGTTTCTTTGGAGGCGGTGTTCGCTACCTCGTCTCGCGGCTGATGGCGCTGCTGCTGCCCTCGGCTGGCTTTGCCGGCACTCTCACCGTCAATATCGTCGGCTGCTTCGCACTCGGACTCCTCTCTGCCATGCCGTGGTGCTCCTCGGCCCTGAACCAGTCAACACGCCTGCTCCTCGTTACCGGGTTCTGCGGCGGTTTCACCACCTTCTCGACCTTCATGGGCGAGGGTGTTGCCATGGTCAGGGACGGCTCGCCATTTTCTATGGTTCTGTATCTTCTCGGCAGTCTCGCCGCAGGCGCCGTCGCCCTCGTCGCGGGGAACTATCTGGCCAAATGTTTCCAATAATGAAGTTAAAAACTACTAAAAATAGTAAATATACACTAATTGCACGCCCTGCACTCTTTTATTTACGCTTATTTTTTGGTAATTTTGTGACAATTATGGAATGTCTCAGTCCGACAGAGAGTCAGACTAAGGCTTATGCTATGCCATAACGGATATTAAACGCTTGTCACGTTGTGGATTATACCATTTGGGCGGTTCCTGCTTTTGAGAAGACCGGCCCATGATAAGGTATATTCGTGCAGCACCGTCTGCACACCGCGCCGCATTCCACAATCGCGCCACTACGCAAGAGAGCGGATGGCTTATCGTTGCATTTAAAAAAATAGCAACATAAATGATAAGTAAATGGAATTACTTGCCTCTGACATCCGA
>JAGHSV010000114.1 GCA_018065665.1 Candidatus Sodaliphilus aphodohippi
AAATAAGGGGGGGGTAAAACGCAGTAAATCAGTATATTACAGATGCAAAAAAAATAACATGCTTTACCGAGTTGCATTGGTCTTATGTTCCTTTTGTTGTAGTCCAAACACTCAATCTGTGCCGACCATGCTCTGTAGCGTCCTCCAGACGCATATAAAAGCACTTTGGTCTCCCCTCTCTACAACCCCCTGTTGCCATTTTTAGACTAGAAGAAGTTACATAAGGACAGAAGGCATGAAGAGCTGTTCAGAACGTTGCACTCCTCGGAGCGCTTTAGAAAGCCTCCTCTGAATCTCACCCCCTTCGATTCCCCCGTTAATCGGGGGACAGAAACCTAAAGGGAGAGACTTTATAGCTGACGCAGCGGGAGATACCGACTTGATGTTGTGTGCGTTCCCCTCTGGGAACGGTGTGTGGAGGTGATGCTCTCCCACGATGGCATTTCGCTGCTGCTCAATGCTATCGTGGGTTATTAAGGTGCAATGCCTGTCGGCATTAGGCACCACTAATGTTGTATCAGCCACATGGGGAAGGCCTATTCAGAGCGCTTCGCTTTTCAGGGCGCCTGACGGACCCGGCAATCGAATTGCCGGGAACTGGACCCGTTGCGGTGGGGTTGTTTTGGCCCGGCAATCGAATTGCCGGGCACGGGACCCGTTGGCACGAGGCTGTTCTTTAGGTGGTTGTTTGTTTGGTGTGGAATATTTTCTTTAGTGTTGAGGCCACTGGTACTCCACTAACCATATCAATCAGCGTGTTCTTATATACAGTCGAGTCAAGGCCAACCTCATTCGCCTCAGCAGTTGCTGTTCTAATCGTTGATGGATGTGCCGTCGATGTCGGCGATGCGTGCCCGGAGTGCCGGCATGGCATCGGCATCGCACTGCAGCGTCATGCTGCACGTGTTGTCAAACTGCTGGTCAACGATGCGGACGTCACCGCCCTTGGCAAGCTGCATGACGGCGTTCATGCTCAGGTAAGGGAAGGTGAACGAGACCTGTGCCTGCTCGTGGCACTCGAGAATTGTGCCCTCCTCGATGGCAAGGCGCGCCGCCTCGCGATAGGCAGCAACCAACCCCGACGTCCCCAATTTGATGCCGCCAAAGTATCGCACCACCACAATCAGCACATTGGTGAGCCCGTAGGAGTTAATCTGACCCAGTATGGGTTTGCCGGCGGTTCCGCTGGGTTCTCCGTTGTCGTTGCTGAGATAATCGGTACGCTCGGTGCCCAGCATGTAGGCCCAGCAGACGTGCCGGGCATCGTGGTACTCGTTCTGATAGCGCTTCACGGCGGCGCGGGCCTCGTCGGCAGTGGCGACAGGCATGGCAAAGGAGATGAATTTGCTCATCTTCTCCTTGTAAAGCCCCTGTGAGCAGCCTTTCAATGTCTTGTAGAAATCACTCATCGGTCATTTGCCGTTTCCCCTTATATTGTCAATAAGCTGGGCAAATTCATCTTTGTCAAACTCCTCGGGATCAAACTTCCCATACCACTCAAACAATTCCTTAGACGCCTTGGAATAGGGGTGCTTTAACGCCTCAATGTAATTCATGTAACCCCATACACCGCCAATGTCCTCGATTGGGCAAGCGCGTTTACCACCCACCAATGCCACGCGTGTGCGACACTCGCCGGCTTCATACTCACGTATGCCCTGAACCGTGATTTTGTGTTCCCAACTGTCGCCAAAGTCATATTCAAATAGGGCGGTTGACTTTTCATTGGTCAACAAATCCCCCAGGGTATATTGTCGAGAGTCCTTTTTGAAATCCTTGTCAAATGGCATACCAAAGTCATCTTCATCCATAGGCACTGCATAAAAAGTACGGTTCTGAACAAACTGATGCAAATGGGCACAATCCCAGGCCATGGCAAGAAGCAGGACATGGGCCAACGACTCGAGGTTAATGTTGGACGGGACAATGAGTTTGCGCCAAATGGGGGGATTAATACCCTTCAATGCGATGCGCAGTGTCATTTCACGCGAGGGTTTTGTCTCATCACAGACTATTTCGTCCACGCCCCAAAAGGGTGTCACATTATCGTCATCCATGCCATCATCGGTGTCGTCATCCAATTTTTCAGAGTCGAATTCATCAGGGTCAAGGCCATAACTCTCGATAATCGAATTTGAAAGATGTTGCATAAATGCCAATTTTTCGGGTTCGCTGAGTAGTTGGAATGACTGATAAAGTTCGTCTGGTGTTAGTTTCAGCTTCATATTTATTTTTTAGTTGTTACTGTTATTTATTTGCCATGCGGTAAATAGCGGTCATGGCGTCGGTGCCGATTTTCTCGATTGAACCGAGCACAATCTTGCCTCCGCGGCTGCACTTGTCGACCATCTCGGCAATCTCGTCATCGGTCACAGTGCGTCCCAGCAACTCTCCGATGCTGGTTGGCATGCCAATGCGGCGATAGAAGTCCTCGATGGCCTCGATGCCGCGCAGTGCAGTGCCCTCGGGGTCGGTGAAATCGTTGGATACTCCCATGACATTAACGGCAAACTGGACAAAGCGGCTGACATGACGGGGCATCACATAGCGTGCCCAACTGCCCCACAGCGCAGCAAGGCCGGCACCATGGGTGACGTCAAACATACCGCTCAGTTCGTGCTCGAGACGATGGGTGGCAAAGTCCTTCTCGCCTCCACACTCGGTCAGGTTGTTGTGTGCAAGGCTGCCCGCCCACATAATCTGGGCGCGGAGCCGGTAGTCCTCGGGGTTGTCCATGACCTGCAGCGTGCAGTCCTTGACGGTTCGCAGCAGCGCCTCGGCGATGGCATCGGTCAGGGTCATGTCCTGATGGGCGCAGAAGTAACGCTCCATGGTGTGCATCATGATATCGGTCGCGCCAGCCGCGGTCTGGTAAGGCGGCAAGGTGAAGGTGCGTTCGGGGTTCATGACAGCAAAACGGCAACGGCTCAGTTCGCTGTTAAAACCACGCTTGAGTATACCGTTCTCGTCGTTGGTGATGACACAACTGTCGCTCATCTCGCTGCCGGCAGCGGGAATGGTGAGCACCGTTCCAACAGGAAGCGCCCGGCTTGCCACAGCCTTGCCGCCCCACAGGTCCCAGACGTCGCCCTCGTAGAGCGCACCGTATGAGATTGCCTTGGCAGAGTCGATCACGCTGCCGCCGCCCACGGCAAGAATGAAGTCAATGTTCTCGCGGTGGCACACGTCGATGCCACGCCTGACCATCGACAGGACGGGATTGGGGATAACTCCGCCCAATTCAACGGCATAGAGTCCGGCATCGGCCAGCTGGCGCAGTACCTTGTCGAGCAGCCCCGAGCGTCGGGCACTGCCACCACCATAGTGCACCAGGACACGGCTGCCGCCGCAGTCCCTAATCAGTTGAGCCACCTTGTCTTCACTCTCGCGTCCGAACACCACGCGTGTCGGTGTATAGAAATTAAAATCCTTCATCGTTTAATAACATTGCTTACTGCAAAGATACAAAACTTTGCGAACATGAGCAACCAAAATTTGCATGTATGTCGTTTTTATACTAAATTTGTCAAAATATTTGTTGAACACTAAACGATATAATAATGTATAGCAGAGTTTGTGACTTATTTGGAATAAAGTATCCCGTTATTGCGGGGGGTATGGTATGGTGCAGCGGCTGGCGGCTGGCAGCTGCGGTAAGTAATGCTGGCGGTCTGGGCCTGATTGGTGCGGGGTCGATGACACCCGAACTGCTGCGCGAGCACATTGCCAAGTGCCGCGATGCCGTTGACGGCAAGACTTTTGGCGTTAATGTGCCTCTGATGAGCCAGATGGCCCCCGATTTCATCAAGGTGATTGCCGAGGAGCATGTCCCCGTGGTGTTCACCAGCGCCGGCAGTCCCAAGAAGTGGACGTCGTTCCTTCACGACAACGGCATCAAGGTTGCCCACGTGGTGGCATCGTCGGTTTTTGCAGCCAAGTGTGAGCAAGCCGGCGTTGACGCCGTCGTTGCCGAGGGCTTTGAGGCCGGCGGCCATAACGGCAAGGAGGAGACATCGACCATGTGCCTGATTCCGGCCGTTCGCAAGGCCACATCGCTGCCGTTGATTGCCGCCGGCGGCATTGCTACCGGACGCGGCATACTCGCCACACGCGTGCTTGGTGCCGAGGGTGTTCAGATTGGCACCCGCTTTGCTCTCACTCAGGAGAGCAGCGCCAGCGAGGCATTCAAGCTGCGTTGCCTGGACCTGGGCGAAGGCGACACCAAACTGCTGCTGCGCAAACTGTCGCCCACACGTCTTGCCAAGGGCGGTTTCTACACCAAGATTGAGGAGGCCGAGAACGAGGGTGCAAGCGCCGAACGGCTACTTGACATCATCGGGTTGGGCGCCACCAAACGCGGCATCTTTGACGGTGACATCGAGACCGGCGAGATTGAAATCGGCCAGACCTCTGCCCTTCTCCGCGGCAAGCCCATCCAAACTGTCTCGCAAGTGTTTGACGAACTTGTAAGCGAATATAACGAGGCACTGGAAGCATTGAAGTGACAGTACTCTCATGGTACAAGTTACGGTACTGATTGACAACACCGCGTCGGACAACCCGTTGCTGCATCACGAGCACGGGTTGTCGTTGCTGGTCCGGACTGGCGAGCAGCAGTTGTTGCTGGACACGGGACGCAGCGGCCGTGCCATTGACAATGCGTTGGCAATGGGCATTGATGTCAAGAGCATTGACACGCTCGTGCTCTCGCACGGGCACAACGACCACACCGGAGGGTTAAAACGTTTTCTTGAAAACAACAATAAGGCACTGGTCTATGCATCGGGCAAAATATTCGGTCGCGACTACTCGTCTTCGCGTGGAGGATTGATGCACCCGCTGTCGCCCGACATCGAGGTGTTGCACCAATACCGACCGAGGTTCAGGTTCATGGACAATGATTGTCAAATCGTTCCCGGAGTGCATCTCGTCTTTTGCTCACAAGCCACGAGTCCACGACCGTACGGCAACCGGCATCTGCATGTCACAGTAAACAATAAGGTCATGCCCTATGAGCCCGATGACGAACTGGCCATTGCCATTGCCGAACCCGACGGGTTGGTTGTACTGTCGGCGTGTTCCCATTGCGGCGTGCTCAACATTATCGCGTCATGTGTCAAGGCAACCGGCATCGCCGGCGTCAAGGCATTTGTAGGCGGCACCCACCTGCTTGACGGAGAGGGCGACAATGCCGAAGGAATTGCACGTGAGCTGGGCTCCCGTTACCCGGGCATCGACGTTGCCACCGGGCACTGCACCGGCATCGAGGCATGCGAGGCATTCTCGCGCGCGTTAGGCGAGCGTTTCCGCCACTTTGCCACCGCCGACAACCTTGCACTCTAACCTCTGATACATTCATGGTTTAGCACCATTCCTTTTGATAGAATGAAAAAGACCGTCCCTGGCTGTGTTGCCGGGGACGGTTGTTGTAGTTTGGTCCTATCTTAGGCGATGGTTAATATAGCAAGTCGGCACTAAGTTTTATTTTGCCATCATTGACATGTATGCCCTTTGTTTCCATCTTCTTGGACGTATAGAACCATCCATTTTCCCAGTCGTAGTCCACATCCAGTCCTTTCCCCCACCTTTCACCGGTGAAATCAAAGCTGCCGTTGCCGTCAAAGTGGAATATGTAACAATCGGCTCGCTCGGAGTAGCCAATAGTCACATCTCCCGTCAACTGGTAGTTGGCAGTGAAATCCTTGATGATTGACACGGGATCGGGGACGTCGTAGGTACGCATCACGATAGACCACCAGAAGTCAAAATATTGTTCATCGGTCCAGGGGTTAGTGCCCTCGCTTGTTGCCTTGAGCGTGAACGTTGCCGTACCTGCACGCTTCTTCGGGTCGATATTACCGGTGATGGTGACGTCGTCGGTCTTAATGGTGAAGTTGCCGTTCTCGTCAAGGTTAATGTCACGATTCTTGGACAATGCCTCTTTAATACCCGCAAAAACTCCGAGAGTGTCAACACCATAAACCGATTCCAAATCAATCATGTCGGCCGGTTTGCCATCGTCGTCAAAATAGCTGTACGCAGGATTGATTGTGATGTGCCATTCGTCTTGGGGCGGCACCTCGATGCCGTTCTCCCGCAAGTCCACATCGGCATAGAGCGCAGTCGGCGCGCCGTAGTAACTCCTTTCGTTGATTTCGAACGGATAGCGATAGACGCACTCGTTCTTTTCATTAAACAGCTGGATTTCGGGCTTTGCTTCGGCGTTGATGAATCCGTAAGCGGTGAAATTGATTTTGCCCGTACCGCTGTCGTCCAGTTCACATTCCCAAGCCTTGGGGTCGACAACCACCGAGGTCTTCTCGGCGATTCCGGCAATGCGTGCTGTGTAACCTGCAAACTCTGACTTGTTGTTGTCACTTGCCTCACCGCTGAATTCGCTGTCGTGAATGGTCATGGTCACCCAACGGTTGAGGTTTGAGCACAAGTCTTTGAAATCACTGAATGCCTGTTTGTTTGCCTCGACCTGTTTATGCTTCTTGATAGCCTCGAATACGCTGGTCAGAATGCCGCTATAGAGTTCGTTCTCGAGCGTGCCTGATAGAGTCTGGCGGATGTTCTCGTTCAGACCCTGGCCAGAAACGGGACCATTTTTATATTCCTGCTCAAAAAACTCAACCTGTTCATCGGCCGGCAGGTTCCAGAATTTCCAACAATAATCGTGCACCTCTTTTGTTATGGCATCCTTCAAGCCCTGCTCGGTCAGGTCGGTACGGTTGCAGATGGGATACAGCCGTTTGTACCAGTCCTGGGTCGAGCGGAAACCGCGAGTTGCATAGTAGTTGTCAAAACCACGCTGATACTGGTCCTTGCGGATTTCCCAGGCTGTTTCGCCAAACTTGTTAATGCAATAGTCAAGCCATGCAACAGTTGCCAAGGAGGCTGTCAGGATTTTAGTACCGACTAATTTGTCGGCCAGCATCTGGGCACCGGTAAGAATCAACTTCAGCGAATTGCCGGCTATCTGCTCCTCCTGGTTGTAGTAAGAAGCCTTGAGCAACTGATAGATGCTCAACGAAATACCGAGGTAACCGATTCTCGCGCTGATTTTTTCGGCAAACTTGTTAGTGAAGCCTGCAGCATTGGCATAGTTGAAGATAACGTCGTTACCCAACGACAAGACAGTTCCCAACTGATTGGCATACATATCGAATCCGGTTACTTCAGGTATCGGGTCATCGGCAAGAGCCTTCAGGTTCTCCACAATCTGAGATATCGGCATGTCGAGTTCGGGGAGAACAAACTGCTGAATATCGTTAGAGACATTGATTTGCGCTCCGGCAGTAAAGGGGTTGTTGACCGTAAAGCACCCGAATGTTGACAGGTGGTCAGTGAGAATGCAGAGTTCGCCTGTCGTGGTGTCATAGTTGCCGCAAACAGGTTCCCAGCCCCCTGCTTCGGGGTTGTACCATGCGGCACACGCTACCTCACCCTCTCCCAACTCCATCGGGACGCGTATTTCAATTGTACCTGTCAGCTCGTGGATTCCTTCGCCAAGACTGACTTCGACAACCTTGCTGTTCTTTGCCCCATTGATTTTGTCCGGGCAATTGAGAGAAGTGTTAATCGTGAGCAGAGTTTCACCGTTGATTACCGTGGGATCCAGTTTAACGGTGCAGTTCTCGCCTTTGGCTGTCAGTGCAGTATCGTTAACGACAAAGACCTCGGCATTGTCATACACAAAGTCAAAGTTCCATGTGATGCTGTCAACCATAGCGACATCGGTGCTCCAATCGTCAACGACCAGTTTCTGGGAATTAATCGACATACTGCCAATTTCCTTGACATCCTTGGTGATGCCCTGCCCATCGTTGCGGTGGACAGTCATGTTATAAACCACCGGTGGCATGTCGTCGGGGTTATATTCGAGCGAGCCATAGATGTTCCCGGCAAAGCGTCTCCACCCGGGAGCGTTGGCATATTGGGTTTCGCAACCGTTTGGAACATACAGTTTGGCATTGACGCTGGAGAAGATGGCGTCGTTGAAAGTTGCATCGGTAATAACAGGAGGGACAATGGCGTTGCACTTAACCAATGACAACCTGCTGCAATTGCTGAATGCACCTTCCATTTCAAGAACCGATGACGGTATTGTCACGGACTTTGTTCCGGTCCCGAAAGATTTCGGTTCGAGTTTAATGACCGTATTGGGGATACCGTAACTATAATCGGTTTGAGGTGAGTTCAGAGCAACCAGGACACGCGTTTGGGCCTTGTTTGTGATATAACGCTTATACACTTTTAGCCATGGGTTGTTCTGGTCGATGGTAATATTGCTGACGAGTGCGCCCCAGAAAGCGTCGGGAGCGATATACTTTAGCGAAGCGGGGAAAGTCGCATTTGAGATAGATGTGCTTGCAAAGGCCCTGCTGCCGACATAGGTCAGTTTTTCGAATACGGGGTTGCTGATGCGGGTCATCGCCATTGCGCCACTGCCAAGACGGGTTATGTTCTTAAACCATTCGCAATCCTGCAAGTAGGTGGCACCGAAGGCGTTGTCATCGACCTCAATTGCATCACTGTTGCAAGTTACAGTACTCGCAACGCATGCATAAAACGCATTCTTGCCGATACGTTTAACCGACTTCCCAAGAGTGATATTCATGATATTGCTTGCACTGAATGCCTGGTCTCCAATCTCCTCGACTGCATCGCCAACGACAAGAGTGTTAATCTTGCATGCGATGAAAGCGCTGGGAGCGATGTTGCGGACATTGTTGCCGATGGTAAGCGTGCCATACTGACGGTTATAGGTTAAAGCGCCTTTATTGATGCGGGTGACGGGATGCTTCACGCCACCTACGGTGATATAGTCGGGCACTGTCACGTCGCCCGACTCTGCACTGCAATTCTTCAGTTCGGCATCCCCATTGCCAAGAATGTAGTAAGTCATCCCGTCAAGTTCAACGATGTCACTGCCAGTGGGCTGGATGCCTCCCAGCACTGCCATGTTGTCGTTATACAGGTGAAGTGCGCCCAACTTATAGAATCCGTCGTAAGAACCGCCCCAACCATAGTTGAAGTGGAAATAATCCTCACTGTCATAGCCATCGCAAACAAGTGCGTGCCCGAGTCCGCCTTCACGATAAGCGGTATAGATTACCGGGCGGGAAATGTCCAATTCGCTCTTGATATAGGATGCCATATTGGTTGTGGAAGTAACCACCTTCATATTGGGGTCATAACGGAAGAAATCGGAAAACGGATACTGCATGACACCCGCCGAGGTTCCCTCGGGATGATAATTTGCACCAAAGGCGATACCCAAATCATACATCAGTTTGGCAACAGCAGCGTTCTCTTCCTGTGAATGTGAAGATTTGTTGGAGTAATCGTTGGCCATGTTATCCCAATCGTATGTTGATTTTGAGAAATCGACAGTCACTCCCAAACCCTCGTGGGTAAACGAGCCATAACCAGTCTTTGGCCATTTCCAATAGTTCATGACCTGGGCCGCAGCAGTGATTGTACATCCAGTTGGACAGCCCTCGGGGCAATACATGTTATATGGCCACCACTGGCTCCATGTGGTCGTAAGCAGCGGGGCCACCTTGACAACAGCATTGCTCGAAGCGGCTGCCTTGCGGACTTTGTGTTCGGCGCTGATATTGGGGTTAACGCGCAATGAATCAATTGCCCGGGAATAGTTCTTCAGCAATGCCTGGATTTGGGGAGGTGCCGTAAAATAGTCAAACGAACCGTGGTCGCACCACCCGAGAATCTCGTCATCGGTATCGCCACGCCCCGAAACAATGACAAAACCGCCATTTGCCCCACGGTTGAAAACAAAGAGGTTTGTTGAGCCCGACTCAACATTAGACGCCAGGCTATATGCCATAGTCACATTGGACTGGGACGCACCATTTTGAGCCACAGCAACCCGGGTTGCTGCAAAGTCTTTGGCAATCTGTTGGGCCTGAACCAGGTTGATGTCCTGTGCCGTTGCTGTCAACAAAGTAAAAACAGCAACAATGAGAGAAAAAACATGTTTCATCGCTTAATGACTTTATAAGAGGCTTTGCCAAGGTTAATAATATAGACTCCACTGGTATAGGAGCCAAGATCCACACTGATGCGGCCGTCATTGTCGACAATAAACTTGCCGCAAAGGTTTCCTTTAATGCTGAAAATCCTTAACAGACTGCCCGGAGTAGCACCGCTGACATCAATGACATTGTCATGGAAACGGAACTTTGCATCAACCTTAACGTCCTTTATACCCGAGTCGGAATCAAGTATAAAGGTAACCTTCTGAAGCGTCAAGACATTAAATGACACTTCCTGGTCGTCGGTCGAAATGACAAAGTTATTGCCATTGTAACTTGTTTTGGGGTTCTGCTTAAAAGAAAATTCAGTTTTTGCCCCGTTCCTCTGCCATACGACAATGGCATTTTCGGCCATCACCGACAAAGCGGACACGACGAGCATCAAGAGAAGTAATCCTTTTTTCATAATGTTTGTATTTATAATGTGAGTTCTACAAAGTAATTACTGATCATTAAGAGAGCTTCTATTTATTTGATATTTTCTAAATATACAAAACTCCAATAAGACAGTAAAAAAACATTCTTCGCAAATTTAGATAAAAAAATCCTAATACACAAGAACTTCGGCAAAAAAAATGATAAAATGCGCATCTGCACGGCGAAATTGGCCGATTGTTGGCCATAAAAAACAGAAAATAATGGTTTATAGTGCAAAGCACCAACTTTACAAAATAATCGGTCCCGAATGATGGGAAAAGCCGATTATCACTGTTGTTTTGATTGCTTCGGCATCCCAGTTCGCCATGCCCCTAAGGCGATGCCCCCTCTCCACCCTGACACGGTGGAAAATCGTTTCTTTGTTTATTTGCCAGAATTTTCCTCGGTTTTCTTGCATATGTCAAGATTTTTTACGAACTTTGCACACAAATTATACTTGTTTTGGTTAATTTCTAATTATTTAAAAGCATCAATCATTGACAGGTTTTAATTTTTAAGTTAACGAATCTACTAACACTTTAAAACCCGATAACGGGCACGACTCATCATGAATTTACCAATTAGTGACGAGACTCTAAACAAAGTTCTGCATGAAATGGACATTGACCATATCTCAGACGCGACCATCAAACAGTGCTGCGGTGTAGCAAAAGCCCTTGAAGACCTTAGCGGCACCCGATTTTCGCACCTTGAATTTGGAGTTCCGGGACTGAAAGCCTGTCAGATTGGCGTCGATGCCCAAAAACGCGCGCTTGACGATGGCGTTGCCTCCATTTATCCGAATATCACGGGCATACCCGAACTCAAAGCAAACGCCTCGGAATTCATCAAAGCATTCATCAACCTGGACATCAACCCCGAATGCATCATCCCTACAGTTGGGTCAATGCAGGGCAGTTTCAACCTCATTTTCCAATGCTCGAAACTGCAAAAAGAGAAAGACACCATCCTGTATATCAATCCCGGTTTTTCTCCGCACATGCTGCATTCACATGTGCTGGGAATCAACTACGAGTCATTTGACATTTATAACTACCGGTCGGAGAAATTGCGTGAGAAACTCGAAGAATATCTCTCAAAAGGCAATGTGGCCGCCCTGTTATACTCCAACCCCAACAACCCCACCTGGGTCTGCCTGACCGAGGAAGAACTGCAGATTATCGGTGAGTGCGCCACCAAATATGATGTCATTGTCCTTGAGGATCTTGCCTACCTGGGCATGGATTTCCGCACAGACATTTCCAAGCCCTTCGAGGCACCGTTCCAAGCAACCGTTGCAAACTACACCGACAATTACGTCCTGATGCTGTCGGCATCAAAGATCTTCAGTTATGCAGGCGAGCGCATCTCGCTTGTTGCATTCTCCAACAAGCTCTACAAACGCGAGTACAAACAGCTGAAAGAGCTGTACGGCATCGGGCGAATGGGCGAAAGTTTTGCCTTGACGTTCCTTTATGTCGCATCGTCGGGGACCTCCCACTCGGCCCAACATGCAATATCCGCGATGATGAAAGCCGCAGTCAACGGCGAATATGATTTTGTCGGCGAGACCCGGGAGTATGCCCGCCGCGCCCACATAATCAAAGGTCTTTTCACCAAATACGGTTTCAATATCGTATATGATAAAGACGGTGACGCCAACATTGGTGACGGTTTCTTCTTCACCATTGGTTATCAAGGGCTTGATAACGAGGAATTGCTGCTGAGGCTGCTCAGGTGCGGCATCTCGGCCATTTCGCTGAAAGAGACCGGCAGCCGTCAGGCGGGAGTAAGGGTGTGCGTCTCGGTACTGTCGTCCGATCAGGACATGCAACTGCTTGAACAGCGCATCAAGATGTTTGTTGAATTATGATATTAATGAGATTTTTTAGGGAGAATCTCTTGCATACATCAATAATTTTGGCGAAATTTGCCTAAAAGTTGTGCATACGTTGGTTTGCGCCAGGGACTTTATTAAGTCAAAACCCTACGAATCAGCGTTATGCGTGATTATTTGTTTACAATTTTACCGCTAACTGGTTAATTAGATAACACTATGGACAAAGTTAACAACAAGAAACTACTGCTGGGTGACGAAGCTCTGGCCCTGGGCGCCATCAACGCCGGACTCTCGGGAGTCTTTGCCTACCCCGGCACACCATCAACCGAAATCACCGAATTTATCCAGACAAACGCAACCGCGCGTGAACGCAACATCCACAGCCACTGGTCAAGCAACGAGAAGACCGCCATGGAAGAGGGCCTTGGAATGTCCTACTGCGGCAAGCGTGCCATGGTATGCATGAAGCACGTCGGCATGAACGTTGCCGCCGATGCTTTTGTAAACTCGGCCATGACCGGAGCCAACGGCGGCATTGTAGTAGTCGCTGCCGACGACCCCTCGATGCACTCGTCACAGAACGAGCAGGATTCGCGCTTCTATGCCAAGTTCGCCATGATTCCTTCGATGGAACCGTCAAACCAGCAGGAAGCTTATGACATGGCCGGATATGCCCTCGACATGTCGGAGCGCCTTCACATCCCCGTGCTGATGCGCATGGTGATGCGCATTGCCCACTCGCGCGGCGTTGTCGAGTGCAGTGAGCCCCGCGAGCAGAACAGCATTTCGTACCCCGAGCAGACTCGCCAGTGGGTATTGCTGCCTGCCAATTCCCGCGTACGGTACAAACAGCTTATTGAAGACAACAAGCGTTTTGTAGAGGAGTCAGAGAACTCGCCCTACAACGTGCTGACCGACGGTCCCGACCACAAGATGGGCATCATTGCATCGGGAATCGCCTATAACTACCTGATGGAAAACTTCCCCAACGGTTGCCCCATGCCCGTGCTGAAGATATCGCAATATCCGCTGCCCGTTGGCAAAATCAAGCAACTGGTTGACAGCTGCGAGAGCATCCTCGTCATCGAGGAAGGCCAGCCCGTCATCGAGGAGAGCCTGCGCGGACTGCTGGACTGCGGCAAAGCCATCAAGGGCAAACTGACCGGCGAACTGCCCCGCACCGGCGAGCTCACCCCCGACAGCGTACGCGCCGCCATCGGTCTGGAGCCACTCGAGACCCAACCCAACAGCCAGGTTGTAATGCCCCGCCCCCCCGCACTGTGCCAGGGTTGCGGTCACCGCGACGTCTACGGCGCACTTGTCGAAGTGCTGGGCAAGTATGAGAACGCCCGTGTCTTTGGTGACATCGGTTGCTATACCCTCGGATGGTTGGCACCGTTCCACGCCATCAACACCGTTCTCGACATGGGCGCATCAATCACCATGGCGATGGGTGCAGCCACTGCCGGCCAGCATCCCGCCGTTGCCATCATCGGTGACTCGACCTTCACCCACTCGGGCATGACAGGTCTGCTCGACGCCATCAACGAGAACACCCCGATGACCGTCATCATCAGCGACAACCTCACTACCGGCATGACCGGCGGCCAAGACTCGCAGGGTACCGGCAAACTGGAGCAGATTTGCCTCGGCCTCGGCGCTCACCCCGACCACGTCCGCACCATCGACTCACTGCCCAAAAATCATGACGACATGGTACGCCTGTTCAAGGAAGAGATTGACTACCAGGGACTCTCGGTAATCGTTTCACGACGCGAGTGCCTGCAGACAGCCCGACGCCACGCGGCCAAGAAAAAATAAGAATAATCGTTTAACTCAATAACAGAAAGACATATATGAAGACCGATATAGTATTGGCAGGCGTCGGTGGACAAGGAATCCTCTCGATTGCCACCATCCTGGGAGCCGCAGCGCTCAAGCAGGACTTATATATCAAGCAGGCCGAGGTTCACGGCATGAGCCAGCGCGGCGGTGACGTACAGAGCAACCTGCGCATCAGCAGCAGCCCCATCGCCAGCGACCTCATCCCCACTGGAGGCGCCGACCTCATCGTGTCGCTCGAGCCCATGGAGGCACTGCGCTATGTGCAGTATCTGAAACCCAATGGCTGGATAGTGACCAACACCGCACCCTTTGTCAACATCCCCAACTATCCCGAGATGGACAACATCAACGCCGCGCTCGAGGCATGGCCCCGCACGGTTGCCTTCGACATGGACGCAATGGCCAAGGAGGTGGCATCGCCACGCACCTCAAACATGGTGCTCCTGGGTGCCGCAGCTCCATTCATCGACATCGAGCCCCAGCAGATTGAGGACGCCATCGACACCATCTTCGGCGCAAAGGGCGCCAACATCGTCGAGATGAACGTGAAGGCTTTCAGAGCCGGCATGGAATATGCAAAAAACTTATCTAACAACAAATAAAACTCAAAATAAACTATGTCACAGTGGTTTGAATGCAAAGTAAAATATGACAAGATGCTCGAGAACGGCATCCAGAAGACAGTAACTGAACCCTACCTGGTGGACGCGCTCTCGTTCACCGAGGCCGAAGCACGCATCACCGAGGAGATGCAGCCTTTTATCTCGGGAGAATTCTCGGTGGCAGCCGTACGCCGCATCAACCTGAGCGATATCTTCTACAACCAGGTTGGCGACAAGTGGTATAAGGTAAAGACAAACTTCATCACCATCGACGAGAAGACAGCAGTCGAGAAAAAGACTGCGTCGTTCCAACTGGTACAGGCTCGCGAGTTCAAAGAGGCCCTAACAGTCTATCTCGAGGGAATGAAGGACACCATGGCCGACTACGAGATTGCCTCCATCACCGAGACTCCGCTGATGGATGTGTTTGCAGCCGACCTGCAACGCACAACTGCCGACAAGGAAGCCGAGAAGCAAGAGTGATGTCAGACATTGCCAGCAACATAACAACCATCAAGGCGCAGCTCCCGGCGGGTGTGCGCCTTGTGGCTGTTTCAAAATACCACCCGATTGAACGCCTACAGCAAGCCTACGACGCCGGCCAACGCATCTTCGGGGAGAACCGCGTCCAGGAACTTGCGTCAAAAACGCCACAGATGCCCGATGACGTAGAGTGGCACCTGATCGGGCACCTGCAAACCAACAAGGCCCGGCTGGCAGTCCAGCACGCCACGGTTATCCAGAGCATCGACTCGCTGCGGCTGCTGCGGCTCGTTGACAAAGAGGCTGCACGCATCGGCCGCACCATACAGGTCATGCTGCAGTTGCATGTGGCCCAAGAAGAGACCAAATCGGGGTTCACACCCGATGAACTGCTCGAGGCTGCCAATAGCGGCGAACTTGACGGACTGACCAATGTCACCATAACAGGTTTGATGGCCATGGCGACCAACACCGACGACATGACGCAGGTCGAGAGAGAGTTCGCTACCGTCCAGCAGGTGTTCGAAACGCTCAAGAGCACCGCCTTTGCCGGCTCACCCGCCTTTGCCGAGGTCAGCATGGGCATGAGCGACGACTGGTCCATCGCCGTCCGGCACGGTTCCACCCTGGTCCGCATCGGCACCGCCATCTTCGGTCCACGCGAGTATTAAGACTTTTGTACCCGCGCGGCCTCTGCCCTATCGGCTCAGTGAATGCCAAATATCGGGGTATGCCAGTGCCCGCCACCGTTGATAGCCATCAAAAAAAACGCCGTCCTCGCTTGCCGGCATAAAAAATCACAAACCATGTTGTCCCAGCAGAAGTTCAAGCAAAAAAACAGTTATTTTTGTTTCAAAAATCAACTTTATCGGCCAATACATTAATTTTTTTTGCAGTCACACATTGTTTAAAGATTTTTTTGATTAACTTTGTGGTTGGATTTTCAGCAGAAATTTAATTATTAACAATAATAACACTAAGTAAAAATGTCAACAGAAAACAAAAACGGCAAATTGGTTGCCATTATTGCGATGATGTTCCTCTTCGCAATGATTTCTTTTGTGACTAACATGGCTGCCCCATTCGGTCAAATTTGGAAGATCCAATATGAGTGGGCTGGTATGATGGGGAACATGATGAATTTTGCAGCTTATCTCTTCATGGGAATACCTGCAGGTATGATGATCACCAAGATTGGATACAAGAAGACTTCTCTTGTAGCCCTTGCTCTTGGTTTTATTGGTATCGCAGTTCAGTATCTGTCAAGTTCACTTGACGGTGCTGCTATCAGCACTTATGTTGTGTACCTCACGGGTGCTTTCATCTGCGGTTTCTGTGTATGTATTCTCAACACAGTGGTTAACCCCATGCTCAACCTCCTTGGCGGCGGTGGCAACAAGGGTAATCAGCTCATCCAGACTGGCGGTTCGTTGAACTCACTTGCCGGTACCTGCACTCCGCTTCTCGTTGGTACAATGATTGGTCAAGTTACAGACAAGACCTCTATGGGAGATGTTTCGCCGCTCTTGCTCATCGCCATGGGTATTTTTGCCGTTTCATTTGTAATTATTTATTTCACCAAGCTTCAGGAGCCCGAACAGGCCGAAGGAAACATGACTGAGATGATTAAAGGTGCACTTGGTTTCCGTCACCTTGTCTTGGGTATCATAGCAATTTTCATCTATGTTGGTGTTGAGGTTGGTATCCCCGGTGAAATGATTTTCTACCTCAGTGACACAAACGGTGTTCTTGGTTCGGCTGCTATTGCCGGAACAGTTGCGGCAATTTATTGGTTGCTTATGCTTGTGGGCCGTCTCACCTCATCATTCATTAGTGGT
Organism: Candidatus Sodaliphilus aphodohippi; assembly: GCA_018065665.1. GTDB lineage: Bacteria > Bacteroidota > Bacteroidia > Bacteroidales > Muribaculaceae > Sodaliphilus > Sodaliphilus aphodohippi. The sequence goes on from JAGHSV010000114.1 coordinate 17,090, forward strand.
AAGGTTTCAACTCGTGCCCAGGTTGTGACAGTTTGCTCGGTAGCTTTAGCGCTGCTTCTGGCTGCAATCTTTGTTCCCGAGTCGCAGACGTTTACTCTTCCCGGTACTGAGGAAAGTCCATTAGACTTAGCTATCATTAAATTTACCGGCGGAAAGCTTCCAATCAAGTGCTTATTCTTAGTTCTTTGCGGTCTTTGCACTTCGGTTATGTGGGGTGGCATCTTCAACCTTGCTACTGAAGGCCTTGGCAAGTTCACTGCTGCTGCATCAGGCCTGTTCATGACAATGGTTGTCGGTGGTGGCGTTGTGCCTCTGGTACAGGATATGCTTGCCGGTTCAATCGGTTACATCCAGAGCTATTGGCTGATTGTTGCTGGCGTGGCTTACATGTTATTCTACGCTCTCATCGGCAGCAAGCCCACCAAGAGAGAGGAATAATAACCCGACTTGATTACACCTTATATAATATAGTTGCCGTGGCTTTGAACCACGGCAACTTTTTTAGTCAATATTTTGGCAATAATATTTGGTTGTCAAATGATTTTTATGTAATTTCGTACCATAATTTGAAACAACATATATTTTACAATCTATGTTCAACGAAAAACAAATGAACCTTGCCGCCAACAACATCCGCATCCTGGCAGCAAGCATGGTCGAGAAGGCCAACTCGGGCCACCCCGGCGGAGCGATGGGTGGCGCAGACTTTATAAACACGCTTTACAGTAACTATCTGGTAACCGACCCCGATGATCCGACATGGTTTGCCCGTGACCGATTCTTCCTTGACCCCGGTCACATGTCGCCAATGCTTTACAGTGTGCTCTTCCTCACCGGCAAGTACACCCTTGACGACATCCAGTCGTTCCGCACCTGGGGAAGCATCACCCCGGGCCATCCCGAGCTTGACGTGAAACACGGAGTCGAAAATACCTCGGGGCCACTGGGACAAGGCCATGTGATGGCTGTCGGCTGTGCCATTGCCGAACGCTTTATCGCGACACGGTTTGGTGAGCAGTGGGCACATAAAACCTACGCTTTTATCAGCGACGGCGGCATTCAGGAGGGCATCTCTCAGGAAGCCGGACGAATCGCCGGATATCTCGGCCTGAATAACCTCGTCATGTTCTATGACAGCAACACGGTGCAACTGTCGACCGACTGCGACGCCGTCAGCAACGAGGACACCGCCGCCAAGTATCGCGCATGGAACTGGAACGTGATTGAGGTGGACGGCACCAACCCCACCGAGATTGCGCGCGCACTTGACACAGCCAACGCCGAGACCGAGCGCCCCACCCTCATCGTGGGCCATACCATCATGGGCCGCGGATGTGTCACCGCCGACGGCGAGAACTTTGAGGGCAAATGCAGCACCCACGGCCAGCCCGTCAGCAAGTCGGGTGCAGAC
>JAGHSV010000167.1 GCA_018065665.1 Candidatus Sodaliphilus aphodohippi
GCCGAGTGCCCCGACGCCAACCCCGACTCACACCTGATCAGCAACGAGAAGGAGATTGACCCCGCGTGGCTCGTGGGCAAAGAGAAAATCGGCATCTGCGGAGCCACCTCGACACCGCGATGGCTGATGAACCGCGTGCGCGACCACCTGCTGACCATCGTCGAGAAAAAATGAGCACCCCGCGAGTAAACCAAAAGAGGTTTTGATAGTCTAAAACACAAAACCGAATTTATAAACAATACTAAATATCAATAAAATGAAAAAGATTTTAGTCCTTGCCACAGCGGCATTCATGCTGATGTCAACAAGTTGCACCACCTCACGCCAGATGGCCGGAACCGTCGCGGGCGCCTCACTGGGCGGCATGTTCGGGTCGAGCATCGGCGGCATCCTGGGCGGATGGCGCGGTCATGACGCCGGACGACTGATTGGCATGGTAGTTGGCGGTGCAGCCGGTGCTGCCGTGACAGCCCCAAAGACACAGTCGGGCGAATACTCGTCATCGGACGGATACTACAACAACCGCTGTGACGACAGTTACTACCAGAACGACTACAACAGCCCGTATGCGAACCTCGACATTGACAACATACGCCTGATTGAAGGAATAGAAGACCACGGCATCAGCGCCAACGAGCACTCGACGCTGGTTTTTGAAATCCGCAATGTCGGCAATGAGTATGTTTACAATATCGCACCCGTCATCACGGTGACCGGCACCAAGCACATCTACCTGTCGCCAACAGCCATCATCAGTGAGCTGGGTCCCGGCCACGCTGTGCGCTACAAGGCCGAGGTGGTTGCCGACAAGAAACTGAAAAACGGCGTTGCCGACTTCAACATCAGTTTTGCCGACGGCAACAACAAATACATGATGCGCTCGTTCCAAATCAGGACCTACAGCCGAAGATAATTGTTAAATAACATTAACGATGCTATACAAAAAACGGACTTTCGCAACGGAGTCCGTTTTTTTTGTGAATTAGCATATTAGAGACCGTACACAGTATTTGCAAACGGCAACAGCAACGAGTGCCGACACATCTGGCGATAGCATTTTTTAATTATTAAATTTTGTTATTTGGGCAAAAAGTTGTAATTTTACACGCTTAAAAATTGCAGAGTGCAATATTTTTGACCGAATTTATTAACTAATTACGATAAACTAAACTACAGTTTACTAATGAAAAAGATGCTTTCTGCATTAGCGGCGCTAATGCTTCCGGTTTCGCTGGCAGCCAGCGAGGCCAACTTGAAAATGCCGGACGGTTTTGCAACTGATAGCAAGACCTCAATCCTCTATTGGGGATTTCTGGTTGTGATTCTTGGAGCCCTCTTCGGATACTGGCAGTTCTACCGTGTCAGGAAACTAAGAGCCCACGAGTCGATGCTTGAAATGGGCAACGTGATTTTCAAGACCTGCTCAACCTACCTGAAACAGCAGGGTAAGTTCCTTGGCATCCTTTTCCTGTTCATCGGATTGGCAATAGCCCTGTACTTTGGAGTACTCGAAGGCATGGCTATTGGTAATGTACTGTTGGTACTTGCATGGACAGTAATCGGTGTGCTTGGGTCTTACATGGTTGCATGGTTTGGAGTTCGCATGAACACCCTTGCCAACGCTCGCATGGCTTTTGCCTCGCTGCGTCGCAAGCCTCTTGAACTTCTCAACATCCCTCTGGGCGCAGGCATGAGCATCGGTGTGCTTCTGATTTGTGTGGAGCTCGTGCTGATGCTTGTCATCCTGCTGTTCATGCCCGGCGAACTGGCCGGAAGTTGCTTCATCGGTTTCGCCATTGGTGAGTCCCTCGGTGCCAGCGCGCTGCGTATTGCCGGCGGTATCTTCACCAAGATTGCCGACATCGGCAGCGACTTGATGAAGGTGGTATTCAAGATTGGCGAGGATGACCCCCGCAACCCCGGTGTGATTGCCGACTGTACAGGCGACAACGCCGGCGACAGCATTGGCCCGACTGCCGACGGTTTTGAGACCTACGGCGTGACCGGTGTCGCTCTGGTATCGTTCATCCTGCTGGCAGTGCCCACACAGTTCCAGATTCAATTGCTCGTCTGGATTTTCGTGATGCGTATCCTGGGTATTGTCACTTCGATTATCTCTTATTACATTAATAATGTTATCTCAAAGGCCAAATACAGCAACGTTGACGACCTCAACTTTGAGCAGCCGCTGACAAGCCTTGTATGGATCACCTCGATTCTGTCAATCATCGGCACATTCGCCACCAGCTACTTCCTGCTGAAGGACATGGGCGAACAGTACTGGTTGGGCCTTTCAATCATCATCAGCTGCGGTACCCTGGGTGCTGCCCTGATTCCCGAAATCACAAAACTCTTCACCTCTCCCACATCAATCCATGTGAACGAGGTGGTCGAGACTTCGCGCCAGGGCGGTGCGTCGCTCAACATCCTTTCGGGTCTTGTATCGGGTAACTTCGGTAGTTTCTGGACCGGCCTCGTCTTCTTCCTGCTGATGCTTGTTGCTTATCTGGCATCTAACCAGTTTGGCATGGAGACAGTATTCAGCCAGTACTACTCAATCTTTGCATTCGGTCTGGTTGCATTCGGTATGCTGGGCATGGGTCCCGTGACCATCGCCGTTGACAGCTACGGTCCCGTTACCGACAACGCACAGTCAGTATATGAGCTCTCGCTCATCGAGGACGACATCGAGAAGTCAAAGGCCGAAATCGAAGACGAGTTTGGTTTCACCCCCGACTTTGAGAAGGCAAAATACTATCTTGAGGCAAATGACGGAGCCGGCAACACCTTCAAGGCAACAGCCAAGCCCGTGCTGATTGGTACAGCCGTTGCGGGTGCGACAACCATGATTTTCTCGCTCATCCTGATGATCAAGTCTGCTCTGGGCATCGAGCCGGCACAAATCCTCACCCTGCTCAACCCCTATTCAATCCTCGGATTCATCCTTGGTGGTTGTGTAGTTTACTGGTTCACCGGTTCATCGATGCAGGCAGTAACCACTGGTGCCAACCGTGCCGTTGAGTATATCAAGAACAACATAAAACTTGACGCCAATGCACCCAAGAAGGCCGACATCGCCAAGTCACAGAAGGTTGTGGAAATCTGTACCGAGTATGCCCAGAAGGGTATGATCAACATCTTCCTCGCCATCTTCTGCTTCGCACTTGGTTTCGCTTGCCTGTCGTCACCCGCCAGCATCGGCGGCAACGACGCAGTTTGCCTCTTTGTCAGCTACCTCATCTCGATTGCCGTATTCGGTCTGTTCCAGGCAGTGTTCATGGCCAATGCCGGTGGCGCATGGGACAACGCCAAGAAGGTTGTCGAGGTTGACCTCAAGGCCAAAGGCACCGAGCTGCACGACGCATCGGTTGTCGGCGACACCGTTGGTGACCCCTTCAAGGATACAAGTTCGGTTGCGCTGAACCCCATCATCAAGTTCACCACCCTGTTTGGTGTGCTGGCAATGGAAATCGCAATCAGCGACAGCTTCAAGGAAATGGCTCCCGCCGTTGGCGTTGCCTTCATCCTGATTGCACTCTACTTCGTATACCGTTCGTTCTACAAGATGAACACCAAGTCAAGCAAGAAGCAGTAATCACTGCCCAACGCATAAGCACAGTGACGGGGTTGCCACACAGCAGCCCCGTCACTTTTTCTTGGCAATGTTCACACATTGATGCCACAAATCAGTGTCAAACAAAATAATTTGTCATTAAACTTGCACAATCGGGATTTAATAGTTAATTTTGTGCTCTTAATTATAGAGGAAATTTAACTAATTTATAAATAAATCAACAATATGGTAAGTTATAAGGATTTAGGACTCGTGAATACTCGCGAGATGTTTGCCAAAGCTATTGATGGCGGTTATGCCATCCCAGCATTCAACTTCAACAATATGGAGCAGCTGCAGGCCATCATCAAGGCCAGTGCTGCAACAAAGTCGCCCGTCATCCTGCAGGTGTCTAAGGGTGCCCGCAACTATGCCAACCAGACATTGCTGCGCTACATGGCACAGGGTGCTGTAGAGTATGCTAAGGAACTTGGTTGGGAGAAACCGCAGATTTGCCTCCACCTGGACCACGGTGACAGTTTCGAGGTTTGCAAGAGCTGCGTTGACTTTGGTTTCTCAAGCGTCATGATTGACGGTTCGGCACTCCCCTACGAGGAGAACATCGCTCTGACCAAAAAGGTTGTAGAGTATGCTCACCAGTTCGACGTAACAGTCGAGGCCGAGCTCGGCGTGCTGGCAGGCGTTGAGGACGAGGTTTGTGCAGCCGAGTCTCATTACACCAAGCCCGAGGAGGTTATTGACTTTGCAACCCGTTCAGGTTGCGACTCACTGGCAATCTCCATCGGCACCAGCCACGGTGCTTACAAGTTCACTCCCGAACAGTGCACCAAGGATCCCGAAACCGGTCGTCTGGTTCCTCCTCCCCTGGCATTCGACGTTCTCGATGCAGTTATGGAGAAACTCCCCGGATTCCCCATCGTTCTCCACGGTTCTTCGTCAGTTCCACAGGAGTATGTTGACATCATCAACTCAAACGGCGGCAAACTGCCCAACGCAGTAGGTATCCCCGAGGAGCAACTGCGCAAGGCAGCCAAGAGTGCTGTTTGCAAGATTAATATTGACAGCGACAGCCGTCTGGCGTTCACCGCTGCTGTACGCAAGGTCTTCAACGAGAAACCCGGTGAATTTGACCCCCGCAAGTACTGCGGTCCCGCTCGCGACGAGATGGTTAAACTCTACACCCACAAGATTGAAAACGTGCTTGGCAGCAACGGCAAGGCCTAACGCTACTGCACAAACGAGATCAATACAGGCGGGAACCCCAACTCGGGATTCCCGCTTTTTGTTTCGACTATAACTGCATGCCGCCTTTCAAGACAGAGGCACTCAGTTCAAAATCGAGTAGGAGGAAAACGAAGTAGTTTTCTTCCTACTTTCGTTTCCCGACCTCTCACACCACCGTACGTGCCGTTCGGCATACGGCGGTTCTTTAATTG
>JAGHSV010000247.1 GCA_018065665.1 Candidatus Sodaliphilus aphodohippi
AGTTGCGCTTCGCTCACATGTCGCGCTTTCAGCGCTTTAGCTAGTGGCCGACTTACCGCTGCTCATTCTGCCGAGCTCGCTACGCTCGGTTACAGTTGCGCCTATCGGCTCACACCTCGCACTTTCAGCGCTCTATGCCTGACGGCATTTTCATGGTCGCGGCATAGGTTCTACAAGTCTGCTGCGTCTCCGACGCGATACATCTACATTTTACCGGACAGTAATAAAAGAATAATAATGCTTTTGCCCTTACAGGGCGAAAGGATGTAATCTTATATTACCCAGGGTGTTGCCCTGGGCTGACTGCAACACTGCGCCTACAGCGCGCCGTTGTTTGATGTATTTTGACACAGCCACTTCTGGGTGAAACTGAAAAGCCGTCAGGCGCTCTGAGGAAAGTAACGTTCTGTAAAGCGAAAGCGCTCTCCATGCCTTATGTTCCTTATGTTCTTTTAGTCTAAAAAACTCTATGTGGTTGGACCTGGAGTCGCTGCGTCAGCCTTTTGTAACTTTTAGTTTTTCAGTTGCTCGATGTTTTTCTCTCGAAGGTCAGGAGCTTGTCACGGTAATACTCATACTGCTGCCTCCTCGCCTCAATCTCTGCCGGAATACCCTTGCAAAGATCATTGACAAGAGTGTCAAACTTATCAAGGATAGCAACTATCCTCTCCTGCTCCTCCAATGAGGGAATGGGGATTTGGTAGTCTTTAACAATCTGTGCATTTATATTATTTTGGCTTCCTTGTCCTAATGCTTTTATTGCTTCATATTCATTACATACCCAATAATAGACATATTTATAAAGTGCCTTTTGAGGGTCAATTTGAAGGTTGCAACAAGCCTGATTTGTTGTGAGAGGTATTTTGTTAATACCTGCTTTTCCAGCTGTTGCTCCATACATTGCAACAATAACACAATTCTCAGGTATAACCTTTGCAGATGAGTTCTTAACAGCTTCTTCTGTGATTTTAATTTCTGTGTCATATATTTCCTTAAAATCAACTTCTTGGGTTCTTAACCAAGGTATACTTCCTGTGAAATAATCTCCATTTCCCCTTGATGGAGTTCCTCCAGAGCAGATCTTTAAACAAATCTCTCCTAACTTTTTCCATTCTACCTCACTTTGCCCCCCCCGATTCAAGTCATTGAAATTCAATAACTTATCTCTGTAATATTGGTATTGTAGCTGTCTTGCTTGCAACTCTGCTTGCAACTCTGCTTGCAACTCTGTAAAGGTGTCTAATATCCTTACTATCTCCTCCTGAACAGGCAGTGGAGGCAGGGGGATTTCAAGATTTTTAATTACACTTGGGCTTAATCTTGGTATACTGGCTTTCCTGACTTGTGATAGTAAATGATGCTGATTAGTCATAAGGCAATAATAAATATACTTATTAAGTATATGACTATCACACTTAATATACTCACAATCATCTGCTGCCCAACAATCAACATCACTATATCCAATATTGCCAGCAGCACCTGCACAAATAACAAAAGTGGTCCCTCCTGAACAATTACTTTCAGTAAAATATCCCATAGGGGCCAGACAATTTTGATAGACAGGATATCCAGTATCAGACAATTGGCTTTTTACAACCCTTGTTCCTCTGCACACTTGTACCACATCTCCCAACTTGACATACTCCACTCCATCTGGGCAGTATTGCTGTATAAGTTCTTCTATTTTACTCATATTTTAGTCCTCTTGTTCATAGTAATAGGAATAATCAATGCCTATCAAAATAATCAATATGCAAATATAATCATTTTTTGTCAGAAGTGCCCGGTAAAACAAAAAAATATTTTTATTATTGCTGTCCGGCAATGGGAAAAATGAAGGTAACGGCCTCCAGCCGCGATGTGTGTTAGAGGCGTGAATCCCGTCCCTTCGCTGCCGCTCAGGTACGGGTTATCAGCAACGAGCCGCCAAGGCGTCCGTTGCGTACGGGGCTTCCGCCCCTCTCCAGTTACTTGATGCTGTACGTTCCCGTAAGTGCGGTGTGCGTTCCCCCGGGGGAACGGGGTGTGGGGCGGCACTTGGGAGCAATAGTAAAAAATAGCCCCCCAGCCGTTAAAGGTCAAAGGGGCCTGCGTGATGCCGAAGCATCGGGTGAAAAATGTGTGTGTTGTTGTTCGTGGTATGTGATACGGGATTGTGAAGGGGTCGGGCGATGTCAGCAAGGTTCGCCGTCACCGCTGAAAACAGATTTCATCAGCAGCATTGCGTCGCCAAGGCACAGTAACGCGCCGATCACCTTGCCTGTCATGCCGATAGCCCCGGTTGCTGCGCTGCCCATGTTCAGCAGCACCAGTCCTACTATTAATGATATTATCCACAGAGAGATACCTATACCATAATTGATTTCGCGATCTTGTTGTTCGTTATTCATATCTTTTTTAGTTTTAATTGTTAATATCAAATTGAGCGGGTTAAAGTCAAGCAGCATTCAGACGGATGCGTGATGCGAGCGCGATGGCGCGGCTCCAGCCCTGGGTGGCGTTCCTGACCGTCAGGCGTGCCAGTCCTGCAAAGTGCCCTGCGGCACTGAAAGCGGCGCGCACAACCTCGTCAATCGAGCTGAAGTTGTTTTGTGAGAAACGAACCAGTTCCTTACCGTTGCACTCGAGCGATGCCATAATCAAATCGCTGGGCGACATGGTCTGATTGAAATTCATTGTTGTCATAGTTGATACCCTTTCTTTTGTTTTCTGATGCAAAATTACACATAGGTTGTGCCGTTATTAGGCACATATAAACAAAACAATGTTAAACTTATCTGTTTTTGTGCTTTTTCATGCATAATCGGGGTTAAATTTGTAAGAAAATAACATAAAAACGTCATTATTCATGAAAAGAACCAGCATCATTGCCGCTATTGTTATCGCGGCACTCTGTATTGCCATGCCCACGTCGGCTCAGGGCTTAATGAAATCTAATTATAAAAAGGTGCTTGTCATTGGCGCGCACCCCGATGACCCCGAGACATGTGCCGGCGGCACCATGCTTGCGCTCAAGGCGCAGGGGTGTGAAGTTGTCAGCGTATATCTCACCGGTGGTGAGGCGGGCATCAAGGGAAAGAGCGCCGACGAGTCGGCACGCATACGGCACAAGGAGTCGGCCGATGCCTGTGCCATGATGGGTGTACGCTCGCTGTGGGTAGGTCAGATTGACGGTGCAACCGAGGTCAACAAGACCCGCTACGACGAGATGAAAGCCATTATCGCTGCCGAGAAACCCGATGCCGTGCTTACGCACTGGCCCATAGACTCACACCGTGACCATCGCGTATGTTCGATACTGGTCTATGACGCATGGCGTCAGTTGGACCACGGTTTTGACCTATATTATATGGAGGCGATGACCGGTTTGCAGTCAATGAACTTTGCCCCCGACGACTATGTTGACATCAGCGACTTTGCCGACCTGAAGCACAAGGTAGTCTATTGCCATGCGACACAGGAGCCCGGATGGATGCTTGACGAGTGGCACATCCCCATGGAGAAACTGCGCGGCAACGAGTACCAGTGTAAGGCTGCCGAGGGTTTTATCAAGCAGCACTGGAACAGGAAGTAAGAAAACAGCCCTGCTTTTTAGGGCATCAACGTCGTGCCTCTCAAGAATAATGCCGCCGGTCAAACATCCTTGGAAAATTATTGGCAAAAATTTGCTGAAAATTGCACTTTGTTGTAATTTTGCACTATGGATGTAAAAACAAAAATAACCGAGATTCTGGAGGCAGAGAGCGCGGCTATCAGAAATATACCCGTGACCGACGACTATGAGCGTGCCGTTGAACTTATTGTCCGGCAAGTCAAGCAGAAAGGCGGGAAACTTGTGACATCGGGCATGGGCAAGTGCGGTCAGATTGCCGACAACATTGCCACCACATTCTCGTCAACGGGCATTCCAGCAATTTACCTGCACCCCAGCGAGGCCCAGCACGGTGACCTGGGAGTGTTGCAGCCAAACGACGTTATGCTGCTGCTCTCCAACTCGGGCCGTACGAGCGAGATTCTGGCGTTGATTGAATTAACCCGTGACCTGTATCCACAAATCAGTTTCATAGTCATTACGGGCAATCGCGACAGTGAATTGGCACGTATGGCGACAGTGTGCCTGTGGACTGGCGGGTCACCAGAAGTGTGCCCGTTGGGTCTCACCCCGACCACCTCAACCACCATGATGACGGTGATGGGCGATGTGTTGGTCGTTAACACAATGATTGCATCGGGGTTCACCCGTGAGGAGTATGCCCTTCGCCACCACGGCGGTTATCTGGGCGAGAAAAGTCGTGGCAGGTGACGGGAAATGAAAGAAATAGAAAAATACTACATAAATATCAACAAATGCGTAAAATAATCACAATTGCCGAGTCGGTTCTCGACACCATTTATCACAACGGACAACCTGTAAAGTCGTTCACAGGAGGGCGAATCCCCTGTGCTGCCGCATCGTTGGCGCAGACAGGAATCACGACTGTGATGTTGAGCGAGTGCACCACCGACTGGGTTGGCGACATCGTGGTCGATTATTTGAAAGACCATCGTGTCAATGTCGATAGTATAGACCGTTATCCCGAGGGACGCACGGCAATGTCGGCTATCATGACCGAGGACGGCAAACCCGACCGTATCATCAACTACGGACTGTATCCCGACAAGCGCTTCAAGGTGGCTTGGCCTCGCATCGAGAAAGACGACATTGTCATCTTCGGGTCGCTATACAGCATTGACCTGCCGCAGCGCGAACACGTCAACGAACTCATACAGTATGCCATGGATCGTCGCGCCATCATCATTTATCTCCCGGGATTCCAGCACGGCATCGACTTCCGCATCACGCGCGTGATGCCCGGTATCCTCGAGAATATCGAGTATTCAGACATTATCATCGCTCACGACAAGGACATCAACACCATCTTCCCGGGCGAGACTGTAGAGCAGGCCTTCAACAGCCACATCAAGTTTGAACGCAACTGCTACATCCACCTTCACAGCAACTGGGACGTGATGGTCTATAACAATATGAAGAAAGAGCAGTTTTCCTATGGAGGCACCAAGGTTGACAACATGCTGGGGTGGCAGGCAGGTTTCACCGCCGGTATCGCCTACATGCTCATCAAGAAAGGCATCACCCGCGAGGAACTGACAAACCTTGACCGTGATACCCAGCAGCAAATACTGGACGAGGCACGCCAGTGGGCAATGGCATCACTTAACGAGGACAACTGCATTGACCGCGACTTTGCCGCTTCACGTTGTCTGGAGCAATCAGTCTAACCAATAAAACAGTGTTATCGGGGCAATGAAGGAAGTGATTATTGAATCATCGTTTCCGCGACTGCGCAACGACATCACCATCGCACAGGCGCAGATTGACAATATCGGCACCATGCCGCCCACGGCGGGGCTGTCGCTTGAGGTTGTCATCGACATGAAAATGTCGTTGGTGCTTCATCTGACGGTTCAGCAACTAAACCAGCAGGCAACCGACCGCATCAACGAACTGCTGTTTGACGATGACGGAGAACTGCTTGACGCCGAGTTGCCTTTGATTTACCTTTCATGGTTGTGGCTCGCCAAGATGACAATACTGATTCGCGAAGGTTCGCCTTCGCTGGCGCTTGGGTGTGCCGAGAACTCGCTGCAGTGCCTGTTTGACATTAGGGGAAAGCGCAACGAAGACCAACAGTCAATATTGGCTTCACTCCTTTATAACCTTGCCATCATCCACCACAACAGCGGGGACTGCAGCCGTGCGGCAAAGGAACTCACCAAGGCACAGCAACTGCTTGAACGCCTGGCCAAGAAGAACAGCGAGCGTTTCTCGGCAATGCTGCTGCGAGCCGTCGAAGCATCGGCCGACATTATCCAGTCACGCACCAAGCAGATGAACGTGTTTGCCCACTACCAGCAGGAGAGCGAGGCCTATGCAGCAGTTCTGGCAAGCGGTGCCGACGACGGCAACACCCGGCAGGCCCTCATCGAGTTGGTCGAAACGCTGGGCAAGCAGGGCAGCATCATGCTCGAGATGGGCAATGGGCGCAATGCCGTCAAATACTTCACCAAGGCATTGCGTTACCAGAAGAAACTCAACCTGCCACTTGGCATGCGTGACCTGACACTCAGCATAGGGCTTGCCCGTGCATTGATGCGACTTATCAACCGCCGCGCCGCTGCCGAGCAACTGCTTACCTCGCTGTTGCCGCTGGCACGCCGCCTTGACGCGTCCAACGAGATTATCGAGATTGAGAACCTGCTCAACAACAAGAACAAAAACACAAAAATCATGACGCTGCTGAAGGGAATCTTCTAATATAGAGCGTCACACTAAACAATATACATTATGGCATCAGTAACACCCATCCTACTGCTCACGGGTTATCTGGGCAGCGGTAAAACAACACTTGTAAATCACATACTGGCCAACCAGCGCAACATCAAGTTTGCCGTTATTGTAAACGACATCGGTGAGGTCAATATCGACGCCGACCTTATACAAAAAGGCGGCATCGTGGGCAAGAAGGACGACAGCCTCGTGGCATTGCAGAACGGCTGCATCTGCTGCACCCTGAAGATGGACCTCGTGGAGCAAATCAACGAGATACTGGCAATGGAACGCTTTGACTATATCGTTATCGAGGCAAGCGGAATCTGTGAACCCGAACCCATTGCACAGACAATATGCAACATACCTCGAATGCTGCCTCCCGAGCAGCGCCAACATGGCATCGGACGCCTTGACTGCATCGTGACCGTGGTCGATGCGCTCAGGATGCAGAGCGAGTGGGACTGCGGAGACGCGCTCACTGCCGGCAATATCGGAGAGGAAGACATTGAGAACCTTATCATTCAGCAGATTGAGTTCTGCAACATCATCCTGCTGAACAAGGCCTCTATGGTAAGCCCCGACGAACTCACCCGCATCAAACTAATCATCAAGGCCCTGCAGCCCAAGGCCAAGATAATAGAATGTGACTATGCCGACGTTGACCTCGACAAGATTGTCAACACCGGAATGTTCACCTATGAAGGCGTTGCAACAAGTGCAGCCTGGATACGTGAGATCGAGGGCATACACGATGAGGACGACAACGACCACCATCACCACGATGAAGATGACGACCACGATGACCACCACGCACATCATCACCATCATAATGAAGATGAAGATGAAGACGAGCACGAACACGGTCATCACCATCACCATCATCACCACCATCATCATCACGATGAGGGCGAGGCCGAGGAGTATGGCATCGGCACCTTTGTATATTATCGCCGCAAACCTTTTGATTTGACCAAGTTTGACCGCTTTGTCGCCACCCAGTGGTCCAAGAGCGTTATCCGCGCCAAGGGTATCTGCTACTTTGGCGAGAATGTCGATATGTCCTACCTGTTTGAGCAGGCCGGCAAGCAGAAGTCGCTGACCGAGAGCGGACTGTGGTTTGCCACCATGCCCCCCGAGGAATTATACCAGTTGATGCAACGCGAGCCTGGAGTAGTCCGCGACTGGGACGAGGAAGTGGGCGACAGAATGATCAAGATTGTATTCATCGGCCAGCATCTCGACCATGACGCCATCACGGCCGCCCTCGATGCCTGTCTTGACAAATAACGATAATTATGAAAAAGATATTTATAACATTAATTGCCCTCATCCTGTGTGGTACAGAGTATGGCAACTCTCAGGCAACAATGGGTTTCAGGGGATTTGTTGACGCGACCTATACAGTGGGTGTTGGCGAACGCGGCAACGGATATGACCGCGCCGGCATTATGACCTCTTACGGTTGCCAGGTGCTGCCGCAACTGTTTGTCGGCGGCGGTGCGGGCATCAACTACTATGGTGACTCCCAGATTGGTCTGCCGGTATTTGCCCACGTTCGGGGCGATGTCAGGGAGGGCAGCACTCCGTTTGCCGATATCCGTGTCGGTTACTCGTTCAAGAACTTTGAGGGTTTCTATCTGAACCCCGCAATCGGATACCGTTTCAGGCTCAACGACAACATGGGTCTCAGCCTCGGTTTTGGATATACTATGCAATACGCCAGTTTTGGCGGTCATGGCTAGGAAAACTGCGGCGGAATGGATTTTCGCGTTGGCATCGATTTTTAAACAGAAAGCAGAATGGAAAAAGTTGATAAAATACGCGATATACGCATTGACGAATATAACTACCCGTTGCCCGACGAGCGCATAGCCAAGCATCCACTTGCCCAGCGCGAACAGTGCAAACTGCTGTGCTATAGTCCCGGCAACGGCATTAGCGACCGTCATTTCTATGACGTGCCGGCGCTGTTGCCTGCCGACAGCATGCTCGTTTACAACAACACCCGGGTTATCAACGCCCGCCTGCGTTTTGCCAAGGAGACGGGCTCGGTAATCGAGATTTTTTGTCTCGAACCCGTTGCACCGTGCGACTACGAACAGATTTTCCAGACCACACGCTCATGCTCGTGGCTGTGTCTGGTTGGCAACAGCAAACGGTGGAAAAGCGGTGAACTCAACCAGACCGTAACCCTTGACGGCACGACAGCCACCATGCGTGCCACCCGTGGCGAGCGTCGAGGCAACTCATGGGTAATCACCTTTGACTGGGACGGCGACGCCACCTTTGCCACCATGCTCGAGGCATCGGGCGAGATTCCTATCCCTCCGTACCTGAACCGCGGTACCGAGGATAGCGACAAGACCGACTACCAGACCGTCTATTCACACATTGACGGCAGTGTCGCGGCTCCGACCGCCGGTCTGCACTTCACCGACCAGTTGCTTGCCGAGTGTGACAGTCGCGGCATCAAGCGCCGCGAGCTGACCCTGCACGTTGGTGCCGGTACATTCCAACCCGTTAAGAGCGAGAACATCGGTGACCACGAGATGCACTACGAGTTTATTGCCGTGGGGCGTGACTTGCTTGCCGAGCTCATAGCCCATCAAGGCGACGTTATTGCTGTGGGAACCACATCGGTACGTACACTCGAGAGCCTCTACTATGTTGGGCAGATACTCGAGGAGAAACCCGATGCCGACCCCGACGAACTGACCGTGTTGCAGTGGATGCCATACACCACGCCATGTGCTATCGGTGTCAAGAAGGCATTGCAAAACATCATTGACTATCTCGACCGCACCGGCAGCGACACCTATACCGGCAGCACCCAGTTGATGATTGCCCCCGGTTTCACCTACCGCATTGTTGACGGCATCATCACCAACTTCCACCAACCGCAGTCAACGCTGCTGTTGCTTGTGGCGGCTTTTGTCGGCAATGACACGTGGCGTTCGATTTATGACCACGCCCTTGGAAATGGCTACCGTTTCCTGAGTTATGGCGACGGATGCCTGTTCCAAAAGTGATATATAGTTGTCCAGAATGTCCAATAGTGGTATAAAATTGTACCAAAAGTCCTTTTTGACCCGATAAAAATTGCATATCGATTAAACTTATAGGCCATTCACTGCGTCTAAACAACAAAAAAAAGAAATTAACAATTTTGTGACACCATATTAAAATTTAAGCGTTATGAGAACTTCTATCAGAAACATCATGATGAGCGCAATGCTCGTTGGAAGTATGCTCTCGGCAGTTTCGGTAACCGCACAGTCGAGAACAACAGGGAGAACAAACGGCGCAACGATGTCAACTTCGCGTTCACAGTCGAGCACGACTCGTAGTGCCTCGTCAACAATGAATACCGGCCGCAGCGCCAGCAGTACAAGCAGTGCCAGCAGCCGTAGCAGCGTAACGGCAAAGCCGTCTTCGGCAGCGACAAATGCAAATCGCACAACCAGCTCGTCATCGATGAGCACCAGCTCGAGTAGCCGCAGTGCGACAGCAAGACCCGCTACCTCGACATCGTCAAGTTCACGCAGCACCACCAGCAGCGCCAGCAGCGTTAGCCGCCCAAGCACCACTACAAGCTCAAGCAGCAGCGCCAGCAGCCGCAGCAGCGTGACAAGACCGTCAACATCGTCGCAGTCTAATGTCACCAGCAGCCGTACAGGCGTTAGTTCGAGCAGCACTACCAACAGCGCTAGCACCACCACGACCACTACACGCCCGTCGGTATCGACTCGTTCGACTTCGACACCAAGTTCTGGCAGCAGCACTATGAGCAACGGACTCACTCGCCCCAGCACCACCACAAGCGGAGCAACTACCCGTAGCTCATCGACAGCAAGACCTTCATCGTCGGTTTCTAATGCAACTTCGAGCGGTAACAGTTCGAGCGTCAGCGCCTCAAGCGCTACCTCAACTCCCTCTACCCTCAGTGGCAACAGACCCGCGACACCCAACATCGACCGTAACGGCAACACCGGTGGCAACGGCAACGTGACACCCGGCAACAACCCTGGCGGCAACGATCGCGGTAATAACGGCAACAACGGCAACGGGTTTGACCGCGATGGCAACCACAATAACCGTGGGGGTCTGACCGGAACCAACGGCAACATCAACCGCACCGACAATCGTGGCGGCAATAGAGGCAACTATCGTGATGACCTCGACCTGCGCAACCACCCCGAGAATCGCAACCGCGGCTACAATGCCTACCGTGACAGCTATCGTGACAACTACATGCGCCACGACTGGAGCCGTCCGCTGCCTCCTCCCGTCAGAACGTACCGTCCCGCTCCCATCATCTACCACCGCCCCGTGGTACCTGTAGGCTGGAGACCTTATCGCAACGCTCCCTACATTGACCGTATCCTGGGTATCACCTTCGGAACCCTGTTCAATGCATCGCTCGATTATCTCTACTACAACAACTACTTCATCGATGGTTATGACAACGGAGTAATCTACCTGCGTAACGTGAACATGCTCAACATTATCTGGCCTGACGTAATGCTCTGCTACGATGACTACGGACGACTGATTAATTCACAGTTCACTTACTCGACCTACTACAACGACATGAGCCGATTCAATCGCATCTACAATGACCTGTGCCGCGTCTATGGTCCTCCCATTGAATCCTTCTCAGACCGCGCAACATGGTTCGGAGGCAGTTCAACCGGATACGTTACACTTTCGTTCCATTACGGTAACGCCCGCTACTACACCACCATGATTGTAGGAGGCTAAACAAGATATAACAACTCTAACCACAGCACCGTGCCGACAAAACAGGGCACGGTGCTTGCTTTGCTCAAATTAACATAATGACAAACAGGATTTTCTCTCTCATCGTTGCGGCAACATTGTCTTGTGCGGCTGCCAGCGGCAAAACCCCGAGTATCATTCCCGAGCCTGCCAGCATTGAGGTAACCGACTCCACACGTTGCTATGACCTGAGGCACGGCATGGGGGTCTGGGCCGCTGCCGACGCACTCCCGGCGGCAAACTATCTGGTGGAATACTGTCGCGAACGGTTGGGGCTGCCGCTCGAGATTGTCCCCCACAAGGCCTCGGCATCCATTGTGATTGATGGCACAGGCAATGATGATTCCTACACCTTGCAGGTTGGCGACAATGGCATCACGATTAATGGAGGTAGCGGACGTGGCAGTTTCTACGGCGTGCAGACGCTCATTCAAATGCTGCCTACACGTGCCGGCGATGTACCCCAGATTCCGTTTGTCAGGATTGCCGACAACCCTCGTTACCAGTACCGCGGCATGCACCTGGATGTCGTCAGGCATTTTTTCACCGTGTCGTTTGTCAAGCGATTCATCGACTGGCTGGCACTGCACAAGATGAACGTCTTTCACTGGCATCTGACCGACGACCAGGGATGGCGCATCGAGATAAAAAGCCATCCCGAACTCACCGGCATCGGCAGCAGCCGCACAGGCGAAATCAAAGGGCTCTTCCCGGGAGAATATTATGACAGACCTCATCAGGCCTATTATACCCAGGAGGAGATACGCGAGGTGATTGACTATGCCGCCGCGCGTTATGTCACCGTGGTGCCCGAGATTGACATTCCGGGTCACTGCATGGCGGTATTGGCCGCCCATCCCGAGTTCAGCACCACCCCCGACCAACCCAAGCACACTGCCCGCACATGGGGAATCTATAATAGAGAAAACAACGTGCTTGCCCCCTGCGATGGCGTGTTCAAGCTGCTTGACGACGTCTTTGGCGAGGTTTGTGACCTGTTCCCCGGCGAATACATCCATGCCGGCGGCGACGAGTGTGCACCGCGATGGTGGAACGACAGCCCCGAGACGCAGAAGTTCATGAGTGACCACGGCATTGCCGACGCCAAGGGGATGCAGGCATACTTCATGCAGTATGTCCAGCGAATTGTCAATAGTCATGGCAAAACCGTCGTGGGATGGGATGGTGGAGCCGAGGGGTTCTGGCCACAGGGCAGCGCACTCGAGTGCTGGCTCGTGAAACCCGACATGGCACAAAACCGTATCAACACCACTCACAAGTGGATTAATGCCAGCAACCGCTGTCACTACTTTGTCTCGCACGAAGACTCAATCCAGACCGAACTGAGCCCATGGAAAAGCCGTCTTACCGTGAAAGCAGTATATGAGGCTCCGTTAGTGCCAGACTCGGCAAGCCGGGTGACTGCCGACAACCTGATTGGCGTTGAGGGCTGCTGCTGGACCGAGTATGCCCCCGACGAGTGGAAAATCGAGATGCTGGTGTTCCCGCGACTGGCTGCACTCGCCGAGAAAGGCTGGTGTGGATACCGGCCTGACCATTGGGAAGATTTTGCCAACCGTTTGGTGCGGCAACTGGACCGCTACGACCTGTGGCGCATCAGGTACAACCCCGCGTTTGAACGCACAGTTGCCACTCCCCGCCCCCGCTAAAAGGCAAGACAGCCAGAGTTTTCACCTTAGTATTGCGGATTTCGTTCAAATGTTGTATCTTTGCCGAAAATTAGTAGTAACCAAATA
>JAGHSV010000220.1 GCA_018065665.1 Candidatus Sodaliphilus aphodohippi
CCACTGCATAGGGAGCCAACTTGCGGATAGGAGATGCGGGCATGTCAATAGCTCGCTGAGCAATCTTTGGCATAATAAATTGTAGAATTTAGTTAATTAGATTATTTGACTATTGTTATTTCTTTTTCTTTTTTGATGTCTTGCCGGCAGTATCATTCTTTTTGGACTTTGAAGCAGCTGCTTTCTTTGCCGGAATCTTCAATGTGGCACCGGCGCGGATGTTGTCGCCCGAGAGGCCGTTGGCCTTGCGGAGTTCGCTCACCGATACACCGGTCTTCTCGGCAATTGTGCTCAGCGACTCACCCGACTTGATGAGATGCTCGCTGGGTTTTGAGGCCTTCTCGGCAGCCTTCTTTGCTGCGGCTTTCTTCTCAGCAGCCTTCTTATCGGCGGCTTTCTTCTCGGCTAACCTCTTCCTTTCGGCATCCTGCTTGGCCTTTTGGTCATTACGCACCTTGGCATCGCCACGGTTGCTGCTGCTCTTTGAGTTCTTGTAACTTTGCTCCTTATTGGTTTCGGCAGCAGGTTGTGCGGTGTACTTTTCGTTACGTGCGCGTGTCTGCTCTTTGGGGCGTTCGGTTACCTTCGGGGTTGCCTTCGGTGAAGTTTCAGTTTGCTGTGTCTTGGCGGCAGTCTGGCGGGCCTTGTTGGATGCTGCCTCTTTTTCTATTAGTTTAACCTCGGCAATCTGGTTGTCTTCATCTTCGCTGCTGACCGTATTCTGTGCCAGGTCGCCGGCGTTGGTGTCGTCAGAGTGGATGACGCGTATGCCGTCGGTGTCAACCTCTGTCGGCTGCTGCACCTTCAGCACTTGTCCGGTTTTGATTTTGCGGGTGTCATTCAGTGCCAGCAGCGACTCGGCTGTCATGCCATACTTCGTCGCGATTGACTCGGCTGTCTCGCCGCGTCTCACTTTGTGGAATTGAACGTTGCTCTTGCTGTCACCCGACGCACTGCTGGGTTCAACAACGCCACGCTGGGCATATAGGTCGGTGCGGTAGTCCATGATGCTGTCCTCGCTCATGATGTAGCAAAAGACTTGAGTTGCCGGCAGCACGAGGCTGTAACTTCTTTCGTCGGTACCGGGAATCACGTCCTGACGGAACTGCGGATTCAACGCGCGTATTTCATCAAGGGGCATATTCAGCACCTTTGAAATCTGGTTGAAGTTGACTCTCTTGTTAATGGTGATTGAATCAACAATCAGCGGTTTCTTTGCCAGACTGGGGCTGATGTTGTGACGCTTGAAATAGGTCATCACGTAGTTGGCGGCAATGAATGCTGGCACATAACCACGGGTTTCGCGCGGGAGATATTCATAGATTTCCCAAAAATCCTTCTTCTCGCCACCGGCACGGCGCAGGGCCTTGTTAACTGCTCCGGGGCCACAGTTATAGGCGGCAATCGCCAGCGACCAGTCACTGTATATGTTATACAGGTTTTTGAGATAAGTTGCGGCTTTGGTCGATGAACGATATGGGTCGCGGCGCTCGTCAACCAGCGAGTTGACCTCAAGGCCAAGACCTTTACCGGTGCCCACCATGAACTGCCATAGTCCGGCTGCACCGGCGTGTGAGACGGCCGTGGGGTCAAGGCCTGACTCAATGACCGGCAAATATTTCAGTTCGAGCGGCAGACCCTCTTTCTCGAGTGCCTGCTCAAAGATGGGCATATAGTACAGGCTCATGCCAAGCATCTGCTCAACCTGGGTGCGGTTTCGCTTAACATAACGCTCTATGTAGGAGCGCACTATCTGATTGAACGGCATCTCGATGATTGTAGGCATGGCCTTCAGTCGCTTGATATATTCCTCATCGCTGACGGTGGCGGGGTCATAGTTCTCGACATCGGCATCGAGTGTGGCATAGTTCTGGAGATACCAGTTCTTCATCATCTCGCGCGTGTTGGCTTCAAAACTGGCAGGGAACATGATGTTGTTGTCGGTGATGGTGTCCCTGACATTGAGAACCGTCGTGCGGGGCGCGGCAAATGCCGAGACGGCTGCCGTTGCCATGATGACGAGTAGTTTGTGTCGTAGTGAATTCATATTTCGCTATGTTTTGGTTATACGTTAAAAATTTAGTGAGCACTGCAATCCCATTGCCATGTTGCGCGAGACCGAGGTGCTCTGCTGCATCACCGCCGGACGCACCTGCATTGTCAAGTCGGGCGACACGTCAAAGTGTGCCAGCGACGCGTCAACATAAGCGTCAAGGATGCTGAGCGCATAGACGCCTATCATGCTGAATATGCAGATATCGCGATATCGGCGATAATAGTTCTTTTTGCTCTTCAAGGCTTTTTTCAGCCAGTCCATGTCCAGGTCGCTCTCCTTGACCGTTGGCGGATAAAAGTCCATGTAACTGCGGGTGTTGGGGTCGTTGTCCATGGCATCGCGGTAGGCCTTGGAGTAGTCGTTATACATGCGGTTGTTCCACGACATGCCGTAACTGAGCCCGACAAAGGCTCCGACCACAATGGGAAGTTTCCAGTAACGGCGGTTGTAAACCTGACCAAGACCCGGGCACAGTGCACTCCACCACAACGCAGTCGTGGGGTCGGGGTTGAAGTCCTTGACCTTGGGGCCGTCATCCACTATGCTGTCCTCAGGGAGAATTTCAACCCCCATCAGACCCTCGATGCTGTCACGGTTGGCAAACGTGACGGTGTCGCCACCAAGTGTTACGACACGCACCGGGCGCTCGTTGGAATCCTTCTTTTTCTTGCCATTATCGGCAGGAACTTCCACTTTGGTACGGATGTGGTGCCACGGCTTGGCCGTCTTTTTCTGGCCCATGGCCGGAACAGCAACAAGAAGGCACAGCGCCATTATCGCGCCGACCATCCAATTGTGCCATATTTCAAGTTTCGGTCCTGTCATTTATCGTGCGTCAACATTCCCGGCACTGCCTTCAAGACGATGCCCGGAATCCGCTTACTTACCTTTTAAAGTGTCAAAGATACTAATAATTTTGTTAAGTTCGGCCTCGTTTGCAAAATTAAATGTAATTTTTCCTTTACCGGCCTCGTTGCACGAGAACTTTACGGGAACCCCAAAGGAGTTCTGCAAGTGCTTGCGCAGTATTTCGCAATTAACTGATTTGCCGTGCTTTGTCGCCTTATTGTCGTTCTCGCGCGGCTCCTTGTATTGCTTGACAAGCTGCTCAACCTGGCGTACAGACAAACCTTTTTTTAATATTTCGTTATATAATTTTAACTGTATGGTCGGTTTTTCCACAGCCAGCAGGGCACGTGCGTGGCCCATGTCCAGCATCTTGTCCCGCAATCCCAGTTGAACCTCGGCGGGCAATTTGAGCAGACGCAGGAAGTTGGCAATCGTTGCACGGTTCTTGCCGATGCGCTCGCTCAGGCGTTCCTGGGTCAGGTTGTACTGGTCTATGAGTTTGCGGAAGGTGAGTGCGATTTCAATCGCGTTCAGGTCTTCTCGCTGGATGTTCTCGATCAGCGCCATCTCGGTGAGTTCGCTGTCATTGACCGTGCGGACATAGGCGGGAACGGTGTCAAGGCCAGCCAGCTTGGCAGCCCTGAAACGGCGTTCGCCCGATATTATCTGATAGGCGTTGGGGCCGATTACCCTGATGGTGAGGGGTTGGATGATGCCCAGTTCGCGAATTGATGATGCCAGTTCCTCGAGCGCAGTCTCGTCAAATGTGGTGCGCGGTTGGTCGGGATTGGGTTCAATTTGTGCGATGGGGATTTCGTTGATGGCCGATGAGCCACCGGTTTGTATGTCGTCCATTGAGATGAGCGAGTCAAGCCCGCGTCCCAGTGCGTTTCGTTTTGCCATATCTTGTTTTGTTTACGGTTAATGTGATTTCTTGCGCGAACGTGTAATGAGTTCCTTTGCCAGCTGCATGTGGCTGGTGGCACCTCGGCTGCCGGCATCATAAAGGATGACGGGCAAACCGTGACTCGGGGCCTCGCTCAGTTTGATGTTGCGCGGGATTACGGTGTTGAACACCATGTCGCCAAAATGCACCTTCAGTTCCTCATAAATCTGATTGGCGAGGCGCAGGCGGGAGTCGTACATCGTCAGCAGGAATCCTTCGATATTCAGTTGCGGATTCAGCTTTGACTTGATGATGCGGATGGTGTTGAGCAGTTTGCTGATGCCCTCCAGGGCAAAGTACTCGGCCTGGACAGGTATGATGACGCTGTCGGCCGCGGTGAGTGCGTTCACGGTGATGAGACCCAGCGACGGGCTGCAGTCCACCAGGATAAAGTCATACGTGTCCTTGACCGATGCCAGTGCATTGCCCAGGATGTTTTCACGGTTTTCCTTGCCGATGAGTTCCAACTCGGCACCGACGAGGTCAATGCGCGACCCGACGATGTGCAGATTGTCTACACAGGTGGGCACTGCAGCACTGGCCACAGGGTACTCGTCGACGAGGCACTCATAGATGGTCGAAGTCATCTGCTTGGGCTCCACGCCAAGGCCCGACGTGGCATTGGCCTGCGGGTCGGCATCAATGAGCAGCACCTTCTTGTTGGACATCGCAAGGCATGCGGCAAGGTTGATGGCGGTCGTGGTCTTGCCGACGCCGCCCTTCTGGTTTGCTATTGCTATTATCTTTCCCATATTGTAATAAAATGTTTCACGGTGCAAAGAAACACATTTTTATTCAAACAAGCATGCTTTTTTCCTTTAAAATAATGTAAATGTTGATAAGTCGCCCCGATTGTTAATAACTCCGTTGCGGTGCGTGGAACATTCGGCAAAGGGCGACGCTCGGGCGAATGGTGCCACACAACATGGGGTTATCACTGAAAATAGTGGTTTTTTTGTTGTTTTTAAGCCGATTGTTTGCATATTTGGGAAAAAAATCCAAAATTTGTAGTTTGAAAAAAGTAAAATCACCCTCGACAAACAAACTAACAACAAAATAATATGAAAAAATTACTTTTCCTTCTCACATGCGCCTTGTTCACCCTGCAGGGATTTGCTATCCCGGCTTCGAGAACAGCCAAGGCCATCCACCAACCAGACGGAACCACACTGACTATCAAGTTGGTGGGTGACGAGTTCTATCACTTCAACACCACTGCCGACGGTTACACCATCGTCAAGGACGACAGCGGTGTGTTTGTCTATGCACAGAAGTCGGGTAACAAGCTGGTGCCCACAACCGTTAAGGCCCACGATGCCGCCATGCGCACTGCCCAGGAGCAGGCTTTCCTGAGCACTGTCTCAAAGTATGCCGTCGATACCGATGGGCAGACCTCGGGCGAGGCTCGTCGCGCTAAACGCGATGCCAAACCCCGTAAAATCAAAACCATCAACTATGACCAGTTTGCAGGTCTGGTTATTCTCGTCAACTTCAACGACTGCAAGTTCTCGATGAAAGACCCGGCCTCATACTACAACCACATGATCAACGATGAGGGTTATACCGGATTCACCGACGACAACGGCAAGTTCGTCTCCTGCCCCGGCAGTATGCACGACTACTTCAGCGACAACTCGGGTGGCAAGTTCCGCCCTAAGTTTGACGTCCTCGGTCCCGTTGATATCAACTATTCATGCTTATTCCCCAACGGTGCCAACCTACTGATGATGAGCCCCATGATCAGTTCAATCATGACGGCCCTCGACGATGATGTGGACTTCTCTAAATATGACACCGACTATGACGGCTCGATTGACATGGTTTACTTCATTTTTGCCGGCATGCCGTCAAACTACGAGGGTAACGATAGCCGCTGGCTGTGGCCTCACCAGCAAGACCTTACCCTGACATTAAAGAACTGGGATTTTGTACGCGTAGGCCACTATGCATGCTCGACCGAGAAGAGCGGATGGGCAGACACCCCCGAGTCAATCGTAGTCGAGGGCATCGGCACCATGTGCCACGAGTTCTCACACTTGCTGGGGCTCCCCGACCTTTATGACACCGACTATACCCGTAGCGGAGGCGAGAGCCACGACCCGGGCGGCTGGGACCTCATGGCATACGGGTCTGGCTATGACGCATCGCGCTGCCCCGCGGCCTACACCATCTTCGAGCGCTACTCGCTTGGTTGGGCCAACCCCAAGGTCATCAACGCCGAAGGCAAGTACACCCTGAACGCTCTTGAATCAAGCAACGAGGGATATATCATCAAAACTCCCAACAGCAAAGAATTCTTCATGCTCGAGAACAGGCAGCCGGTCAAGTGGGATGCGCAACTCCCCGGACACGGCATGATTGTTGCACGCGTCGATTCCAGCAAAGTCTGGACTAA
The DNA here is from genome assembly GCA_018065665.1 of Candidatus Sodaliphilus aphodohippi. Classification (GTDB taxonomy): domain Bacteria; phylum Bacteroidota; class Bacteroidia; order Bacteroidales; family Muribaculaceae; genus Sodaliphilus; species Sodaliphilus aphodohippi. The sequence goes on from JAGHSV010000220.1 coordinate 6,247, forward strand.
CACCAACATCAACAACAACCCGTCGCGCAACTACTACGAATTGCTACGTGCGGGCAACTCTACAGTGGGCGACCTCCCCAGCGACCCGTTCCCCGGTTCGCTGAACAACGGCATGCTGGGCAAGGACACCAAGCCCGCTCTGGTGACATGGGACAAGACCGCCAACGAGAACCGCATTGTCAAAATTAATGAGAAAGGCGGTGTCGTTACATTTAATATTATAAAGGA
>JAGHSV010000108.1 GCA_018065665.1 Candidatus Sodaliphilus aphodohippi
CGAAGCGCCTGTCGAGCAGTGCCACGTCATCAGCGGGCGTGTGCTCAGCGAGTGGAAAAAGGCTCCCGTGGAGGGGGCGACCATCAACCTGCTCGCGCCCAGGATCGGCGCCGCACTGGTGGGCATCACCGACAAGGACGGGCACTTTGACATCACGATGGACAACATGCCCGAGGGCACGCGGTGCGTACTACAAGCCATCAACAAAAAAGGCGGGAAGGAGATGAACGTCGAGATAGAGCCGGACTTGGCTGCCGCAAGCTATGCTTCGGGCACACCAGTCGCAGAGGATTATAACTCATGGGAGTCGATGAGGTCCGGGGAGGACAGACGCGTCACCGTAGCCGGAGGCGAGAGGACCCTGCTGCTCAGCGAGCTCGAGGTGAAGGCACAGCGAAAGGCGCCGCCCGAGGATGTATTCGAGATGCTCGCTTCGCAGACCAAGCGTGCCGAAGATTTCGAGAAGAGCCACATCACGTCGCTCGAGCAGTACCTGAGGACCCTGGCAAGCGTGGTGGTGCGGAACGGCAATGTATATTCGGTCAGAGGTGCGAAACAGGACAAGGTCGGTTTCTTCATAGACGGCACATACATTCAGACAACCCAGGATATGATAGCAGAAGACGGCGACAATATGATAGCGAAAAGTAGCGGTGTCAGAGTGAGGGGTGCTGTTCAGCAACAACACCTTAGCCGTGACAACTTATATGCTACCGGCGGTGCCTTGAGTGCCGACGAATACCTGAATATGGTTTCGTCATCTGAGTCAATGATAAAGGTGGTTGAAGGAATGGTGCCGTTCTCGTCCATCGGGCGAATCGATTTTTTCCACAGCAGCAATGCCGTGATTCTGGGTGGTGCAAGGACATACGGCGGTGCCATATACATAACGACAAAGAATGGAATGGATGCTATCAAAGATGCCGCAAAGAACTACTATCTGCACCTGTTCACACCATTAGGCTATCAGAAACCAGTGGAGTTCTACTCACCCCAGTATGACAAGGGCATGCCAGAGGACGAAATCGACATGCGCAACACCGTCTATTGGAACCCGGCAGTGGAAGTGACGGAGGAAGGAAAGTCGGAGTTCAGTTTCTGGACCAACAGCATTAGCGGCACGACCTACACCATCAAAGTCGAGGGTGTCAACGATGCCGGAGAGCTGATACACAAGGTAACCAAGATGAAGATAAAATAAGCGTTAACAAAAACGAAAATGAAAACGGCGTGGCTTTGTTGAAGTCACGCCGTTGGTCTATTTATCATTATACCCATTTCATGTATGCAAAGTCCTGACGATGGGGCAAGTTGTCATTCCAGGGATAGATGCGGAAGGCAAAGCGGAACATTCCAGCGCTGGACATTTTATACTGCAACTTGTAGGTAAGGACATCGCCTTCCTCGGCAATGACCTCGGTTGGTATGCGTTTGTGGAACTTTGGTTCCCCGTCCACCTCTTGATAGGCAACGAGTTCAACCTTGATGTCACGTCCCAGTCCGGCAGTGTTGACGCGAAGAACGGCTTCGATTTCCTTTGCATCGCTGATAGCATTGAGAAGTGTATCGGACATTTGTATGTCACCCTCGAGTCGGACATCGTTCCAACGCGCTGCCACATTCTCTTTCCAACGAACGATGTCGCGCGCGAGAGCATAATTGTTGTCCTTGAGGCGTGCAGCACGCTCGGCTTCGGGTTTGTAGAAGCGAACGAAGTAGTCACGCATCATGCGGGACATGGTGTAGTTGGGTGCGATGTGGGCGATAGAATTCTTGATGTACTGAATCCATGCGGGCGAATAGCCGTCTGACGTCTTGTTGAAGTAAAGAGGAATAATCTCGTTCTCAAGCATTGAGTAGATTGTGGCCGAGTCGAGTTTGTCCTGCTGTCCCTGGTCCTTGTAGTTGCGTCGCGAAGTGAGCGCCCAACCGGCACCCTTGCGATAGCCCTCGTACCACCAGCCGTCGAGCACCGAGAAGTTGAGAAGTCCGTTCATCTCGGCCTTCTCGCCCGATGTACCTGAAGCCTCGAGTGGACGGGTCGGGGTATTGAGCCAGATGTCAACACCGGTGAGCAGTCGTTTAGAGACAATCATGTCGTAGTTCTCGAGGAAGATGATCTTGCCGAGGAACTGAGGCATCTTTGAGATTTCGATGATGCGCTTGATGAGGTCCTGACCAGCGCCGTCGGCGGGATGGGCCTTGCCTGCATAGATGAACTGAACGGGATACTTCTCGTTGTTGACAATGCGAGACAGGCGGTCAAGGTCATTAAACAACAGGTAGGCGCGTTTGTAGGTGGCAAAACGACGTGCAAAACCAATCAGCAGCGCGTTGGGGTTGATTTTCTCGACAATCGACATGATGCGTGTCGGGTCACCCTGGTTGTTGAGCCAGCTCTCGGTAAAATCGCGTTTCACGAAGTCGATGAACTTATTCTTCAGCCTCATTCTCATATCCCAGATTTCGCGATCGGGGACATTGAGAATGGGAGCCCATGCAGCCTCATCTTCCTGATGCTCAAAGAAGTCGGAACCAAAAGTGCGGGCATAGTAAGACTTCCACTCCGATGCCGCCCATGTTGGCATGTGGACACCGTTAGTGACATATCCGACGTGCGACTCCTCGGGAGCATATCCCTTCCATACGCCCTGGAACATCTTGCGAGACACCTCGCCATGCAGCCAGCTGACGCCATTCGACTCCTGTGTGGTGTTGAGTGCAAAGACGCTCATCGAGAACTTCTCGTTTGAGTTGGGGTTCTCGCGTCCCATATTCATCAGCTCGTCCCAGGTGATACCCAGTTTCTCGGGGAACTCACCCATGTACTTGCCAAAGAGTCCCTCGTCAAAGTAATCGTGTCCGGCGGGTACGGGAGTGTGAACAGTATAGAGTGATGTGGCGCGCACAATCTCGAGCGCCTCGTCAAACTTTAGTCCCTCGTCCTGAACGAAGTCAACCAGTCGCTGCAGGTTGAGCAATGCGGCATGTCCCTCGTTGCAGTGATAGATATCGTGTTTGATGCCAAGCCGTTTGAGCAGCATCACGCCACCGATACCGAGCAGATATTCCTGCTTGATGCGGTTCTCCCAGTCTCCACCATAGAGTTTGTGGGTAATGGGACGGTCATACTCGCTGTTGAGGTCAAGGTCGGTGTCGAGCAGGAAGAGTTTCATGCGGCCGACATTCACCTGCCATACATTGGCAAAGATGGTGCGTCCGGGATAAGGAACGCTGAGTACAAACTGATGGCCGTTCTCGTCAAGAAGCGGTTCAATGGGGAGTTGGTTGAAATTCTGCGGTTCGTAATTTGCGATCTGCTGTCCCTCGGCAGTCAGAGTCTGAGTGAAATATCCATAGCGATAGAGGAATCCGATTGCAGTCATATTGACGCGACGGTCCGACGCCTCTTTGATGTAGTCACCGGCAAGTATGCCAAGACCACCGGAATAAATCTTCAGAGCATTGCACAATCCGTACTCCATGCTGAAGTATGAAACAGAAGGCAAATCGTCGCGCATCGGGGTATTGATATACTCCTTGAATTTATCGTAAACGTCATCGACACGACGCAGCATTGAGTCGTCGGCCAGAATCTGATTGATACGGTCATGTGAAATACGGTAAAGAAGCATCACCGGGTTCTGTCCTGTAGTACGCCAAAGGTCAGGGTCAAGGTCATGGAAGAGCAACTTTGCCTCGCTGTTCCATGCCCACCACAGGTTCTTGGATAACTCGTCCAATTTACTGAGTTTGCCGGGAAGGTCATTCTTTACAGTGATAGTCCTCCATACGGGACTATTGGTGTTTTTTGTTTGTAATTTCATAAATGAATATGTGTTATTTTATTAATTTTCGGTTTCGGCAATATTGCGACGTGCGGCGTTGCGTACTGCCTCGTCATAGGCGTTGGCATAGAAGTCCATGAAATTGCTCCACGAAGCAGCGGCAGCAACCTCGCGGGCATTGGTTCTCAACTTCTTCACCTCGGTCTGTTTCAAGTCATAGAAATTCTTGATGCTGGCGGCGATGGCATGTACTGCCTCGCTGTAGTTGGAGTCCGAGCGATGGATGACCTTGACACCATGCTGGCAGCAATCGGCGCCATAACGGTCAATCGCCCACTGGCCAAAGCCAGCCAAATCGGTTGTCAAGGTGGGAACGGCAAACGCCATGCTCTCAAGCGGAGTATATCCCCAAGGCTCGTAATAAGACGGGAAGACCGTAAGGTCAAGACCAGCCAGCACATCGTAGTAGGACATGTTAACGATGCCATCGTCACCGTTCAGATAGGCCGGGACATAGATAACCTTCACCTTGTCGGCCTCACGGTTGGAAAATCCCAAGTCAAGCATTTTGTTCTCAATGCTATCGGCACCGTGATTATTCAGTTCGTGGGTGATAATCGGGTTGTCAAGAGGCATGGAGAGAGATTTGCCCATCGCCTCGGTCAAATCGGTTCGCGGCTGTTTGACCCATGCAGGTACCAACACGAATGCCACAACCTGACGCGAGTTGCCAGACTGTGCCAGAGAGGTCCGCAATACATTCAGCGCATCCAGATAGGCATCAATGCCTTTGCTCCGGAACTCACAGCGCCCACTGGTTGCAACAACCAGTGCATCGTCGTCAAATTGCTGTCCGGTTAAAGCCGAAGCCACGTTCAGCAGTCGTGCCCTTGCGGCCTTACGCACTTGATTAAACTTTCGGGCAGACGGGACGAAATTGCCCTCGAACGCATTGGGAGTCACGAGCGGGCGTCTTTCGAGCAGCTGCTCGCACTCACGCGCAGTCACCTCGCTGACAGTGGTGAAAGCATCGGCAGCATGTGCGGCTGCCTTCTCGAGCGAGTGTTTGGACTGCATGTTGAGTTCAGCCGCCATCTGGTCACCAAAATAACCGGGCATGAAATCATATAGTGCCTTGCCGTTGCCACAGATACTGCGCCCGATGCTGGTGGCATGGGTAGTGAACACGGTAGCCACCTGTGGCATGTGCAGCTTGGTATAGAGCAACCCCATACCGGTAGTCCACTCGTCAAAGTGGGCAATGACGTGACCCATCGGCTGAAGCCGGTTGACAACGGTTTCAATAACACCGGCAGCAGCGATTGCAAAGGCGCACGACTCATCGTAGTCGCCATAGGCATGCAGCGAGTCCACCCCATAGTGTTCCCACATTGATGCATAAATATCATTTTTTACGGCAAACAGAGGACGGTAGTCGACGAGTACGGCAATGGGATTGCCGGGCACCTTCCAGCGCCCCACCCTAACTTTAATGCCCCACGGCAACTCACACTTGCGGAGCCAAGCCAGCGGATGTGTTTTCACCTCGCTGAAACAATAATTATCGCCACCGGTCGCCTCCAAATCGGGGCCGATGAACACGGCATCATCACCATATAACTCCTTTACTGTTTTAGCCTTCGTTGATAGCACAGCATATATGCCGCCAACTTTATTACAAACTTCCCAACTTGTTTCAAATAAAATACCAAGCATAGCGATGAACTCTTTTAAAAAACGACTGCAAAGTTACAAAAAAAATCGCAAATGAGATAAAGAATAATAAGAGAATAGAGATTATCACTGGACAGTGTTGACAACTCAGTTGAAATCGGCAACATCAAACGTCCCCTATTTCAAATTCAGCTTGATTTGCCCAATAAAAAATCGCCACGCTGCAGCGGCGTGGCGATTTGAGAAATTATTGATTTTTGATACAAATCTTTTTCCCGTTATAAATGTAAATGCCGGGCGGCAGATTGTTCAACGAAGTTCCCACGCATTGACCAGTGATATTATAGACATTTGTGTCACGTACACCGCTATTAGCATTAATGGTGGATATTCCAGTAGGCGAGTCAGTAATAGCCATCTTAATGAACATGGGAGACGGAGCTTCGTCGAGCTTGAAAGTGCACTGGAAGGGAGGAAGATTGGTGCCGGATTCACTGGCCCTGCAGAACCCATTCTCTTGAGTATTATAGCAGTAATATCCATAATAGCCAATGAGAATATCAGGTTTAAAGGTGCCATAGAATCCCGTGGCCAAATCAGTTGTCTCAGGGAAGTCAATAACATTTTGAGAAGGTTCGAGTTCAACAACCGCATTGGCGGCAGCAATCTCAACCGACATCGTATCCTGATCGGATAAGTTGGATATTCCCACCAAATATGGATGATTGGCCTTTGCATCATCAACACGGCTAAAATAGGCCGTCGAGTCATTCTTATCATAGTATTCAAATTCCAGAATAACCAGACTCGGGTCATTGAATGCGAACGGCAGATAAACGGGTGTGTACTGCCCCTTCGCAAGAGTGGCGTTGCGTTTATACTTCATATCGGTGACGTTAAAACGCACATTGGTATGGAAGTAGAATTCGCTGATTCTATCACCCACTTTAACAGGATGCAGTTCAAAACTGTCAACTGTAGAATTCTCGGGGATGAAATAAATCTCATCGTTGGCAAAGACTGTTGGTTCAGGCACATTATCACCAAACGGATAGGGATAAGGGTCAACGCCAATATTCTGATGCCACACAGGGTCGCCAGTAGTTTGCTGGTTGTTAAGCTTGTAGCAAATCTCGCCCGAGGCAAGTTGTTGGTCGGTGCAGGTGTAACCCGGTGTAATTCCTGTTGAAGAAACCACATGTCCAACCGGCACCTGAGCACCTTTGAAGACAGAGTTCTGGAATATCATTTCTATTACTACTCCAAGCGAGTCATCGGGGAGGTTGCAAAGTCCAGAAAAACCGCCCGTGTTGTAGTTCTCGCCAGTAAGGATGACATTGCCGACATTGAGAGTTGAGGATTGCACGCAAGACAAAATATTGTCTTGACCAAACTCAGGGATAGCAAAAGCGCCAACAATACCACCAATATTATTCGCACCACGCACATCACCATAATTTCCGCAATTGTTAATCTCAAAATACCCATAGTAGTTGCCGGCAAGTCCGCCAACATCTTGAGCACCGCTGATGTTGCCATGGTTGGTAGTTCTTTCCAGAGAACCGTCATGAATAATTGCGGCAATGCCACCAGCCGAGTTGCCATCAACCTGAACAGACGCATAGTTACGGCACTCGGTGAAAGTAGATGCGTTTGCCGAATAGCACAAACCCGCACCCGAATTGCCCCCAATCACCTCGCCGCGAGCAATGACCTTCTCGAACGTGGAGTTCTGTGCAGAGCGACAGAGCAATGCGCAGTCATCGCCCATTGCGATACCGTCAATAGTCAAGTTCTTGACTGTGCCATTAATTATCTTGCCAAACACGCTGGTATTAGTAGTTGAGTTGACATACAGTCCCTTGATGGTATGTCCTGCACCATCAAGGGTGGCGTTGCGCCAAACAAAGTTGCTGTCGCGCTTTGCCCATCCCGATGCCAAGTGACTGGCATCGTTCATGTCCAAGTCGGTGCAAATAAGGGCACTGGGTGCATCGGCTGCATTCGCACTGCATTCGATGCAATTATCAAGGTATGCAATCCAGTCATAGATATTGTTGATTTGCCAAATTCCATCAACAACTGTTAGGGTATATTGAGGAGAGAGTTTCTCTTCACCGCACTGAGCGCATTCAAGGATGTTGTGATGTCCCATGGAACTGCTGAAGTGTCCGTCACAGCCCATATTGGGAATTGGCTGCTGAACTGTAAAAGTCTTTTCATATTTATCAAGGGTGAACGTGAGCAGTTTCACACCGTCTTCACGACATGCCCTCTCTTTGATTGTGCGCTCACTTTCCAACACAGCAATCTCATTGCTTTCCTTTCCGCATATCGCGCAACGTACAGCGACATCAAGTCCTTCGCTTGTGACATTGCCAGGTGTAAAGACGAATTCGTGGCCCCCACCCTGATGGTCCTGCGCATAGAACCAGGAGTTTGTATAATGCGTGCCAGGACACCTGATGTCGTCCTTTTCAAATTTATAAACAATTCTCAAAATGTCGGCGTCATCGTGCAGCGGCGTGGGACAAGAATCGGTGCCAATCTTCTGCCTCCAAACAACATCGTCGTTAGTTTTGCAGGCATTTAGAAGATAGCAAGCCTCACCGCTGGCAATTTGACTTTTTGTGACCGCGCCTTCCTCATAGGAATAGTCGTTGGAGGGGTATGTGGTGTAGCAGTTAGGTTGGGGAGAATATGCATTATCATAGTCCATCTGCAGGCTACCTGCATTGAGCACACCGTCCATGTTCAATTTCTGGTTGCCCACATACTTAGACATCATAACGGAGCCCTCATCGAGATTGAGGCAGTTCGTGATGCTGCCAACGGGTTTATGTGCAAAGGCAACCCTAACATCCCCGTAGTTGATGCAGCGGTCAATGCAGACATTTTGCTGCATATCAAGGCTATTAATAGTCTTACCTACAAAACCGAAGCCGTCGGTATCATTAGTGTAGGAAACCACTGTGGCATGGTTCTGGCAACGAGTGAGAACAACTTTAGTAGAATCATCCCCCACATTGACATATCCTGCCGCCCCTTTGCGCACTCCCCTGATGTATCCAGACACATCACAATCGGCAAAAGTGATTTGCCCCATTGCTTTCACAGCAAATGCTGCAGCATTTGAATATGGTGCTGCGTCAATGTCAACATCTTTCAGACTCAAGTTCTTTATAGTTCCACCAGCAAGTCCAAATAGGCCAAAATCATCTCTAGGTATATAGGTTTTGAGATTACTGATACAATGTCCATTGCCATCGAGAGTGCCAGTCCACACGCGGTTCGAATCCTCAACGCATATTGGTTCCCACTGACCATCGCGCGTGTAAGAGATATTTTTCATGTCAATATCCTCGTTAATAATTGCATCTTGAGGGCATTCACTGTTGTTGGCGTTCAAATTATCGCGCCACCAACATAAATCGCGAAGGCATTCAATGTGGCAGATACTGTCGGCAATGAGCGGTTTGGCAAAGTTATCGGCTGAGAATTTGCAATCGCAAGGATTCAAGTCCTTGGCTGCATTTTTATGGGTATGACTATGTTTTTTTATATAAATCCAACCAGAACTGCCGCCGCACCCCTCGTTGGTGTCGGCATTGGAAGTCAAACTACCAGAATACGGATCATACCTCTTGACAAAAGCAGCTTCGGGATTAGTACATTTACTGTCATAATACTCAAGAGTCAGTTTTTTAACGATTGATTCACCGGCAATAATAGAATTCCGTTCATTCTTGTTACCATCTTTTGTATAGTACAGATAGAGGTTTTTTGTACTGGAACCCGTGCCACGATTAAGGTTTCCGCCCCCGGAATCGGGACCATAGCCTGCAGGATAATAGGTTTTCCCGTTTAACTTTATGGTTTTACCCCGGTCACCAGCGTATGAATAATCATCAGGAGAAAGGGACACTAATATAATATCTGTAATTGCATCCTTGGGATCGTTTGTGGTTTTATACAATATAAACACGCGATGTCCTCCAGCACCAGAATTCGTATCACCGTAGTTACCATAGTCGGTATTACTTCCATAAGCACCGGTCCAATCCCCAGTCAAAGTCTTCATATAATTTGCCACGGGGGTCATTCCCCATGTCCAGTCCCAAGTATCGGTAGCGAACACATTAATTTCTGTTACATAGTCACCTACTTGCCCTGGGACATCCTCGGCCCTAAGGTTGAAAGCAGACGTGAGCAATGCAAGTGCTAAAAATATGCGAGTGAAAGTCTTATTTTTCATTGTTATTGTACTGAAAAGATTCATAATCATTCTTTAATGTTTTTTGTAACCATTTCTGGGGTAATCCTTTACAGGACGAATAGGCATGCCATACCATCGTTTGAAGTTCATTGGCACAGCAAAGTGATTGGAGCCAATCTGTATTCGCATGCAATATCCCTGTTCCCACTGTGCAGCATGTGTAGTTGGATCAGTAAAAATACTTTTAGTCCAGAAATATCCACCAGGAGGCGTTGTCCCTGCAATGCCATTTGGGGTAGCAAGATGGGTTTCGGAGAAATAAATCGTGTTACCGTTGCGTTCAACCTTAAGCACGTTGACCCCGTTTACTTGAGTTGGAGTGATCTTACACTTTTCCAAGAGTTCGTTAACCTCTTCGATGGTAGGCGTACGCCAACCAGTGCCTGGCATTGCTTCCAGCATGACATCGTCGGTGAGGTCAAGCTGCCTTTTGCCATCGGCCTTATTGTATTTAATAATATTTCCGTTTTCATCGTTAATCCAACGATAATGCCCTTCGTCGTATGATTGAGGAACAGAATTACCGCCCCATTGCAAAAGGGCACCTTCGGTCAGTGGCGATCCTGCCATGAAGTTGCGGTCACCCCACATAACGCTGAGTCCTAAGTCTCGGGGCAGTATTGTTGAAGAGCACACATGTGCTCGTGCTGTTAAGCCACATTCAAGAGTTGCTGTGATAACGGCCTCGCCAATACTTTTAATCTCAACATTTCCATTGTTGTCAACCGTGGCAACACTGGGGTCGGTAGATTTCCAAGAAACGACCTTGGTGCCTTCGGTAGCGTCAAAGGGTTCAAGCATTAGTGACAAGCGTTCTTTGTGACCAACATTACTATAAATTAGTGAATTATAGAATCCTGCGCTCTTTACTGGCACTTGAACATAGTTCATCTGAATTGCACTTTGCACAGTTTCGTCGGCATATACGTTCATACTTGGCATGAGTTTGATAGCAGCCAATAGCGCAACCTCGATAAACCCAGGGTACAACGCTATGCCGACGCCAGTCGAAATTGCCGCGGCAAGCCCGGTTGCAGCAGCAATTGCAGTAGCCTGCAAACCACAACGCTTATAATCCCTTACACCGGCGTAATCCTGATACAAGAAGCCACAAGAACGCAAAGTCTTGTTTTTATTAGTAAATAATGGATAGACATCGCGGGCAGCCGTAGCATAGTCGCACAGTGGTGTATAATTCCCAAAGATGGAGTCAGGATAACTGGTGTTGAGCCCATTGAAAAAGAGCGTTTCGGTTTGACCAGTGATGCGTTGTTTGTATCCATCGCTTGCAAACTGCATATATTCCTTAATCTTGGCAGCGTTATAGGAAGTAGAGTCCTTGAAATCGCTGTCAAATGCAAAATATAAATCGTTCTCCTTTATTGCATTCAGAATATTGGGGCATTTAGACGGGTCATCCGAGATGAGAACAGGATTGTTATTTTCAATAACCTGGCCCACAAAGGGCAGATTCTGATTTTTAAAGCCAGCAGACATCTTGTTAAAGATAATTACCTTTCCCCTTGCCTCTTCAAGCGTGAGGTCAGGACGGTAATAACATAGCATTTCGGGGGGGAGGATTTCATTAATTGCGTTTGCAATGCGTTGGCGAGTAACAAGTTCATCTTTATTATTAAAACGCACATCGACCAAACCATAGGTAGCAAGTTGTGAAAGCAAAGCAACAACATCGGACCAGAAAGGGCTGTCGATAGCGGCAGGATTGCCTTCGCTATTAATTTTGACTAAAGCAAATTCTTTAGTGCCCCTAACCTTATTGACTATAGCCCTAAATGCATCTTCGAACGAAATTTCACAAGGAATATTTCCATGACAGATTTCAATACCGTCCTTATAGTCACGAACGCGCAAGTCAAACGCCCTAATGCCATAGTCCCATTGTTCTGAAACACTCAGCACCTGAGTTTGAGCAGCAAAAGCAGTGAAGAGACTTACACCTGAGGTACCGCTGTCGTGTGTCCCGGGTATAGCCAAATCACAGATTCGCTTTTTGCCGTCCACACCTGCCATCCAGCCTCGGCCATTAAAAATGGCACTGCCCAGATGCTCCATCGACATCTGGATATCTTCTTTAACTTGAGTTGATATTCTACCAGCCTCAACATCAC
>JAGHSV010000011.1 GCA_018065665.1 Candidatus Sodaliphilus aphodohippi
ATTATATATGTATTACCATTTTACATGGTTAAATTCAGATTGATGCACTGACCGCTGGCGTAATGGGCGCCGGGTGCTATACTTTGCGATGTCACACGGCCCATACCGTTGAAACGGACGCTTAAACCCAATTTCTCTAAACGGGCGATGGCATCGCGCACCGAGAGCCCTCTGACATCGGGCACTCCTCCGGTTGTCTTGACTCTGCGCACTTTCATGATGTTGACCGAATCAACACCGAAGTGTTGCTTGATGACGGAGCTTACTACGTTTTTAGATTCAATCAGCCTGAGTTTCGTCGGCTTGGGGGTTACCACCTTGCCTTCGGCGTTAGTCGATAGTTTATAGTTGGGTGCCGGTCCAAGCAAGCCTCGAGCATACATCTTCAGTGCCACATTTTTCAGCACCATGCCGCTGCTTGCGGCAGCACCGCGATTGGCACCGAGCATGAGCACTATGCAGGAATACTTGGGGTTCTCGTAGGGGAAGAAGCCACAAAAGGCGAAACGGCGCTGGTTGGTATATTGTCCGCCAGAGTTGGTATAGGCCGTACCGGTCTTTCCGGCAATCTTTACGTTGTCGTCCTGAAGCCACTTGCGTGCCGTACCCCTGTCGCTCCATACTACATCGTGAAGCATTACGCGCAATTTGCGGGCATTCTCGGCCGAGCATACATGTTGGCGGATATATGATACTGGCACGATGCTGTCGGGCTCGCCCTCACGCGACAGTTTCTTGACCAGATGGGGACGCACATATTTGCCGTCGTTGGCTATGGCGTTATACATTGCCAGGGTGCATAGTGGCGGAATCAGGGTTGAATAACCGAATGCCATGCGGGTTAGCGCAACGCGGTCGGCATTGGTGTTGCCAAGGCGGGGCACGAACGGCTGCTGTTCGCCACCGATGCCCGAGTTGAATGGCTCAAAGAATCCCATCTCCTCAAGACGATCGCGGAATTTGCCGGGATTTGAACTGTATCGTTTGGGGTCTTTGGCTCCGGCTATACCAGCATTGCCTGTGATGATTTTTGACATGCCGATGTTTGATGACATGGCTATGATTTGGCACGGGGTGAGTGCCGTACCACCGTGGGGGTCGGTGACTGCACGGCCTGCAAAGGTCCAAGTCGAACCGGTGGGTATGGGGGCATGTATGTCGCTGACCAGTCCGTCCTCCAAGGCCATCATCATTGAAATCGGTTTCATGACCGAACCGGGTTCATAGCCCAACACGGCATTGTTGCGGCCCTCTACATAGTCACCGGCTTGTTCGTTCCACTCGAGGTTTGAGATGGCCTTGATTTCACCGGTGGCAACTTCCATAAGCACTGCCGTGCCCCAACGGGCTTCTGACTCGTGGCACATTGAGTAGAGTTCGTTCTCGACGATGTCCTGCAGGGCGACGTTGATGGTGGTGGTGATGTCATATCCCTTGATAGCAGGCACTTTCTCGGCCGTAACCATATCGAAGGTCAACTGTATCTTGGTTGAAACGCCGGGTTTGCCATATAGCAGGGAGTCAAGCGCCATTTCAAGTCCCGAACGGCCGTGTACGCTTGAACTCTGTTCGTCCTCGCTGACGTTGCCAATGCTTCGTGACGCCATGGCACCGTATGGTTTACAGCGCTTGTCCATGTCTTCAAAGTAGAGACCGCTATACTTCTTTTTCTTGTTGAACAGCGGGAATGTGAGCAGGCGTTGGCGCTCTTTGTGTGAGAGCATGCGGCGGCACAGTCTGAATGAGCGCAGGTGCTTGCCGTTTTTTGTAATGTGGTGGTAGGCACTGTCGAGGGTGATTTTCCACTCGGCGGCACTCTTGCTGTCGTCCAGGACGGCGAGACTGTCACACAGCGCCGGCAGATACTTGGCGATGGTGTCTTCTTTGAGACTCTCCATGCCGCAGTCTAGTCGCGCAACATAGAATTTGAGGTTTGCTGCCAGTACGGTACCGTTGTCGGCCAGCAACTTTCCGCGCTCGGGTTCAAGCGGCATCTCGTTGGTCAGGATGCTGTCGGCTTTTGCGTTCCAGTCCTCGGCATGCAAGACAGTGTTCTTGACGGCATAGACTACGATCGGGGCTATTAATGTCAGGAAAATCAAGGCCAATACAAGCATATATCGGCTTGTGATGTACTTTTTGTTGTTTGATTGCTTGCTCATTTCAGTGATAATTGATAAGGGGGTTCTTCAGGGTTTGTTAAATCTATTCTCATTGTGTCAATATACTCTTTCATGTGGCTCTCGCGTATCATCGAGTTGTATTTGGCGCTCGAGTTCACGAGGTCTGTCTTTGCGTTGCCGAGTTCGATTTTCAGTTTCATCAGTTCATGACAGTAGTTCTCGTAGGTATATTTGTTGCTGATGTTCATCAACAGCATCACGATGGCAATGATGATGTAGATGGCATAGGACTTGAAAAACTCAAGCGAGAAGAACAGACGTCCACGCCTGAACTCTCCCATCATTTTTTTTGTTTTATTGTTTTTCTTTGCCATTGTCGCTGTTTTGCTTTTGTTGTTATACTCGTTGTGCGATGCGCAGTTTTGCGCTGCGCGAACGCGGATTGTTCTCCACTTCCTGCTCGTTGGGGACGATTACACGGTTGTTGACTGCACGCAGCGGGCAGTGGACCTGACCGTAGAAGTCTTTGTCAACTTTACCCTCGATGTTGCCGCTGCGTATGAAGTTTTTCACCAGACGGTCCTCAAGCGAATGATATGTGATTACTGCAAGACGCCCTCCCGGACGCAGCACGTCGAGCGATGACTCCAACAAGCGGCGCAGGGCGTCAATCTCATGGTTGACCTCGATGCGAAGCGCCTGGAACACCATCGCCATCTCTTTCTTCTCCTGGTTGGGTTTGATAAAGGGACGCACAATCTCAACCAGACGGCCTGTGGTTTCTACGGTTTGTTGCTGGCGTGCCTTGACAATGGCTGATGCCATGCGGCGAGCCTGTTTCAGTTCACCATACAGGTACAGGATGTCGGCAAGCCGCTCCTCGCTGTATTCGTTGACCACCTGGACTGCATCGAGTGAGCTGTCGCGGTTCATGCGCATATCAAGTCGGCCGTCAAAGCGGAACGAGAAACCGCGCTCGCTGTCGTCAAAGTGGTGGAACGACACTCCAAGGTCGGCGAGGATGCCGTCAACGCCGTCAACGCCATAGAAACGCATGAAATTCTTCAGATAGGCAAAATTGCTGTGTACAAATGTAAACCGTGGGTCGGCTATACGATTCTGCCACGCGTCCATGTCCTGATCCAAACCGTAGAGATGGCCTTTATCGCCCAGTCGCTCTATGATGGCACGACTGTGGCCGCCACCACCGAAGGTTACGTCCACATACACCCCATCGGGCTTAATATCAAGTCCTTCCATGCATTCGGTCAAAAGCGCCGGAATGTGGTAAACGGGTTGGCCGATATTTGTGTCGCAGTTTGCCATTTTGGTTGTTTGTTTTGCAATAAGTGCCTTTTTTCGAAATTCGGTGTAAAGGTACTAAATATTTCTCAAAAATTTACAAATACAAATTCCCTTTTTTAAACAATTTATTAAAAAAGTTATTAACAACCTTTCAAAATCCATCTATTTACAAGGGTTTTGAGAGACTGTTTTCTAATGTTAAAATTATTTGCGGTTGCAAATTTGGATGTGTGTCAGGCAAACAATAAAAAGAGCCACACAAAGTGTGCGGTTTTTAACGGTAGGTTCGCAGTGGGGGTTGGAATGCGCGGGGGATGTATTGTACGTTGAAGTTGCCGGGAGTCCTGATGACGATGATGACATCAAACTGGATTCCGTGCCTCAGTTGGTAGTGGCTCAGGTAGCCGTTGGCGCTGTTGACGAGGTTGCGCTGCTTGGCGCGGGTTATGGCTGCCATCGGGTCAAAGCGGGAGTCGCTGGTACGGGTTTTGACTTCCACGATATGCAGCAGGTTGCGTCCCGGCTCGTAAGCCACGATGTCGATCTCGAGGTGGTTGAGCCTCCAGTTGGTCTCGCGAATTATGTATCCCTTTGAAATAAGTAGCTCGCAGGCAGCCTGTTCACCGGCTTTGCCCAGGTCGTTGTGTTTTGCCATGCCGTTAAAGTTTTTCGCTCAGTTTCACAATCTCGTCGCGGTATTGGGCAGCTTCGAGGAAGTCCATGCGTTTGGCTGCCTCGACCATCTGGCGCTTCAGGTGCTCGATGGTGCCCTCGATGTCGTTCTTGCTCATGTAGGACACGACAGGGTCGGCTGTAATGCCTGCCGATGCCTTGTGGAATTCGGCAGCCAGGCTTTGCTGAAGAGCCTCGGGGATGTCGGGCATCTCGGGTTTGTTGTGCTGTCTCGAGTTTTTGCCGGCCTTGGCGGCAGCGGGGTTGATGTCGGTGTCGGCACCGATGATGGCGTTGCGTGCCTTGATGATGGCCTGCGGCGTGATGCCGTGTTCCTCGTTATATTTCAGTTGCAGGGTGCGGCGTCGCTCGGTCTCGTCTATGGTTTGCTGCATTGAGGCTGTGATGGTGTCGGCATACATGATGACCATTCCGTTCAGGTTGCGGGCTGCGCGTCCTGCTGTCTGGGTCAGCGAGCGGCGGCTGCGCAGGAATCCCTCTTTGTCGGCATCGATGATGGCGACAAGCGACACCTCGGGCAGGTCAAGACCCTCTCGAAGCAGGTTCACGCCAACCAGCACGTCGAGGGCTCCGGCACGCAGGTCATCCAATATCTGTATGCGGTCCATTGTCTCGACATCGCTGTGGATGTAGGCACAGCGGATTTCATATTTCTCGAGGTAGTCGGTCAGTTCCTCGGCCATGCGTTTGGTCAGGGTGGTTACCAGCGTGCGTTCGCCGTGCTCGATGCGCACCTGGATTTCCTCGATGAGGTCGTCAATCTGACCCTGGGACGGGCGGACCTCGATTTTGGGGTCAAGCAACCCCGTCGGACGTATAAGTTGTTCGGTGACAACGCCCTCGCATTTCTCCAACTCAAAGTCGGCGGGGGTGGCGCTGACATATATGGTCTGGTGGGTCATCGACTCGAATTCCTCAAATCGCAGCGGGCGGTTGTCGAGGGCCGCCTCGAGACGGAAACCGTAGTGGATGAGGTTGGTCTTGCGGGCCTGGTCGCCACCGTACATGGCGCGAATCTGCGGTATGGTGACGTGGCTCTCGTCGATGATGGTGATATAGTCTTCGGGCAGATAGTCCAGCAGGCAGAAGGGGCGCATGCCGGGACGGCGTCCGTCAAAGTAGCGCGAGTAGTTCTCGATGCCGGAGCAGTAACCCACTTCGCGTATCATCTCCAGGTCATAGGTCACTCGCTCATAGAGGCGTTTGGCCTCAACGCCGCGATCCTCGCGACGGAAGGCTTCGACCTGGGTGCCAAGGTCGACATCTATCGCCCCCAACGCGTTGCCCATGCGTTCCTTGGTGGTCACGAACAGTGTGGCGGGGAAGATGCGGAATGACTCCACGTTTTCTTTGGGCAGTTGTGACAGCGGGTCGAGCAACTGCAGGCTTTCGACCTCGTTGCCCCAGAAGATGACGCGCAGCAGGATGTCCTCGTCGCTCAGATAAACATCGACGGTGTCGCCCTTGACGCGGAAGTTGCCCATCTTCAGTTCCACCTCGTTGCGTGAGTAGAGCGCATCCACCAGATGCCGCAGGAACTCGTCACGCTTCAGGTTGTCGCCAACGCTGATGGTGAAAGCGTTTGCATTGATGTCCTCGGGGTTGCCCATGCCGTAGAGGCACGACACGCTGGACACCACAACGATGTCGCGGCGGCCCGACAGCAGCGCGGTGACCGTGGCAAGTCGCAGGCGCTCTATCTCGTCGTTGATTGACAGGTCTTTCTCGATATACTTGTCGGTTGACGGGATGTAAGCCTCGGGCTGGTAGTAGTCATAATATGACACAAAGTAGTGCACCGAGTTCTCGGGGAAGAACGATTTGAACTCGGCATAGAGCTGAGCGGCAAGCGTTTTGTTGTGTGAGAGAATCAGTGCCGGGCGACCGGTGCGCGCGATGATGTTTGCCATCGTGAAGGTCTTTCCCGAGCCGGTAACACCGAGCAGCGTCTGGTGCTCGACACCGTTGACGATGCCTTCGCTCAGTTCGGCAATCGCCTGTGGCTGGTCGCCAGTTGGTTCATATTGTGAGTGCAGTTTAAAACCCATGGTCAAATTTCCTGAAAAAATATCATGCAAAAATACAAAAAAAATTGAAAACCGCCTCAATTGCCGGTAATAGCCCCACCAGGTCCCGTGCACGGCAATTTTGCCGTGAATAGCCCCCCCTAAACCCGGGGTTGAGCAATCCTCTTTCCTTTATTCTTCAACTTTTACCTTAATGTATTTCACTTGCTTCGGGTTGTATAGTTTCAGAACATTGCCGTCTTGGTCTATCACCTCGATGGCAGGGCCTGACTGCTTCGTGCCCATAGTGCCGAGGACATCGGCTTTACCTTCGGCTTTGCCGTTTTGGAAGAGATTGATCATGTAAAGAATCTGCTCCTTTATTTCTTCAATACTTGGTGTTGCATCCTGACTGCCTCTCTTAATGTCATTAATAGCAGCATCAATCCAATTGTTGAGATCGGTGTCCTTAATGCCTTGACTTGCGGATAATATTTCTGCAATGGCATTTATCTTGGTTAGAGCAAAAGTCTTGATAGAGTTGATCTGTTCTTCGCTTGTGGCATTATTGATATCAGTTATTGCCGTAGTGGCGATAGCATGGATATCTTCATCTGTAACACCATCGATAGCAGCATTGATTTCGGCTATGGCCTTGTTCTTTAAGACGTTCAAATCTTTTTCTATTTTTACATATTGTTTGTCAGCCAAACTGCTTGCGAGGTCGTCACCTGTATTTGTAATCACTGTTTCAGGAGGATTGTTGACATCGGCTTTTATAGCGAGGTCAGTTGCTACGAAGATATTTAAGCCGTTAGCGAACTGTCCGCCACCTATGCCAGCAGCACCATATCCACCGTTTGCTGTTACCATGCCGTCATTGACAGTGATGTTAGAGCCGCCACCACTATCTCCGCCACCGATGCCGGCAGCAAAGTATCCACCGTTTGATGTAACCGTACCGCCATTGATGGTGATGTTTGAGCCGGACCCACCTTCTCCACCACCGATACCGGCAGCATTATCTCCACCGTTTGTTGTTACCATGCCGCCATTGATGGTGATGTTTGATGCAGAACCATTACTCCCTCCACCGATGCCGGCAGCATTATCTCCACCGTTTGCCGTAACTATACCGCCATTGATGGTGATGTTAGAACCGGACCCACCTTCTCCTCCACCGATACCGGCAGCAGAAACAGTTCCGGTTGCAACGAGCTGTCCCAATTGATTGTCTTGACCATAGATAGTGAGAGAGTTACCTTCGCCAGATACTTCAATACCAGGACCAGCATTGATGCCTGTTTCCCCAGCAATGAGTTTAGCACCATCGTCAAGGATAAGGTGAACATCGCCTTTACAGATGAGACCTTCCTTGTACATGACACCATAACCGGTAACGACATACCAACCTCTATTCAAAGTTTCTCTTGCGTCGCTGCCTGTCAGTACGGTAGCATTAATTCCTGTTGTTTTCCACTCTTTAATTCCGCTGGTAGGATCGCCTTCGGTGTTATAAACAGGATAGAGATAAGACACATTTTGCGTTTCTGCCCATAATCCTGTGCTCGCCATCATAATGGCTGCAAATAAAAGAATAACTCTCTTCATATTGTTAATCTTGTTTTCTGTTCAATATAGTATGTACAATATGCAAAATTAATGTTTTTTAATGAGAAAATGTTATTTTTCTTTTAGAAAAATTTGTCAGTTACAGCATTTCTTGATTTTTCTCGAAAATACTACCATAATCTGACGGAAAGAACACTTTTTTCTGTCTTCACCGAACTCTCTCGGTGGACTTTTGCAATCTTTTTACAATCTCCCCGCTACCGCCATAAAGGTTCCTGCAGGACTTTATTTGGTGCAATATAGAAAAAAAACGGTCCAAATTGGTGACGCTTTGCGAATTTATGAGTACCTTTGCACCCGCAAAAATGAAGAAGTGATTATGCAGAACATCAGAAACGTTGCCATTATCGCGCACGTCGACCATGGCAAGACTACCCTTGTTGATAAAATGCTGGCAGCCGGAAATCTCTTCCGCGACAACCAGGAAATGGGCAACCAGATTCTTGACAGTAATGACCTGGAGAGGGAACGTGGCATCACAATCCTGTCTAAAAACGTTTCTATCAACTACAACGGATACAAAATCAACATCATTGACACCCCGGGGCATAGCGACTTTGGCGGTGAGGTGGAACGCGTCCTCAACATGGCCGACGGCTGCCTGCTGCTTGTTGACGCTTTTGAGGGTCCGATGCCGCAGACACGTTTTGTGTTGCAGAAGGCAATCCAACTGGGACTGAAACCGATTGTTGTCATCAACAAGGTTGACAAGCCCAATTGCCGCCCCGACGAGGTTCAGGAGGCTGTGTTTGAATTGATGTGCAACCTTGACGCGACCGAGGACCAGTTGGAGTTCCCAACCGTGTTTGGCTCGGCAAAACAAGGCTGGATGAGCACCGATTGGCAGCAACCGACCGACAACATCAATGCTGCTCTCGATGCCATCATCGAGCACATTCCGGCCCCGACAATGCTCGAGGGCGATGCCCAGATGCTGATCACTTCGCTTGACTATAGCAGTTATGTTGGACGTATCGCCGTTGGACGTGTACATCGCGGCGAACTGCGCGATGGCATGGAGGTTGGTCTCTGCAAGAAGGACGGCACCGTTTCGCGCCAGAAAATCAAAGAACTGCGTACATTTGAGGGTATGGGTCAGAAACATGTCGACAGCGTATCGAGCGGTGACATCTGCGCCATCATCGGTATCGACGGATTTGAAATTGGTGACACCATCACACGTCTCGACAATCCCGAACCGCTGCCCCGCATCGCCATCGACGAGCCCACAATGTCGATGCTGTTCACCATCGACGATTCACCATTCTTTGGCAAAGACGGTAAGTATGTGACTTCGCGCCACATCTGGGACCGTCTGCAAAAGGAACTGGATAAAAACCTGGCACTGCGCGTGGAGCGCACGGCCAACGAGGACGCCTGGAACGTCTTTGGACGTGGTGTGCTGCATCTCTCGGTACTTATTGAGGAAATGCGCCGCGAGGGCTACGAACTGCAGGTTGGCCAGCCACAGGTTATTATCAAGGAGATAGACGGCGTCAAGTGCGAACCCATTGAGATGCTCACCATCAATGTGCCTGAGGAGTACTCAAGCAAGATGATTGACATGGTTACTCGCCGAAAAGGTGAGATGACATCGATGGAAACACAGAACGACCGCATTCACCTTGAGTTCAAGATTCCATCGCGTGGCATCATCGGATTGCGTACCAATGTGCTGACTGCCAGTGCCGGCGAGGCCATCATGGCTCACCGTTTCCTTGACTATGAACCATGGAAGGGCGAAATCACACGACGCACAAACGGCTCTATCATCGCCATGGAAGGCGGAACGGCATACGCATATGCCATTGACAAACTGCAAGACCGCGGCAAGTTCTTCATCTTCCCGCAGGAGGATGTTTATGGCGGACAGGTCGTTGGCGAGCATGCCAAGGAGAAGGACCTCGTGGTTAATGTCACCAAGTCAAAGAAACTGACCAACATGCGTGCCAGCGGTGCTGATGACAAGGTCAGGATTGTTCCCCCCATCGTGTTCAGCCTTGAGGAGGCTCTCGAGTACATCAAAGCCGATGAGTACGTCGAGATTACCCCTAATCACCTGAGAATGCGCAAGATCGTTTTGGACGAACTGGAACGTAAGCGCATTGCCAAGGCTAACGGTAACGAAGAAGATTAATGTTTTTTTCAGGTCTTAGGAAAAAAAAGGGAAACTGTTTAAAATTTGTTTCATAATTTTATATTTTGGCGTTCCACCTATCCGCGAGGACCGGTGGAACGTTTTTATATTGCCGTCCGGTTTTCGGTTATATCAAAAGTGGTTGTGTCAAAACACATCAAACAACGGCGCGCTGTAGGCGCAGTGCTGCAGTCAACCCAAGGCAACGCCCTGGGTAATACTTTTGCGACACCCTCAAAGCGCTGAAAGTGCGATATGTGAGCCGATAGGCGCAACTGTAACCGGGGTCGGAGCGAACGGTAGTGAGCGCAGGCCTCGGACAGGCGACTACACTATAGAAAGTGCGGGCTGAAAGTCTGCGATTAACACGCTTTTCATTCCCCGCATTAAGTAACTGGAGAGGGGCGAAAGCCCTGTACGCAACGAGCCGCTAGGCGGCTCGTTGCAGATAACCCGTTCCTGAGCGACAGCAAAGGGACGGGATACAGACATCCAACACATATCGCGGCTGGAGGCCGCTACCTTTGATTGTGTGTAAATCGCGGACTTTCAGCCCACAGCCGGCAGGCTCGCTCCGACCCCGGGCAGTCTTATGAGCCTATCAATGATGCTGCTGTACCAGCTGGATGGTGCCGTCGGGGTTGTAGTAGAGTTTGTCGACGGCTATCGAGCGGTACTCGTTCTTGTGGCTGAGGTCGCTGTTGTGGTAGAACAGGAACCATTCGCCTTTGTACTCGACGATGCTGCCGTGGGTCATGGCGCACGAGTTCGCTGCCAGAATCATTCCCTTGTATTCCCATGGTCCGCGGGGCGAGTCGCTCATGCAGTAGTGCATGCGGTTGGCACCCTCAAAGTTGTCGGCATAGCTGAGGTAGTAGTGCCC
>JAGHSV010000074.1 GCA_018065665.1 Candidatus Sodaliphilus aphodohippi
GGTTAAGGGTTATCCAAATAATTTCATTGCCAGAGTCACACAGGTGTAGCCGACAGCAAATCCCGCCAGCACTTGCGGCAACGTGTGGCACTTGAGTATGAGGCGTGCCGTGCCCAGCATGCCGGCAAACAGGATGGCTATGCACAGCACCCAGAACAATTCAAAGGCGCTGAGACCCTGAACGTGAATCTGGTATATCAGAGCCACAATGCCACCCATGCCAGTAAGGTGTGCACTGATTTTCCACCACATATTCACGAGCGTCACGATAAGCAGTGCAGCAAGCGAACCTGCCATGAACATTGTAAACCACATCGGGGCATGTATGTGGTCAAGATAAAAGGCTGCTCCAAGATAGCAGAGGGTGGCGAATGCATAAGGAATACGTCTCTCACGGGGTTTGTCCAGAGTCTTACTCGACACAAAGCCATAGTGGTGCAACACCCCGATGCACATCATCGGCAGCACACAGGTAATACCAATAATAACGGCAAGCACCGTAATGCGTGTTCCAATTGGCAGCAAGCACATCACCGATGCCCACAGTACAATGATAGTGCCGTAGGTAGGTGCCAGCATGGGGCTCAGTATTGCTGAACCCATCCGGGACGAGCCTGCCAGCATTTTATTTATCATATATCTGCTCATACTCAGTATTTTGTCATTAATATTCCTTGCGTCCCGAAGCAGCCGGGATGTTCATCTGTTCACGATACTTGGCCACGGTGCGGCGCTCAATGGAATATCCCGCCTCCTTCAGCATCTTACACAGGTTGGCATCGCTCAGTGGTTTCTTCTTGTCCTCGTTGTCAATAAGTTTTTTCAACTCGGCCTGCACCTTGACGGTGGATTCATCTCCCAGACCGGTTATGAAGAAGAACTTCAGCGGCTTGATTCCCCACGGCATTTCAACATACTTATTTTGGGTAGCACGTGACAGAGTGGACGTCTCGCGGTCAACCTTTTCCTCCAAGTCTTCGAGTTTGAGCGGTTTCAAGAGCATCTCGTCACCGCCACTCGTGAAGTAGTCCTTCTGATGCTCGACAATTGCTGTCATGGTGCTCATCAGTGTCTCCTGACGCATTTTGAGTGCCTGTATGAAAATACGTGCATTGTCAATATCACCGATTATTCCCTTGCGTTCCTCTTTCTCACTCTTGGTTAAATTTTTCTTGGCATTAAGCCCTTTAAGAGCATCTTCAAAACTCTTTGATATCTGGAGGTCGGGAATGCGATTGGGCAACTCAATATTTATCTTTTCGTTCTCGACCGAAATGACGAAGTCTGGCGTGATTTGTTGTGCTTTGTCTTCGCTAACAGTGGCATAGGCCAATCCGGGTCTGGGGTGCAATTTCATGATTTCGGTTTGAACGATATTCTTGACATCATTGACGTCGGTACCCAATTCGGCAGCGATGCGGTCAAAGCGTTTGGCGGTAAGGTCCTCAAAGTGGCTGGCAATAATTTGTTGTGCTATTGCGGAGTTTTCAGTATTGCGCCGTTGTAGCTGTAGCAACAGTGACTCGCGCACATCACGGGCCCCCACTCCGGCAGGATCCATTTCATGCTGGATGATGCCCAACACCTCCTCCACCTCTTCGGTGCTGGTGTCTTCGCCCTCAAATAGTGTAAGGTCCTGGGCAATCTCACTGGTGCTTTGCCGCAGGTAGCCTCCGTTGTCAATATTGCCGATAATTTGCTGTGCAATGACTATCTGATGCTGGTTAAAGGGGTAATCCAAGATTTCCTGTTCCATGTGGTCCAGCAAGGTTTCCTCATAGACCATAACCGGTCCCTGACGCTCATCATCACCATCATCATCCCGGTCAGAGTTGCCATAATTGTCTTTGGCGTTGTAGTCCTCATTGTCAACCTCATTATCTTTATCATTATCGTTTCCATTGTCATTATCACGGTTACGGCCTTCAGGCACTTTTTCGCCATTGTCCTCGCCGTCATACTGACTCTTTTCGATATTATCGTCGTCGACTTTCTTTTCAAGCGCCATATTGCTTTCCACTTCATTGTCAACGACTTCATTGAGGTTGACACCATCAATCTCAAGCAATTTGCTTGCTAACTTCTGGATTTGGGTTGCCAGTTGCCTTTGCTCCGTTTTTAATTCCTGCCCCTGCCCTTGTCGGTTTTTTGTTGCCATGATACACAAAATTTAATATACAAAGTTACAACTTTTTTCCATCTTCACACAGTACTAGTCCATTTTTTTCTTGCGGGTTACAGAGTGACGGTCTCGATGTCGTCGGGTACAACGATGTTGCCCTTGAAATGCTGGGCAGCCTCGGCAGTATAGGCTGGGCGGCGCATGGTGAGGCGCGTGTCCTCGGTGTGATAGAGCAGCAGGTTCTTGACACCCAGTTCGGCAGCGATGCGGCCGGCGTCAAGAGCGGTGCTGTGGTGCTTCTCGTAGGGCCGGAACTGTTCACGGTCACGGTAGAGGCAGAAGGCCTCGCACAGCAGCCAGTCGCAATCGCGGACATGGGTCTCGTTGCGCTCGTTGTAGGGCTCGTCGCCGAGGCACACAACCCGTTTGCCGTCGGGCATTAAGGCCCTGAACCCGAACTGCTTTGTCTTATCGCTCTCCACGTCAAAGAAGGTTATTGTCATGTCGTCGATAGTGACGGTCTCGCCGTTGGCGACCTCTCGCAGGATGATGGTCTCGCCCAGAGCGCTACAAATCTTGTGCGGCATCATAATGGCGCACAGCTGCTCGATGGCGCTTTTCACCTCGTTGTGGCAATAGATGGTGACTGTTCCCTCGCGTTTGCCGCGGAAAATCATTGGCGACAGTTTCCTGATGAGCCAGATGATACCCAGCAGGTGGTCGGTGTGGACATGGGTGACAAAGATATTGCTTATCTGGTCAAAACCGATGTCGGCGCGGTGCAGCTGTCTGAAAATGCCATTGCCGCCCCCACCGTCAACCAGCAAGCCGCCCCCGGGGGTGCGAAACATGAAGCACGTGTTGTAGCATCGGGTGCACATTGCGTTGCCGGTTCCAAGCATTGTTATCTTTGACTCTCCCATATCTCCTGTCTTTACTCATTATTTGCCTTGGGCAGTTCAATTGCAAATGTCGTTCCCTTGCCCAGTTCTGACTCCTTGATATAAATGCGCCCGCCATGATATTCCTCGACGATGCGCTTGACAAGCGTCAGGCCAAGTCCCCAACCGCGTTTCTTAGTGGTGAAACCAGGGGTGAAAACATTTTTGAAATTCTTGTGCGCGATGCCCTTGCCAGTGTCCCGCACGAGAATCAGGGCATTGGGTGTTGCGGCACAGTCGACGGTGATGTCGAGACTGCCGTCGCCCTCCATGGCATCGACAGCGTTCTTGGCGAGGTTCTCCATCACCCATTCAAACAGCGGCCTGCACATCATCACGCCGCAGTTGCACTCCTCGTTGACATGTATCGACAACTCAACACGACGGGGAATGCGGGTGCGCATGTACTCAAGGCTCTCGACCACGGCCTCATTGAGGAACTCCAAGTTCTTGTCGGGCATTGAACCAATCTTTGAGAAACGGTCGGCAATCACCGACAACCGATGCACATCCTTGTCCATGTCGTTGACAATGCTCTTGTCGATACCCATCGAGTCGAGCATCTGGGTCCATGCCATCAGCGACGAGATTGGGGTTCCCAGTTGGTGTGCCGTTTCCTTTGACAGACCCACCCACACTTTGTTTTGTTCGGCTTTCTTGACGCTGATGAGGGCAAAGTATGCAACCCCGATGAATATCAGCATTACAAGCAGTTGAATGTAGGGATAGTATGCCAATTGTCGCAACAAGGTTGAGTCCTCATAGTAGACATACTGTGTTGTCGTCTTATTGATTTTCACTTCAATCTTGTTGCTGGTGTTTTTGAGCTTGACGAGTTTCTTCTGCAAAAACTCGAGGTTGGTTTCAGAAATCTGATATGGGGCAAGACTGTCAACCGGTTCGGGAAGGGTGAAGTTGCGATGCAGCAATATGTTATCCTGATCATCGACCAGCATCACGGGAATGTTGTGGTTTTTCTCAATGATGCCCATCAGGAACTCCACATCCTGTGCCTCGGCCATCTCTTGGGTCGCGTCGGCCCATATCTCCATACGGTCGCGTTCCTGTTTGCCGAGGTCCTTGACCAGTTTGTTGGAGATATACAAGAATCCTGCCGCCAGCAGCAAAGACACTGCCACGAGCGAGAATTTCCAGATGCGTCGCGAGTCATAGATGTTGCGAATGTTCATCACCGATAGACTTTTGTGCAAAGTTAATAATAAATTCCGAATAATTGAGTGTTTTTGCTTAGGGCACTCCAAAATATATGCCATAAGCCTCATCACCTACCCAAATCGTCGGCAGCGTTGCTCAATGCCGTTCGATTCAACTCCATCTGCAGGCGACAGAGGTTCGCGGAACATGGCATTTAGTTACAAATGTGGCATTTGGCCTGATTTTGATGTGGCATTTGGCAAAAACGGGAACAATGTTCCGTTTCACAAACAGGCACTAAAGAAGAGTGGAAGGCACTCATGAAACGACGCCTCCCACTCTAAGGTAATGCTTATATCAGTCTAAATTACATTTTCACTTTCTGTCCGTCTACGATGTAGATTCCGTGAGGCAGTTCAACGCCCTCAGCCATCTTCTGGCCCTGGAGGTTGTAGATGCCCTTGATGTTGTAAACTGGATTAACCTTCACGTCGTTGATGCCCGAGGGAGAAACGGTCAGGTAGGGTTTGTAGAATACCTCGGCCAGGGTGCTCTTGTCAGCAACGTCCCAGATAACCTCGGCAACGTGCTCGTCATCCATGTTCTCTTCACAAGTCTTCCAGTAGTTGTTCTGGGCATATACGTCGCAGTCGCTGTTGTTGAAGAAGTCAAACTTGTCGCCGTCGTAGGTTGTTGAACCGGTGAAACCGTTCTTATAGAAAATGTTGCGACCTTCGTTGTAGTTGGGGTCGTTGGCATCAACGTCAACGCGACCGGCATTGATGTTCTGTGCCTCATAAACGTCGCCCATAAATGCTGTGTAGGCCTTGGTACCAATTACTGTAATTCCCCAGTAGTTACCCTCGATGTAGTTGCCACTGAGTGTAACGTCCTTGGCATAGGTAAGACTGATGCCCGAACCGCCGTTCATGGGGTTGCTCTCATAGTGGTTGTCAACAATGGTGTTGTTGCGGATGATGCCGCCGCGTGCAGCAGTCAGGGTGATGCCATAGCGGTGGTTTCTAACCTCGTTGTTCTCGATAATGCAGCCAAATGTGCCGGCCATGCTGGTAAGGTTGCTTACGCCAATGCCGCCAACCATGTTGAGTGAAGGATCGCCTTCAAATACACAGTTGCTGATAGTTACGAGGTCGGCAACGGTAAGGTTAACCTGCGGCATGTTGCTGTTTGCCTGTACGTTCTTGGTGAACACGCAGTTGTCGATTACGATGGGGTTGTTGACATTGGCAGCACCGTTGATTGCGCTGTACTTGCACTCGGTGAACGAGCAGTTCTTAACACCATAGGTTGCACCCATACCCAGTGCGATGGCACCCATATTGGATGATACGCCATTGTGATAGTTGAACGAGCAGTTCTCGAATGTTGCGCCAACTTGGTCCTGGAAGCGTACGCCAGCACCCTCAAAGTTAATGTTCTTGAAGGGGGTGGCTGCTGTCGCGTTGATGAGAAGACCGTAAGGTGTGGCATCTTCGCTAACAATAGGTTTGAATGAAACATTGGTAGCGGCGGTGAAGTCGGCAGTACCTTGGATGTTGATGCACACATTGCTTGCCATCAAGACGTTCAGGCCGTCTTCGATAACGAACTTGTCGCCTGCGTTGATTACCACATTGCTGTGCATAGTAACTGTAGTGCCGGACTTGGTGATGCCAACAGTGTCAAGGGCTGCAATTTGTGACAGTGTCCATGTCGAGCCATCGCCCGGCGAGTTAAAATCTTGTGCCCATGCGCTGCATGCAACGATTGCCAGGGCGAGAAAAGTGTAAATT
>JAGHSV010000050.1 GCA_018065665.1 Candidatus Sodaliphilus aphodohippi
AACTCAACCTCAGACCGAGGGAAAAACTGAATTTCTCCACTCCAAAACACGAGTTCTTCAAACTTTTTACCTAATTTTGCACTTGCCTGTTGACTCTACCCGTGGGTGAGTCTAATAAAGATAATGATATATATGGGCTAATTTTTGCATATTTTTTAAAGATGTAGTATCTTTGCAGATTATGGTTGACCGATATTATAAATATTTGATTGAGGCCCCAGAGTCTGTCACGGCTGACCAACTTGAATCAGACCTCTTGTTGCTGCCGCAGTGGCGTCGTGACAAGGTGTTGTCGTTCAAGCATCACATGGACCGGGTGCTGTCGGCCAAGGCCTATCTGCTGCTGCAACAGGGGCTGACCGAACGCTACGGCGAGACCGACACCGAGCCCTTTGTCATCGGCCCGCATGGCAAACCGTCGCTGGCGAGGATGACCGGTGTGCATTTCAACCTGAGCCACTGCCGCAACGGGGTGCTTTGTGTGCTGGGCGATACCCCCCTGGGATGTGACATCGAGAGGATTCCGGCAACGCTAAAAGAAGACCTTTGCCGTTACTGCTTTAACGATGCCGAACTCAAGTCAATCCATGACGCAGCCGACCCCTGTGCGCGCTTTGCGCAGCTGTGGACAATGAAGGAGGCCGTTGCCAAACTCACCGGCAAGGGATTAGACACCAACATCAAGGACCTGCTCTGCGATGACTTGTTGTCGTCGGTCACCATAGAGTCGGCAGTTTGCCCTGATAAGGGCTATGCCTACGCTATATGCTATTATAAACCACTTGAAAACAACAACTCAATATAATGGAAGAGAGAACCTATCCGCTGGCCCAACCGCAGTTGAGCATCTATGCCGAGTGCATTGCCCACGAGGGTAAAATCATCTATACCATTCCTTGCCTGATGGAGTTCAAGGAACGCCTTGACGCCGAGCGACTGGCCCATGCCGTCGAGCAGGCATTGAGTGTGCTCGATGTGATTTTTGCCCGCATCTTCATTGATGATGACGGCGAGCCTCGCATGCGTCCCGAACCGCGCCCGCACAGGGTCTCCGTTCCGGTTGAGCGAATGACCGAGGCCCGGTTCAGGCAGTTGAAACCCGAACTGAGCCAGCCCTACAACCTGTTGGGCGATCGCTTGTTCAGAGCATGTGTCTATGAGACCGAGGAGCATTTATATCTGTTCTTTGACTTCCATCACATCATCTTTGACGGTTCTTCAATAAACATTTTCATTGAGGAGATTGGCGCTGCCTATGAAGGGCGTCAGCTTGAGTTTGAGGCTATTACCGGTTTTGATGTTGCAGCCAAGGATGCCGAGGACCGCAAGTCTCCGGCATACGACGATGCCAGGCAGTGGTTCGTCAACGAGTTTCAGGGCTGCGAGACCTCGTCTTTGCCTGCCCCTGACCACACAGGGGCCAAGGGCGACTGTGGGCATATAGATGTGCCCATTGGCATCAGTCACGATGTCATCTCACGCTTCTGCAAGCAGGTAGGCACCTCATGGGGCGGTTTCGTGTGTGGCGTGCTGGGCCGTCTGCTGGCTGTCTATGCCGGCAAAGACGAGGCGGTGCTGTCAACATACTACACCGGCCGCACGAGTGAGGCAACGGCGCGCACCGTGATGATGATGGTGCGTACCCTGCCGGTACGCTGCCGCATTACCCCCGACATGACCGTGGCGCAGTACCTTGCCGGCATGAAACGCCAGATTAACGGTGCACGTCAGCACGATGTGTTCTCATTTGCCGATGCCGCCGCTCAGTTTGGCATTGAAGGCGGTATCATTTGCGGATACCAGGGCAACATCTTTGACATTGTGCCTGTGGCTGGTGCGGACTACACAATGGAGCATCTTGAGGATCGCGAGACTTCAGAACAGATGAGCATCCAGATTGTTGATGCCGACCAAGGTCCTCTGGTAAGGGTTGAATACTCAGCCGAGAATTACTCCCCCGAATTCATGCAGCGCTTCATGCAGAGCTATGTGGCTCTCATGCGCAATATGATTGCCGACCCCGATGCACTCGTCTGCAAGACCTCGATAATGAGCGAGGAGCAGCGTCGCGAGGTGGAGCCGTTCCACTGCGTTGCGAGCGGTGATATCCCCATCAAGACCTTCCACGGCGGCATCGAAGAGCAGGCCCGTCTGCACCCCGACACCGTGGCAGTGATTGCGTGTGACCGCACCTATACCTACGGCGAACTTGACGAGGCTGCCAACCGAATGGCTCACGAGCTCGTGTCCCGGGG
The DNA here is from genome assembly GCA_018065665.1 of Candidatus Sodaliphilus aphodohippi. Classification (GTDB taxonomy): domain Bacteria; phylum Bacteroidota; class Bacteroidia; order Bacteroidales; family Muribaculaceae; genus Sodaliphilus; species Sodaliphilus aphodohippi. The sequence goes on from JAGHSV010000050.1 coordinate 2,256, forward strand.
CGTGGAGCGCGGCGACCGCGTCGTCCTTCTGCTGCCACGCACAAGCGACTTCTTCATTATGCTTCTCGCCGTGATGAAGTGCGGGGCTGCCTACATCCCCATGGACCCAGCCTACCCCGTGGAGCGCATCACCTATATCCTGAACGACAGCGATGGGCGCTTTGTCGTGACCACCACTGACCATGTTGCTGACTATGGCGAGCGCGGTCTTGACATTAAGCAGCTGCGCCGTGAGTCCGCATCTCAGCACGCCACCCCCGTCGGTGTCGAGGTAGATCCCCATGACCTTGCGTACCTCATCTACACCTCGGGCAGCACCGGCAACCCCAAGGGCGTCATGCTGGAGCACCTGGGCGTTGCCAACGCCCTATACGTGAATGATGCATCCATCACGGTGTGCTCGCTTGCCCATTGGTCCAGCGTCACACTGTGCCAGACAACAGTATCGTTCGACCTGTCGATATCTGAATACGGTGCCCCTCTGTTCAACGGCAAGACCGTGGTGTTTGCCAGCGAGGAGCAGAACATGAACGCGCTGCTGCTTGCCGACCTGTGCCGCCGTACCGGTGTCGAGTGCATCAGCGGCACCCCGTCGCGTCTTGCCACCAATCTCGAGATTGAGGAGTTCCATGATGTATTCAAAAACCAGATAAAGGCGGTGATGATGGGCGGTGAGAAACTGCCGTGGAGCCTTGTAGAGCGCCTTCGCGATATGAACATCAAGGTTGTCAATGGTTATGGCCCCACCGAGACCACCATGGGCAGCAGCGGCGCCGTGCTCAACGATGCCAACTATGTCCACATTGGCAAACCTTTATATAACTATACCTACACGATTGTGGACCGCAACCTCAACGAGGTGCCCGTGGGCGTCGTCGGCGAACTTGCCATTGGCGGACCGGGCGTGGCACGAGGCTACAACAAACTGCCCGAGAAGACCGCCAAGGCGTTCATCAACCTCAACGGCGCTCGCACCTACCTCAGCGGCGACTACGCCCGCTGGGACAGTGACGGCAATGTCGTCATCCTGGGCCGCACCGACAGCCAGATAAAACTCAACGGCCTGCGCATCGAGCTGGGCGAGATTGAGACCATCATGGCACGTCAGCCGGGAGTCAAGCAGTGTGTCGTGGTCATCAAGAAGAATGGCACTGCCGATGTTCTCGTGGCATACTACGTCACCGACGGTGACTGCACCGAGGAGGGTATCAAAGCCGGCATGGGCGAGAAACTCACGCCCTACATGGTGCCAAGCGTCTTTGTCAAACTGGACAAGATGCCCATCACGCCAGCAGGCAAGATCGATGTCAAGAATCTGCCCGACCCTGAGTTTAACGAATTGGCACAGGCAGAGGAAGCACCGCGCGAACTTAATCTGCTGGAAGAGAGAATCGCGAGTATAGTTTCGACTGCGCTCGAGTGCGACAATGTCCTTGTCACCTTGCCTTTGGCAAGTCAGGGACTCACTTCGCTCAAGGCCATGCGCTTGGCTGCACTGCTTTATAAGGGTTTCAACATCAAGATGCAAATCAAGGACCTCGTTGGCGGCGCGACGGTGTTCTCCATCGAGAACATCATTCTCAAGGCGATGCTTGACACACCCGCAACAAGCGAAACACCCACAACGACCGAGGCCACAAAACCACTCAAGTCACACTACCCGCTGTCGTTCACTCAGCGCGGCGTCTATGTCGATTGCCTCAAGAACACGGGCACCACAATCTACAACATACCCATGCTGGTGGGCTTCCCGACATCGGTCACTCCGCAGGCTCTGCAACAGGCAGTGAAACAAACGCTTGAGAATCACAAAATATTGTTCACCAACTTCAAGACAGGCGTTGATGACACCATCCAGACTATGCCGGAGAGCATTGAGGCCAATGTCGCTCTCAAAACGCTGGCACCCGACGAGTTTGAGAACGAGAAGGCAAACTTTGTCCAGCCCTTTGACCTTGAACGCGACAGGCTCTTCCGCGCACAGGTTGTTGAGTGCGAGGGCAAACCGTGGCTGTTCCTTGACATACACCACCTGCTGTGTGACGGTGCCTCGTGCAACATCATCATTCAGGAAATTGCCAACCGCCTGAGCGGCAAGAGTGTTCCTGCCGAGTCGTGCGACTACTTCAGGTTTGTCGACCGTCAGCAGCAGTTTGAGTCAGGCGCAGAGTTTGACGACTATACCAGGTTCTTTGCCGGCGTGCTGGGCGACTTTGAGGAAAACGCGTCAATCGCGCCCGACATCAGCACAAACCGTGCCGGCGTCAGCAAGACCGTAGCATGCCCGCTGACCGACAAATGCCGTCCGCAGGCATTTACCGGAGACGGCGTCACCGATGCCCACTTCTGGTTCTCGGCAACGGCATACGCACTTGCCCGATACGCCAACATGAACGATGTGTTCATCGCCACAGTCAGTTCGGGACGTCAGAATCTTGACATCACCGACACGGTGGGCATGTTTGTCAATACGCTGCCCGTGGCGGCACACCTCAAGGAGCAGAGCGTCAAGGAATTTGTCAATGCAAACTCCCGAATGTTCGCCAGTGTCATAGAGCATGAGAACTACCCATACTCACGCATAGCGACCGACTATGGCTACAATGCCGAAATCAATTTCGCCTATCAGCTGGGCGTGCTCAATACCATAGAGGTTAACGGCGAACCGGTTGCCATTGGCGGCATGACGCTGGACACCCCCAAGTTCAACATAACCATATCGCTGGACATATACGACGGCAAACCGTCGGTTGTCGTTGAATATAACGACGCGATGTACTCCAACCGGCTCATGCAAAGTCTTGCCGACAGCATTGTGGCTGTGGCGCAGGCTTTCTCGGCAACGCCCGGCGCCCCGCTGCTCAAGACCTCAATCATGAACGACGACCAACGCCGCGAGGTCGAGGCTTTTCACTGTGTCGCCACCGGCGAGGTTCCCATCAAGACCTTCCATGGCGGCATCGAGGAGCAGGCGCGCCTGCACCCCGACGACGTGGCCATCGTGGCTTGCGACAGGACTCTGACCTATAGACAGTTTGACGAGGCCGCCAACCAAATGGCACACACCTTGATTGACAACGGGCTGCAGCACGGCGACCGCGTTGTGCTGTTGATGCCGCGCACCAGCGATTTCCTGGTGATGCTGCTGGCTGTGATGAAGTGCGGTGCGGCATACATCCCCATGGACCCCGCCTATCCCGTGGAGCGCATCACCTACATCCTGGACGACAGCGAGGGACGCTTTGTCGTGACAACTCCCGACCGTGTGGCCGACTATGGCGAGCGCGGCCTTGACATTGAGCAGCTGTGCCGCAACAGTGCCTCACAGCCCGCTACACCTGTAGATATCGAGGTTGACCCGCATGACCTCGCTTACCTCATCTACACCTCGGGCAGCACCGGCAAACCCAAGGGTGTGATGCTTGAGCACCTGAATGCGGCCAACTTCTTTACCAGCAATGAGCATAACATGATTGTCAACTGTTACCAGCAATGGTCTCGCGTGACTCTGTGCCAGGCTACCATATCCTTCGATTTGTCGATTATTGAGTATGGTTCGCCTTTGTTCTATGGCAACACCGTGGTGTTTGCCAACGAGGAGCAGTGCCAGAATGCCCTGCTGCTTGCCGACCTGTGCAAACGCAACGGCGTGGACTGCCTTAGCGGAACTCCGGCGCGTTTGGCTATGAACCTTGAGATTGAAGAACTTGCCGCTGTATTTAGGGACCAGATAAAGGTCGTTATGGTCGGTGGCGATAAACTGCCATGGAGCCTTGTAGAGCGCCTCCGCGACATGGACATCAAAGTCGTCAACGGCTACGGTCCCACCGAGACCACCATGGGCAGCAGCGGCGCTGTGCTCAACGACGCCACCTATGTCCACGTTGGTAAACCTTTCTATAACTACACCTATACGATTGTGGACCGCGACCTCAACGAGGTGCCCGTGGGCGTTGTCGGCGAACTTGCCATAAGCGGTCTGGGCGTGTCACGAGGCTACAACAAACTGCCCGACAAGACCGCCAAGGCGTTCATCGACCTCAACGGCGTCCGCACCTACCTCAGCGGCGACTATGCGCGTTGGGACAGCGACGGCAATGTCATTATCCTGGGCCGCACCGACAACCAGATAAAACTCAACGGCCTGCGCATCGAGCTGGGCGAGATTGAGACCGTCATGGCACGGCAGCCGGGCGTCAAGCAGTGTGTCGTCCTGATAAAGAAAGTGGGCAATACCGATATGCTCGTGGCATACTACGTCGCCGACGGCGACTGCACCGAGGACGGCATCAAGGCAGGCATGGGCGAGAAACTCACGCCCTACATGGTGCCCAGCGTCTTTGTAAAACTTGACAAGATGCCCGTCACCCCCGCTGGCAAGGTCGATGTCAAGAACCTGCCCGAGCCGCAGTTGGCAGTCCAGAGCGAATATGTTGCGCCTGTTGGTCAGGTCGAGAGTGACTTGTGCGAAGCAATGGCAGCGGTTCTCAAACTTGAAAAGGTGGGTGCCACCGACAACTTCTTTGACATCGGCGGCACATCGCTCATTGCCATGCGCCTTGTGGTTGCCGCTGGCAAAAAAGGCTATAACATAGTGTATAAAAACCTGTTTGAAAACCCCACGCCGCGGCAGTTGGCTGCATTCATTGGCGGCGATGCCGGTCAGGGTGTCAAGCAGGACTCCGAGGTTGAGGACTTCGACTACTCGGCTGTCAATCGACTGCTCGACGGCAACACCCTTGAGGCATTTGTCGGCAACAGCGAGCGGCAGCCATTGGGCAGCGTGCTCCTGACCGGCGCAACCGGTTATCTGGGCATCCATGTCCTGCATCAACTGCTTGAGGACGACTCGGTGCCGCAGGTGTGGTGCATGGTGCGCGGCAACAAAACCGTCACTGCCGAGAGCCGCCTGCACACGCTGTTGTTCTACTATTTTGACAACGTATATGAGGAACTGTGGGGCAGCAAACTGCACATCATCGAGGGCGATGTCACCAGTCCCGCGGCATTTGACAAGGCACCTGCGCTCGACGTGGTGATTAACTGTGCCGCCAATGTCAAGCACTTCTCGGCAGGTACCGACATCGAGGACGTGAACTACGGCGGTGTCGTCAACTGCGTGGATTACTGCTTGAAACACGGGGCACGGTTCATACAGACATCAACCTACAGCATCGCCGGCAACACTGTCGGTGACACCCCGGTACCCGCCCGACACATCACCGAGCAGGAACTTTACTTCGGGCAGGACCTCTCCAACAAGTACTGCCGTTCAAAGTTCCTCGCCGAGCGGTATGTCCTTGACGCTGTCGTCAACAAGGGACTTAATGCCAAGGTCATGCGACTGGGCAACCTCTCGGCCCGCTCGACCGACGGTGAGTTCCAGATCAACTTCCGCAGCAACTCGGCAATGAACCGGCTCAAGGCATTCAAGATTCCGGAGTGCATGCCCTACAGCATGCAGGATGTGCTCATGGAGTTCTCGCCGATTAATGAGGTGGCAAAGGCTGTATTGATGTTGGCAACAACTCCGCGCCAGTGCGTTGTCTTCCATCCGGCAAACATCCACAAGCAGTTGCTGGGCGATGTGGTGAACTCGCTGGCACAGATGGGCTATAAAATAGACCTGGTTGAGGACAAACAATATCAGAACTCCCTGGCCGAAGCCCTGAATGATGCCGGCAAGGCCGATGTCCTCCAGAGCATGATGGCCTACCAGGAAAACATTGACGGTAAATTTGTAGTAAATAACCAAGCCGACTTTGAGTTCACGGCTCAGGTGCTTTATCGAATGGGGTTCCGCTGGAGCATTACCACGTGGGACTACATCGAGCAGTTCCTGAACTCATTGCAAGGCTTAGACTTCTTTGGTGAAAATGAAAGGTAAATTCATAAACAAACAGCTGGGAAATGTCTCAGCCAAAGTGTCGGCATTTGTCATCATCGTGGTGTTTATAGTTTCAAGCGTCACTACGCTCATCGTGACATCGCAAACCTACGACAAGGCATTGCACATTACGCACGCCAAGGCTAACGAATCCATGAAGTATGTGGCTATGATTCTTGACGCCAAACTCAACCTTGTCGAGATGACCACCGATGCCATAACCAAGTACCGGTTTGACCGCAACAAGAGCAAGGCTAACGATTTCATGAAGGAGGTACTCGAGGCATGCCCCGAGATTGACCGGGTGAGCATCATGTTCAATGAGAACTATTTCCCCGGCAAAGGCAAGGAATATGCCCCAACAATGTTGAGAAGCGATACCGGCTATGTCACGCTCAACGCAATAGACTATGGCTTCACCTATCTTGGCACCGATGCCAGCTGGCTGCACAGTTCCAAGGGAGAACGCTACTGGTGTGACTTTTACCTCAGCAGCAGCAACAAGACGCCTATGGTAGCCTTCTCGGCACCGATCTACGACAACGACGATCAAATCATTGGCGTCCTTGTCTCGGGAGTCAACCTGCTCTGGCTGCGCGATTTTCTTGATAGCAACAAACCAGCACCCGACTGCCGAATTACCGCAATAACCGAGCAGGGACATTACATCTATCCTCCCGACAGCGTCATGCTTGATATTGTCAAACACATGGCCGATCATCTCAAGACGCACATGCAAAGTGACGACGTGCCAGAGCAGATTGACAATATGTTTGTACACCACATTCTCATCGACAAAACCAAATGGAAACTCCTCATAGCCTATCCCTATGAGTCGGTGATTGCAAAACCCAAACAAATGGCGACCCGCTTCTTTGTCATCAATATCATTGCACTGGCATTGCTCTTCGTGCTGTTGGTTGTGGGCATTTACCTGATCATCAGGCCGTTCACAAATAAAATCAGGACCGTGACCGAGAGGAACACCGCCATCGAGAAGGACCTCACCCTCGCGTCGGCACTGCAAAGCAACATGCTGCCCAAGAAGGTCAATTCCACCACTGCTGTCAACGAAATCGAGGTGAACGCTGTCCTGCAACCGGCCAAGATTGTCGGTGGCGACCTCTATGACTATTTCATGGTCAACGACAGCCTGTTCATGTGCATTGGCGACGTGTCGGGCAAAGGGGTGCCCGCCTCATTGTTCATGATGATCGTGCACACCATGTTCCGCGACATCGCACAGTACCAGGACAACCCCGCAGCCATCGTCCAGCACATGAACGACCTCCTGGCACCCAAGAACCAGGACAACATGTTCTGCACACTCTTTGTGGCAGTCCTGGATGTCGTGACCGGCAAATTCAGGTACTGCAATGCCGGACACAATCCCCCAATCCTGATTCACAAAAACGGACAGACCGAATATATGGAAGCCGGCGAGAATGCCGCCATAGGCATTTTTGACGACGAAACATATGAGCAAAAAGAACTGCAGTTCCACACGGGCGATGCCATCTACCTCTATACCGACGGCGTCACCGAGGCCGAGAACAACAGCCATGAACTCTATGGAGAGAAACAACTGCTCGCCACGCTAAGTGCAAACAGCGGCAACGGCCTCGCCGAGTGTATCAATGCTGTGAAAAGCCAGGTAAGCGCGTTCGTGCACGGTGCCGAGCAGAGCGATGACATCACCATGCTCATGGTCAAATACCTGCAAATCCCCGATGTCCTGCGCCTCACCAATGATGTAGCCGAGGTGCCAAGGATGAACTTGTGGATCGAAGCGGTGCTGAGAGAAAATGACATCTCTCCCGACAAACTCTTCAATGTACAACTTGCCGTCGAAGAAGCCGTGGCAAACGTCATGAACTATGCCTACCCCGAACAGACAGGAATGCCCATCACCATCACAGCATCACAGTGTGACGGCAGCCTGAGTTTCGTCATTGAGGACAACGGTGTCGAGTTCGACCCGACAAAACAGAGCAATCCCGACCTCGAGACAGACCCCATGGAGACCGACCTCGGCGGAATGGGAATCTACCTCATCAAGCAACTCATGGGAGAGGTGACATATCAGCGCATTGACGACAAAAACATACTTACGCTAACATTAAAAAAATAACATCAATATGACAACTACAGTAACAACAACCGACAACACGACCTTTACAGTGACAATGGACGGAAGACTCGACACCGCCGCCTCACAGCAGTGCCTCGAAGACCTCAAAACCGTCCTCGAGACACCAGGCGCCAACATCACCGTTGACTGCACAGACCTCGAATACATCAGCAGCAGCGGACTGCGCATCTTCCTCACCCTATACAAAAGCGCCTTCGCGACCAAAGGCTCGCTCCGCGTGACAAACCTCAACCCCGACGTACGCAACATCTTCAACATCACCGGGTTCTCAAAGCGCTTCGGCATCGAGTAACAACAAGTGAAATCGTACAAATCTTTTGACGCCCCAATATAAAAACGGGGGCATTGATTGCACCTTTTAAGGCATAATATAGGCTCAGTCGAAAAAAGGTGGGGGGAGTTTTTGGAGATTTGCGAAGAATATGTATCTTTGCAGCATGGAGAAAAACATTCTTGAACAGCTGGCACGTTTGG
>JAGHSV010000124.1 GCA_018065665.1 Candidatus Sodaliphilus aphodohippi
ATATAAGGGAATTCATAAATGTACTTTATATACAATAAATAGATAAAATGGGTTGGAAATACAGAAAACGTATAAAATTAGCACCGGGAGTCACCATTAACCTTAGCAGAAGTGGAGTAAGCACCACTATTGGTCCCCGTGGGGCTAATATTAACATTGGAAAGAATGGAGCATATTTAAATACGGGAATCCCGGGTACGGGATTGTATAATAGACAAAAACTATCCGGAAATAATAATAAGAATCCAATTCAAAACTCAAGCTCAAAAGGTACTTGTTTAAACATAGGATGCGGAGGGCTCTCTTTATTTATGGGTATAGTGTTTATCTCAAACTTTATTACGGAAAAGGATATAATTTTTATTTTCCTTGCGGTTTCATGTATTGCACTAGCAATTTTCTTTTTGTTCCTAAAAAATAATAAGAGCTCTGAAACCCATGAATTCGCTGATGCCTCTCATTCGGAATCTCCAAATCCGGATGTTTCTACATTAACCAATACTCCCTCAGCATGCGATACCTTTTGCGGAAAGTATGATTCTCTTTTCGAAATTGTTGCAAAATTTGTAGTGGAAAAACAAACTGCTTCTGCCGTTGAAATACAGAATAAGTTTGGTATTAGTCAAGAACGAACGGAAAAGATTCTTAATGAATTGGAGGAAAACTATATTGTAGGTCCAAGAAATGAATATGCGCAACGTGCAGTTTTGGTAAATAACTATAGTAGTTTACTAATAATAACTAGTGATATGGTCCTTAAATGGTGTAGAGAAAGTAAAGACGCTAATACAAACAATAATATAAATCAATCTCAGAATCCAATACATGTTTCTCACACCATAACTGAGGCTCAATATGATTTTATTAAAAAAGAATGTGAGAATTTATACTATTTCATTATTAAACATATCAAAAATGCACAGTTTCAAGGTGAAGTAGACCGGATGTTCTGCATAAACAATAATGATGGCACCCCATGGGAGATAGATTTAAAAATCCAATTTGTAATATTTGCTGATATATTGCGATGTTTTAAAGGGCTAGGGCACGATTTTAAATTAGATGATGATGAAGAAAACATAGGATTGTATATGTTTATGTTTAAGTACCTGCAACCGGAGGCAGATGTTTCATATGAAAACAGGAAATTGATGAAACCAACTCTTAAAGAATCGTTTGTTAATGTTCTGGAAACTACGGATGTCTTAAACCAAAATTCATCTCAAATGCCTGCTAACGAATTTTTCCTTCAAAATGTATTTGATAATTATAATCAGGAACTGAAGACGCAATATATGACTCTCATTTATAGATTTGCATCTGCGGTGGCAAATGCGGATGGCGTTATTAACGAAACTGAAAAACAATGGTTGGCGGAAATCATGCAGTCAAAGGAGAAAATCACACTTGGTAATAATGGAAGCTCAAATGTTAATAAATCGAATTTGAATAAAAATAAGATGCCGACATCATCTCCTTTTGATGAGCTTACTGAACTGATTGGTCTTGCAACAGTAAAGGAAGAAATAACAAAATTATCAAATTTTATTAAAATTCAAAAACTTAGAGAAAGGAAAGGCCTAAAGACTTCTTCTGTTTCTTATCATTGCGTATTTACTGGGAATCCAGGAACTGGAAAAACTACAGTTGCACGTATTATAGCAAGCATTTATAAAGAACTTGGGGTTATTAAGAAAGGCCACCTTATTGAGACAGATCGTTCGGGCCTAGTGGCGGAATATGTTGGACAAACTGCAGTAAAAACTAATAAAATAATAGATTCTGCTCTTGACGGCGTCCTGTTTATTGATGAAGCTTATTCTTTAGTAAAATCTAGTAAAGAAGATTATGGGCAAGAAGCAATAGCAACTCTTTTAAAGCGAATGGAAGATAATAGGGACCGCTTAATCGTCATTTTGGCTGGATACAGAAACGAGATGAAAGGTTTTATAGATTCAAATCCCGGTCTACAATCACGTTTTAACAGATATGTAGATTTCAGTGATTATAATGCTGAAGAACTTTATGAGATTTTCATGAAGAATGTGAGAAGTCATGATTATTATATGGATGAAGGTGCAAAAACAAAATTAAAACAAATTCTTTATGAAACAGTAGAAAATAAAGATGTGAATTTTGGTAATGCGAGGTTTGTTAGGAATATATTTGAAAAAACGTTGGAGAATCAAGCAATGAGACTCGCAACAGAAAAAAGAATTTCAGAAGATATGCTTAAAGAAATTAACCCAGCAGATATCCAGCGATAATCCGGTTTTTTTTGTATAGGCAGAATTAACACATAGGTTGATTTAGTGGATAACAAAAACATTTAGCGGCAGACGGGCTTCCACGTCTGCCGCTGATTATTGTTTTTTGTGTGGCTGGTTAGCCTTTCTTTGTTTTCTTTTTTGGCTTGGGGGCGGGTTTCTCTTCTTCGACGGGGAAGTCGCCGGTGGTGTCTTTGACGATGTTGTTGCGCATGAGTTGGACTTCGCGGTTGAGGGCCTCGATTTCCTTTTCCTGATTCTTGATGGTGAGCAGCAGGGCGTTGAGTTCCTCGTTGTCAATCTCGGCCGGGTACTGCGCCTCGACACGTGTCATGAAGTCGCTGAGCACGTTCATGTAGTTGGTGAACGCTGTGTAGGGCGATCCGTATGGGCTGTAGTGTGAGTGTACGGTGCCGTCGCTGTTGTGCTTGGTGCTCATGTAGAAGAAGTGGTCGCTGGCTTGCAGGTAGTTCCAGTCCTGCTTGATACGTTTGTCCTGGCACAGGCGCACGCGCTCGCCAATGGAGTACGGCTTGGCGACAGCTTCTTGCTGGAGCATGGTGCCGAGCCATGCGCTGGTGTCGCGAGCCTCGTCGGCCCATGACATGGGGAAGGGGACGCTCAACGCGGCAACGGGTTTGAACTTGGTTAATACCTCGCCGGGTGTGACAAATTTGATGTTCTTCTCGGCGGCAAAGCGGGGCAGGGCTTTGATGAATTCAAAGATACCGGTCTCGGCAGGCTGCAGCTCACCCAGTGTCTCGTAGTTCATGAACAGGTTTACGAGTTGTTCCTCCTCGGGCAGGGCGGCAATCCAGTCGATGTATTTGTCGGCTGTGAGCGGGTAACTCTCCCAGTTGTAGTTGCTGAATCTGAACGAGATGTCGTCGCTGAGCTTCGAGTTTTTCAGCAGCAGTTTGAGTTTGGGCGCTGCCGCCGACGAGTACAGGAAGTTGGGCGAACGCCAACCCAGGATGTGCTTGGCGCCGTCGGTGATGGCACCCTTGAATCCCATGGCGGACACCATCGACGCGATGTCGTCGTCATAGATTAACTCGGTGTTGCGGAACACTTTGGGCTTTTGCCCGAAAAGTTGGAATATCTTGGCGTCATGTGCCTTTACCTGGGCCACAAACTCGTCGGGGTCGTGCAGTGACGACAGCGAGTGGGCGTAGGTCTCGCTCAGGAACTCAACGCTCCCTGTTGCGGCCAGTTCCTGCATCGAGTCTATGAATTCGGGCACATATTGTTCCAGTTGCTCCAGTGCCGTGCCGCTGATGCTGAATGCCACTTTGAACTTCTTCCCGTACTGCTTGATGATGTCAAGCAGCATGGCGTTGGCGGGCAGGTAGCATCGGTGGGCGATGCGTGTGATGATCTCGTCGTTGGCAAAATCGTCATAGTAGTAGTGGTCATTGCCAATGTCAAAGAAACGGTAGTTTTTCAGACGGAACGGCTGATGTATCTGAAAATAGAAACAAATGGATTTCATATCGTTAGGTTTTATTGTTTGCAGTTTTACTTTAACTATATTTTATCGTTTTATCCAATTAGTCGGCGGTAGATGTCAAGGACTTTTGCGCCTGCTTTTTTCCATCTGATTTGGTCAACCTCGGCCAGCCCGTGTTCGCGCAGCTCGTTGTACATGGCGGGGTAGTTGAGGATTGAGTAGATGGCGTCGGCCATGGCGTTTGTGTCCCAGTAGTCCACCTTGATTACGTTCTGAAGTATCTCGGCGCAGCCGCTCTGCTTCGAGATGATGGACGGCACACCCATCTGCATCGCCTCGAGGGGCGAAATGCCGAAGGGCTCGCTCACCGACGGCATGATATAGACATCGCTGGCCTTGAGCATCTCATAGACTTCCTTGCCTTTCAGGAATCCGGCAAAGTGGAAACGGTCGGCAATGTGGCGACGTGCGGCAAGGCGAATCATTTTTTCCATCATGTCACCGCCTCCGGCCATGACAAACTGCACGTTATGCATCTTTTGCAGTACCTGGGCAGCCGCCTCGACAAAATATTCGGGGCCTTTCTGCATCGTGATGCGTCCCAGGAAGGTAACCACCTTGTCGTGTTTGGGCGGTACCTCGACGTTGAGCAGCTCGGGGCTTAGCGGTTCCACAGCGTTGTGCACTGTTGTCACCTTGTCGGGACTGATGCGGTACTTGTCGATGACGGTGCGCCGCGTGAGGTCGCTGACGGTGATGATATGGTCGGCTTGGTTCATGCCGTCTTTCTCGATGCTGAACACCGTCGGGTTGACGTTGCCGCGGCTACGGTCAAAATCGGTGGCATGGACATGGATGACGAATGGCTTGCCTGTCAATTGCTTGGCATGTATGCCGGCAGGGTAGGTGAGCCAGTCGTGAGAGTGTATGACGTCAAAGTCGATTGTCCGCGCGATGACACCCGCGACAATCGAGTAGTTGTTGATTTCTTCCAACAGGTTGTCGGGATATCGTCCCGAGAACTCGATGCATCCCAGGTCATTGGTGCCGATGTACCCGAAGTCGCTGTAGATGTGGTCGCGAAGGCTGTAGTACATCTCGGGGTGCATCACATTGCCGATGCGATGCTCTACATAGCCGTAGTCCACGTCGCGCCATACGACGGGCGTGCAGTTAGCGCCTATGATTCGGGCATATTCCTTGGGCTCGTCGCCTTGGGGCTTGGGGATGACAAAGGTGATGTCCAGCCCGCCGTTCTCGATCATTCCCTTGGTCAGGCCGAAACTTGCTGTCCCCAGACCGCCCAGGATGTGCGGCGGAAACTCCCATCCAAACATTAACGCTTTCATATATTGTTATTTGGTTTACTCGTCAATAATCTTCATGTTCTTGAAAATTCGCAGGATTCTCAGGGCGCCTGCCACGTTGGGGGCATAGCTGACCGCGCCGCGCCCGATGAACGGCGGGTTGCCGTCATAGAGCTCGCTAAGGGTGCCGATGCACCCTTCTTTCATCTCGTCCTCAAAACCGATTAGCATGCGCTCGATGAAGGGTAGTCCGTTCCACCCGAATACCTTGATGTGGGTATTGGCATAGAACCCCATCAGCCACGGACGAACCGCCCCCGAGTAGTAGACGCGGTGGCGCTCTTCGGGACCTCCGACATACCATGGGTTGTATCCATAGCTGTTGGGGCTGAGTGTGCGCAGTCCCTTGGGAGTCAGTAACTCACGGGTGACTACATCAAGCACACCTTTGCGCTGTCGGCGGTCCAGCGGCGAGTAGTCAAGTCCGGCGGCGATAATCATATTGGGCCGCACGCTGGGGTCACGGTAGTCGCCTGTCACATAGTCATACAGGTAGCCGTGCTCGTTGAGGAACGTGGCGATGAATGACTCTTGTGCCTTGTCGGCGATTTCACGCCAGCGGGCCACCTCGTCGGCGCTCTCGGGGTCAAACTCGAATAATTCGATGGCGGTGCGCAGGGCATTGTACCACAATCCGTTGTGCTCAACCAGATATCCGGTGCGGGGCACATACGGCATGCCGTCGGCTCGCGTCGAGTCCATCCACGACATCGGTTGACGGGTGCCGTCAACACTCACCAGCCCGTTGGCATCGACCCTGAGGTGCGGGTGCCGGCCGTCGATGATGAATTTGAGGGTGTCTTTGATAAGCTGCCCGTAGCGTTCGCGGCAGATGTCGTTAGACTGGTCATGGCAGTAACGCTGCAAGTCCCATATCATCCACAGCGGCACGTCGGGCTGGTCAAGCCCCTCGAGGTGAGGGTCGCGCTTGCCCGTCTCCATCCACTCGGTCATGGCCCGCTGGGCAGTGTCCATGATGGCCTCAAAGTCGGGGGTGTGGTGAACGCTCATAGTGCAGCCCGGCAGGGCGATGAACTCGTCGCGCGCTCTTATCTTGAACCACGGGTATCCCGCCAACAGGTACTTGCCGTCGGCATTCTCGATATAGAACTGCTTGGCACTGTTCTTCATGCAGTTATAGAAACTGGTGCGAGGTGTGCGCAATTTCATCTCGTCGTCATACATCTTTTTGAGCGTTCGCGGATTGACGGGCTCGATGCCGGCCGAGAAGATGATGCTCTCGCCTTTCTTGATGTCAACTTCAAAGTACCCGGGTACATATAGGTCCTCGGTGTATGGTATGCCCCTTTCCTGGTCCTTGGGGTACTCAAAGTCCTTGTACCAGTTGGGCTCGTGAACGTATTTGGGCTTACGCGTAAGCTGCATGTACAGAGTGGGGTAGGAGTCATACATCTGCATGGCGACACCATTTGCCACCGGTGTGAACTCTCGGCTTGCCACTTTGTTCTCGATGCACAGGTCGTTGGCGTCGCGAAACGCGAGGAACGGTCTGAACTGCAACGTAGTGCGTGAGTGAGCCTCGACCAGAGTGTAGCGGATGAGGATACGACTCTCGTGAGTGATGAAAATCTTCTCCTTCTTCAGTATGACACCGCCAACGCGATAGGTGGTCGTCGGCACAGTCTCACAGTCATACTCGCGTATGTATTTGTGACCGTTGGGGCTGTAGCAGTTGCCTTTATACTTGTGGATGCCCAGGTTGAACGGGGCGCCGTGCTGAATCACAGTCTCGTCGAGCGACGACAATAGCACATGCTGATTGTTGTCCAGCGACGGTATGGGGATGACCAACAACCCGTGTTGCTTGCGGGTGTTGCATCCCACTATGGTGGTGCAGTGATATGCTCCGGACTGGTTAGTGCGAAGCATCTCCTTGGGCAGCGAGTGCTCAAGGTTGATCATCAGACTCTTGTCAAATTTTAAGTAACTCATAAAAGCGTCAGTTAGTCGTTAATCGATACTGCCATCTGATTGCAGTAAAGGCTCCTTTGGTGTTAATCTACAAAATTACGATATTATTTTGGTATAGTCAACAAAATCGCTGATTTTCTTGCAGATTTTTTTGTTTTAGGATTCTGGATAATTACTGTCCAGTAAAAGGTATCATGGTGAAACAGCAAAGATGCAGGTTATTTTTCTTTTTTACCAAACGACACCAATTAACAACAGCACAGTCCAATGATAGACCCATTTAGCACTGAAGCAACAGTAGCATTGGCGCTACCTGAAATTCTCAAAGGTTTGCCGTATAGCAATAAAAAGGCCCCGCAATTTGTGGAGCCTTTTGTGTCTTTATTATATCATTACCAGGGGCCAAAATGGGCACTAAGATAATAAGCCATACTCTCGCCCTTGGTTTTGTGGTTGAATGTCCATATCGATGCATCTGTATCGCCAGTTGCCGTTGTGCCGCTTATCGTTTGAGGATTGTCTTTCCACACAATGTTGTAACGCTTTGAAAGCTCGTTCTTTAAATCATTGAAGAAACTATTGTAGCCATGGTAGAAGACGTACACCGACAGGAGACCTCCATGCTCGTCAAAATACACGCTGCTCTCAATGTCCTTGTTTCTCATTTCAAAAACAACTTCGTTGCCTGCCTCGGTTACGTAAGTCCAGCCCAATTTCTTCATTTCGGCAAGCGCCTGACTCTTGCTGGCTCCCCAGGTGTTGAAGGTTTCATAAATTTTGAATTCTGGTGTCGGTTCGTCTTCATCGCCACCGCATGAACTCAATGTCATAGCACCGACCAGCATCACTGCATAAAATAGAAATTTCTTTACCATAGCTTTGTTCTTTATCAGTTTGAAAAATATTTTTTTTGCAAAGATAGATTATTTTTTTTTGAACTAAACAAAGAACGCCCCGAAGCTTCATAAAAACACATCAACGGAATATTTATTCAGGTGGCAGCTTGTGGCAAGGTCGTTTCGGTGCTTAGATGTTGCGTGTGGTGTTGACGATGATGCCGATGCCGCTGGGGTGGCACTCGATGTTGAGTCGGGCGGGCATAACCACGGGGTCGCCGTCAATGTGGATGATGTCGCGGCCTTCACGCTCGATAATCACTTTTGTGCCGCGATAGATGCTGACATTGCGGTCTTTTTCTATGGTCTTGGTCATCAGTTTGGCACCGACGACGAGCCCTTCAAGGTGGTTGACCGCGTCAATCACGGTGATGTCAACCTTTCCGTCCTGCATCGAGGCGTGGGGCGCTACAAAGGCGTTGTTGCCATATTGGGCAGCATTGCAGCAGGCAACCACAAAGGCGCGGGTTGAGAATTCCTGACCATCGATGCTGATGCGGTAGTTCTTTGATTTATAGCGAATAAATTCCTTGAAGGCGGCACGCATATATGACACCATGCCGCGCGTTCCGTCTTTGGCAAAGGTGTGGCTTACCTTTGCATCAAATCCGCACCCACAGGTGCAGAAAAAAGGCTGGTCGTTGACTGTGCAGTAGTCCAGTTTCTCGACTATGCCGTGGTTGATGATTTCCAACGCCTGGGCCGGGTTGCCGGGGATGTGGAGGTGGCGCGCAAGCCCGTTGCCCGAACCGCACGGCACGATGCCCATGGCAACGTCGGTGCCGCACAGGGCGCTTGCCACTTCGTTGATGGTGCCGTCGCCTCCGATGGCTACAACTGCTTCATAACCCTGGTCAACAGCATTCCAGGCCAGTTCGGTCGCGTGCCGGGCACGCTCGGTCACGGCTACGGTAGCGTTCCATGCCTCGGGGTTGAGGGTGGATGCTATCAGTGGCAACAGTTTCTCTTTGTTGCCGTTGCCCGAGATGGGGTTGATTATCAGCAATATCTTTTTGCGTTTATCCATTGGATTGCCGTCAGGTTAGTTTTCAATTTGCGAAATTAAGAAAAAATTGCGACTTATTTGCACATTTGGGCAGTATTTCTTAATTTCGTGCCGAATTTTTGACAATATTAAACAATAACGATATGAAAAAGGTTAGTATTCATCTGCTGTCTAACATCATCCTGCTGCTGGCGGGACTATTGCTGATTGTGTTCCACAGCGTGGACCATGTTCTGGATAAGGTCGCATGCATCATTGGTGCAGCGTTTGTGCTGCCGTCATTGGTCTATCTGGTGATGGTTGCCATGCGCAAGGCGGCCGAGAAACGTGCCATCGATTTCATGGGCATCCTGCCTGCAACCGGTGGTGTCTGCTTTGGACTGGTGATGCTGCTCAAACCAGCGTTGTTTAACGGTGTTCTCGCAATGTTGTTGGGTATGCTGCTTGTTGTCCTAGGATTGTTTCACATTATTTATCTGCTGCTTTCAAAAAAGACATTAAGTATTCGTTTGTGGTACTACCTGTCACCGTTGCTCGTCCTTATTGCTGGGGTGATTATTCTCGTGACTGACTGGCTCAGCGGCAAGGAGTCTGTGATGGTTCTGATTTCTGGTTGTGCATTGGTACTCTTTAATTTTACAAGTCTTCAGGAATATCTTGCCGAGCGTAAGTATAAGAAATCGCTTGCTGCTGCCAATGATGCTTCCCAAGATGAAATTGCCGAGGATAAAGACGAAGAAATTCCTAAATCAATAGAGATTTAATACAATAACTATAATGTTGTTTGGGGGGATTATTGAGTCCCCCTTTTTTGTTGCTTTTGAGCTCGGCGAATGCCTCTCGTGAGGGAGCATTAATCTATAAATCGCAATATTCTCTAAAATTTAGGCTCTAATATTTTCTGCATTCAAGAAAAATCAGTAAATTTGCACAATAATGACGCGCGTGCGGGGTAGTGCCCCGAGTGCTGTCACTGTAACCAAAACAATTCTAATGAAATACTTGCAACTGCCCGACAACAAAGTGCGCATTCTTCCGTTCTATCTGGCAATGGAGGAATATGCTGCTCGCACACTCCGGGCCGAAGAGTATTTCTTCATGTGGCAGGTTGAACCTACTGTTATTTTTGGACGAAATCAGCTGATTGACAGTGAGGTTAATCTTGAATACTGCAACGAACATAATATCCAGTACTATCGTCGCAAGAGCGGAGGCGGTTGCGTTTTTGCCGACATGAGTAACATCATGTTCAGTTATGTCGCGCCGAGCAATAACGTGACCACTACCTTTTCCCACTATACCCATGCGGTGGCCGAGATGCTGCGCGGACTTGGGCTGAATGCCGACGATACATCGCGCAACGATGTCCTGATTGATGGCTGCAAGGTTAGCGGCAACGCCTTTTATCACCTGCCCGGGCGAAGCATCGTTCACGGCACTATGCTCTATGACACCGACATGGCACACATGGCGGGTGCCATTACTCCCTCAAAGGGGAAACTCGAGTCAAAGGGTGTCGAGAGCGTTCGCCAGCGCATCACCACTCTCAACCAGCACATTTCATTGTCGATTGACGAGTTCAAAGACTATGTGCGCCGTACCATGTGTGACGGCGAACTGCTCCTCGCCGACGACGATGTGCGCGAGATTGAAGAGATTACAAAGGAGTATCTCACGCCTGAGTTCGTCCTTGGAAACAACCCGCGCTGCAACATGGAGAAGCAGGCGCGAATTGCCGGGGTGGGCGAGATTGTGGTCAAGATGGAACTTAACCGCAATGTGATTATCGACATGAACGTCACCGGAGACTTTTTCTTGCTTGGCAATATTGACGGAGTGATTGGCCGCCTCAAGGGCACCGGTTTCACGTCCGACGCCATAGCCCACGCACTTGAAGGGGTCGAGATGAACGACATCATAATGAATTTGACAACAAAACAATTTATTAACCTTTTAACCAATTAATATTTAGTTATGGCAGACAACAAGAGAACATGTCTCTATGACAAGCATGTAGCGCTGGGCGCATTGATGAGCCCGTTTGGCGGCTTTGACATGCCCATTCAGTACAAAGGAATCGTTGAGGAGCACAATGCAGTGCGTAATCAGGTAGGCGTATTCGATGTTTCCCACATGGGCGAGGTGCGCATTACTGGTCCCGAGGCCGAGAAGTATGTTAACTACATCTTCACCAACGACATCGCTGGTGCAACTGCTGGACAGATTTTCTACGGCATGATGCTTTATCATGACGGCGGTACAGTTGACGACCTCTTGGTTTATAAGATGGGTGAAAACGACTTCTTCCTGGTTATCAACGCTGCAAACATCGACAAGGATGTCGCTTGGATTAACGAGCAGGCTGCTAAGTTCGACGTTAAGGTTGATCACCAAAGCGAGAAGTACGGACAGCTCGCACTGCAGGGACCCGAGGCCGAGAAGACCATGGGCGCTGTGTTCGGCATCGACACCACCGACCTGGTGTTCTATACTTTCAAGACCATTAATTATGAAAACGATGATATGATCGTCAGCCGTACCGGTTATACCGGCGAGGACGGCTTCGAGATTTATGCCAGTCACGCAGTCATTGTTAAGATGTGGGACATGCTGATGGCTGCAGGCGTACAGCCCTGTGGACTTGGTTGCCGCGACACGCTGCGTTTCGAGACTGGTCTGCCTCTCTATGGCGACGAGCTCAGTGCCGAGATTTCGCCCGTTATGGCAACACTCAGCATGTTCGTTAAGTTCAACAAGGAAGACTTCATTGGCAAGGAAGCGTGTGCAACCCAGAAAGCTGAGGGCAAGGTCCAGAAACTCGTGGGTCTTGAAATCCTCGATGAGAAGAAACCCATTGCACGTCACGGATATGAGGTACTCGATGGCGAGAAGGTTGTTGGCTATATCACAACCGGTTATCGCGGCATCTCGGTTGACAAGAGCCTCGCTTTTGCTCTCGTTGATCGTGAGGTGGGCGCCCTCGGTAACCAGCTGAGTGTGCGCATTCGCAAGAAAGTGTTCCCCGCTGTTGTCATCAAGAAGCGTTTCTATCAGAGCAATTACAAGAAATAATCATCAATAAACCGAATATATTAACTATTAAAAATAACAACAATTATGAGTAAAATCGTTGAAGGACTCTATTACAGCGAGTCACATGAATATGTAAAGGTAGAAGGTAACTTTGGTTTCATCGGTATCACCGACTATGCACAGAAAGAACTTGGCAACGTTGTTTACGTTGACATGCCCGAGGTTGACGACGAAGTTGCTGCCGAGGAAGAGTTTGGCGCAGTTGAGAGCGTGAAGGCTGCCAGCGACCTGCTGTCTCCCGTTAGCGGAACTGTTGTCGAGGTTAACGAGGCACTCGAGGACGAGCCCGGTCTCATCAACAAGGATGCTTTTGAAAACTGGATCATCAAGGTTGAACTTAGCGACAAGGCCGAACTCGACAACCTCATGAACGCTGAGGCTTACAAGGCTTTCATTGGCGAATAATCAAGGTACCGAAATGAGTTACAAGTTTTTCCCGCATACCGACGATGACATCCGCTCGATGCTGTCGACATGTGGCGAACGCTCGCTCGAGGACCTCTACAAGGACATCCCCAACGAGTTGGTGCTGCATCGCGACTATGACATCCCCGAGGCGTTGAGCGAGATTGAATTGAGAAAATGCTTTGACCAGCTGGGCGCAATGAACACCTCGCTGGCATGCTTCATTGGTGCTGGTTGCTATGACCACTATTCTCCTTCGGTTATCGACAGCATTTTGAGCCGTAGCGAGTTCTTGACGTCATATACTCCCTATCAGGCAGAGATTTCACAGGGTACTCTCCAGTACATCTTTGAGTATCAGAGCATGATGACCGAACTCACCGGCATGGAAGTCAGCAATGCATCAATGTATGACGGTTGCACTGCGACTGCCGAGGCAATGATGATGGCTGTGGCTAACGCCAAGAAGCGCAACAAGGTTCTCGTTTCCGAGACCATCAATCCCATCGTTCTGCGTGTCGTTGACACCTATGCAAAGTTCCATGGCATCGAGGTTGAACGCATCGCAGCGAAGGACGGCGTTACCTGCCGTGCCGACTTTGAGGCTAAGATTGCCAAGGGCGATGTTGCCGGCGTCATCGTTGCCGCCCCCAACTTCTACGGCATCGTAGAGGACTACACCGGATGGGCAGACCTTTGCCACGACAACAAGGCTCTCTTTATCATGAACTGCAACGCCAGCTCGCTGGGTGTCCTCAAGACACCGGCAGAGTGGGGCGCTGACATCGCGGTGGGCGACGGTCAAAGTCTGGGCATCCCCATGAATTTTGGCGGTCCGTTCGTTGGTTACCTGTGTACCAGCAAGAAACTCATCCGCAAGATGCCGGGACGCATCGTGGGTGCTACTAAGGATATGGACGGTAAGCGCACCTTCGTGCTCACTCTCCAGGCACGCGAGCAGCACATCCGTCGCGAGAAGGCTACCAGCAACATTTGCTCTAACCAGAGTCTCATGGCGCTTTATGTGACCATCTACATGGCTCTCATGGGCAAGCAGGGACTCCGCGAGGTTAACGAGATGAGCTATAGCAATGCCCATTATCTGGCCGACAAACTGCTCGAGACAGGCAAGTTCGAGATGGCATATCCCGGAAAGCCGTTCCTGCACGAGTTCGCTGTTAAGGTTAAGGGTGACATCGATGCTCTCCAGCAGGGCATGCTCGACAAGGCTCAGGCACAGTTCGGTCTCAAACTCGACGGCGACACACTGTTGCTGTGCGCTACCGAGACGCTGAGCAAGGAAGAGATTGATAACGCAGTTAAAGTTTGCAACAGTTTATTATAAAAGGAGGACGATATGAATAACGTATATTACGGAAAACTCATTTTTGAGTTGTCAAAGGAAGGACGTCGCGGATATTCGCTTCCTGAGAATAAATTGAACAACTATAAACTGGCCGACATGCCCGAGGCTTTGATGCGCCAGCGCGAGCTTGATTTGCCCCAGGTGGACGAACTCACTGTGGTTCGCCATTACACCAACATGAGCAACAACAACTTTGGTGTTGACACCGGTTTCTATCCCCTTGGTTCTTGTACAATGAAGTACAACCCCAAGATCAACGAGGAAATGTGCCATCACTACGCTTTCACACGTCTGCATCCCTTGCAGAACGAGAATACAGTTCAGGGTGCCCTCAAACTCTACTACGAGTTGCAGAACATGCTCTCCGAACTGTCGGGCCTCAGCGAGTTCACCCTCAATCCCTTTGCAGGTGCCCATGGTGAGCTGACAGGTCTGATGGTTATGCGCACCTACCACGCCAGTCGTGGCGACAACAAGCGCACTAAGGTGATTATCCCCGATAGCGCTCACGGCACCAACCCCGCCAGCGCCGCTGTATGCGGTCTGGACGTTGTTGTCGTTAAGAGCCGTCCCGACGGAACAGTCGATGTAGAGGACCTCAAACCGCTGCTCAACGATGAAATCGCCGGTATGATGATGACTAACCCCAACACTCTGGGTATCTTTGAGCACAACATCGCCGAAATCGCTTCGCTCGTTCACGAGGCTGGAGGTCTGATGTACTACGATGGAGCAAACCTGAACCCCATGTTGGGTATGTGCCGTCCCGGTGACCTCGGTTTCGACATCATGCACATCAACCTGCACAAGACATTCTCGACTCCTCACGGTGGCGGCGGTCCCGGTGACGGCCCCGTTGGCGTTCGTGCCGGTCTCGAGGACTTCCTCCCCAATCCCCACGTGGTTAAGGATGGCGACCGCTACACGCTCACGTTCAACGACAAGTCGCTCGGTTCGGTATCGGGCTTCGTTGGCAACTATGGCGTGATAATGCGTGCATACGCCTACATCCGCACTATCGGTAAGGAGAACATGCGCATGGTCGGACCGTTGGCAGTGCTCAACGCCAACTATATCAAGGAGTCGCTCAAGGACTGCTTCGAACTCCCCATCGGTGGCGTTTGCAAGCACGAGTTCGTCTTTGACGGTCTCAAGGACAAGTCAACCGGCGTCACTACGCTGGATGTCGCAAAGCGTCTGCTTGACTACGGCTTCCATGCTCCCACAATCTATTTCCCGCTGTTGTTCCACGAGGCCCTCATGATCGAGCCTACCGAGAACGAGAGCAAGGAAACCTTGGATGGCTTCATCGAGGTGATGAGAACCATTGCCCGCGAAGCAAAGGAACAGCCCGACATGGTTAAGTCAGCGCCGCACACCACACCGGTGCGCCGTCTCGACGACACTCAGGCTGCACTCCATCCGGTTGTGAACTACGCCGAACTGAAACTCGAAAATTAATTAATCATCACTTGTGGGGCGAATGTGGCAGGTTGTCGGGTTCGCCCCACATTAATTATTTATAAGAACATGGATTTTAATCTGATTATTATAGGCGCTGGCCCCGGTGGATATGAAATGGCCGCCGATGCTGCTGCTGCCGGACTGACCGTTGCCATTGTCGAGCGCGACTACCTGGGCGGTACATGTCTTAATCGTGGTTGCATACCAACCAAGGCCCTCTGCCGCAATGCCGAGGTCGTCAACATGCTTCGCGAGTCCGAGCAGTGGGGCGTGAAGGTTGATGGCATGACAGTTGACTACTCTGTTGCTCATGCCCGCAAGGAACAGGTCGTCGAGCAACTGCGCGACGGCATCGCCATGCTCATGCAGCAACCGGGCATCACCGTTATCAACGGCGAGGCCGCATTTGCCGACAAGAACACTATCGTGGTCGACGGCAAGCAGTACACTGCCGACAACATCGTGATTGCTACCGGTTCGGCTCCCCGCGGTCTCCCCATCGAGGGCGCTGACTATGCCCTCACCAGCGATGACGTGCTGGCGTGGGACACTTTGCCCAAAACTCTGTGCATCGTTGGCGGCGGCGTCATCGGCATGGAGTTCGCTGCCGTCTTCAGCAGTTTCGGTGTCGAAGTTTCGGTTATCGAGTTCTGCAAGGAAATCCTCCCGCCGTTCGACAGGGACGTTGCCAAGCGACTCAAGACAGTTCTCTCGAAACGAGGCGTCAACATTGCCACATCGGCTGCCGTCAATGCCATCCGCAAGACCGACGACAACCAATTCGAAATTTGCTATGACCAGAAGGGTAAGGCCAAGTCGGTAGTAGCCGACAAGGTGCTCATGTCTGTCGGCCGCAAACCGGTTCTCCCCGAGGGACTCGAGCAGGTAGGCGTCACAGTCAGCCGTCGCGGCATAGAGGTTGACGACAACATGCTCACCAACATCCCCGGCATATATGCCATTGGCGACGTCAACGGACGATGCATGCTCGCGCATGCCGCGTCGGCACAAGGTGCTCGCGCGCTCAGCCACATCCTGGGACGTACCGACAACATCAACCTTGATGTCGTTCCCGCTGCCGTCTTCACCGTGCCCGAACTCGCAATGGTCGGACTCACCGAGGAACAGTGCACCGACAAAGGCATCGACGTCACCGTCAAGAAAGCCTTCTTCCGTAGCAACGGCAAGGCCGTATCAATGGGAGAGACCGACGGCCTCATCAAGATGATCGTTGACAACGCCACACGCCAGATCGTCGGCTGCCACATCTGCGGACCCCACGCCGCCGACCTCATTCAGGAAGTCGTCACCGCCATCAACGCCGGACAGACAGTCGACCTGCTGGCAACAGCAATCCACGGCCACCCAACCCTCAGCGAGGTAGTCATGGCAACAGCCCGCCAGTTCTGATAATTCCACAACCCTCCCAATACACCAAGCGGGGAACCTCACCACCGAGGTCCCCCGCTTGTGTTATTGATTTGGGATTGAACTGAAATGGCACGTCTGTGCCGTTCCGGTTTTTTACAGTTTGTAGTTGACACCGAGGCCGATGACGCCCTGGTCAATTGATTTCATGATGGAGTGGCGGTACTCGAGCTCAATGCTAATGCGGTTGTTGAGGTTGTACTCGATGCCGCTACCAAGGTTGATACCCACCTTGTTGAGGTCCTCGGCAGGTGTCGGGTAGTCGGCGTGGGTGAAGGCGAGACCGATGATGGGGTAGATGAACAGGCGCTGCTGCGACAGGTTGACGGGGCAGTGAATGTTCAGATTGAGGTCATACATCGTGGTCTCGTTGTGCTTGAAGAAGTAGTCCCCGCTCAACTCGACGCGGGCGTTGTTCAGGATGCTGTACTGTGCACGTGCATTGATACCCGCGCTCTCGATTTCACTGCCGTAGAGGACGCTGGCTCCAACGGCAAAGCGACCCTTGTCAAACTGTGCGTGGGCGGCCATCGTGCCAACCAGCATTACACAGACGATTGCAAGTAATTTCTTCATTGTCGGTTGATTGTTAGAAATTTATAAATCAGGCGGAACACCCGATATTGGGATTGTTCCGCCTGTTTATTGTTTGCTAAAGTCTTATTAGAACTTGTAGTTAAAGCCAAGACCGATAACATTCTGGTCAATGTCCTTAACAAATGAGTGGCGATACTCCAGGTTGACGCCTACGCGCTCAGTGAGTTCATACTCGAGACCGGCACCAAGGTTTGCACCAAGTTTGTTGACACCGTCAAAACCGTCAACACCTGCGTGAGCAAATGTAAGACCAACGATGGGGTATGCATACAGTTTCTGCTCCCACAGACCCAGCAGGTAGTGGAAATTCAGGTTGACGTCATACATGTTAACCTCGTTGTGCTCAAAGAAGTAGTTGAAACCGAGTTCGGTGCGCAGGTTGTCGAGGATGCCGTATTGTACACGTGCACCAAGACCCATGCTCTCGATCTCGTCACCATAAACTACATTGCCGCCAATAGCGAGGCCGCCCTTTTCAACTTGTGCCTGTGCAGCAAATACGCCGCAAAGTGCTACTAATGCAATTGCAATAAATTTCTTCATAACTGTAAAAATTTAATTGGTTAATAATTTGATGAATTTTTTGCAAAATTAAATAATTTTGTTCAAATGTGCAAATGTAAACTCAAAAAAGTGGTTGAAATCAGTAATATGCGCTGTTTTGACATGCTTTTTCAAGATTTTACTGTTTGCAAAACTAAATTTTGCCGATTATCAATGCCACAAAAATGATGGCAATTTTTAAAAAATATCGCATAATGTTGTGGGAATAAAAAGTTTTTCGTAATTTTGCAGTCGATTTCAAGACAGGTAACAACGTATTTTCCCGTTAGTCCTGTTCTGTGACATGATCGTTGAAACTTCGATGCACCTTGTAATGATGCTAAAATCAAGGGCATAAAGCGTAGGACGATATTAAATAGCAACAACATTTGACGCTTGGCGATGAGAGGCTTTCTCACCTCAATTTGCTCGCGTCGGGGTGTTTTGCCCTGGAATATTGTGCTGCGTGAGGTGCCGAGTGGCTGTCTTGGAATTCAGTTAAAGAGTTTATAAATTTATTAGAAGATAACAACGTTATGTCTAAAGTTTGTCAAATTACAGGCAAGAAGGCGATCACAGGTAACAATGTATCGCACTCTAAGAGAAGAACCAAACGTAAATTCAACGTTAATGTGTTCAACCGCAAGTTCTATTGGCCCGAGGCTGGTCAGTGGATTCGTCTGACAGTTTCGGCTGCAGGTTTGCGTAACATCAATCGTATGGGCCTTGACGCAGCTCTCAAGAAGGCTGCTACCGAGGGTCACTTAACTGAAATCAGAACAATCGAAAAGTAAAGAACTATGGGAAAAAAAGCTAAAGGCGATAGAATCCAGGTGATTCTCGAATGCACCGAGCAGAAGGCAAGTGGTGTACCCGGAATGTCTCGTTATATCACTACCAAGAACCGCAAGAACACTACCGAGCGCTTGGAACTCAAGAAGTACAATCCGTACCTCAAAAAAGTAACCGTTCATAAAGAAATTAAATAATAATCCTCTGAACTATGGCAAAAAAAGTAGTTGCAACCCTTCAAACTGGTGAAGGTCGTAATTTCAGCAAGGTCATCAAGCTGGTTCGCACTGGCAAAAATGGTGCCTATGTTTTTGAAGAGAGAATGGTGCCCAACGACAAGGTACAGGACGCTCTCAAGTAATTAGAATTTTATTCAAGCAAAATAATGGTCTTGGCATCCAACTGGGTGCCAAGACTTTTTTATCGAATTAGATAGCGCCATTCCCGACAGACATTTCGCCAGTTATCTTAATATTGCATGGTGCTGCATCTTTGATGCTTTTTATAAGGCAATGATATACGATTTGTCCCCTGTAGATATGCCATCGCCTGATGTAAGACAAGATTGAAAGGTAACTGAAGAGGGGCGGATGCCCCGTACGCATTGATGCGTAAGCGTCCATGCAGATAACCACCACCGACAGAGGAGGTGGGGCAATTGTTGACCTTCCTATACCTGCGGCTGGAGGCCGCCACCTTTGAT
>JAGHSV010000129.1 GCA_018065665.1 Candidatus Sodaliphilus aphodohippi
CATATCTTTGCTGGCATGCGTGGCCGTGATTCTCGTGGCTGCTGCCCGGGGGGTGACTTCGTTGCCCGAGGGTGAGTACACCAATAACCTGCCCTGCAGGCTCATCAGCATCAATCCGCAAAAACCGGGCAAGGCGCTGCTGTTTCTGTGGCTCCATGGCGGTGTTCATGACCGCAAGTCGCATGACCTGTTTCGCGAGGCAAACCACCTGAATTATTGTGCTGCCGACGATTCGATAGTCAACTACCTGAAGCGTCATGGCATCAAAGCCGTTGCAATGTTTCCCGTGTGCCACAGGGCGGTGGAGCCTGACTGTGTTGACTGGCTTGACTGTTATGACGACATCAAGCACATGATTGATGACCTTGTTGACAAGGGCATTGTTGACAGTGACCGCATCTACCTTGCCGGTTCGTCTGATGGCGGTGCCGGGACGTGGGACTTCGCTTCGACCCATCCCGAGGTGTTTGTCGCTGCCATCTCCATGTCCTGCAGCATGCCGCGCCAGGTGGCAATCCCCGTGTTTTTCTTCAGTACCGGTCATGAGGGCGACTGCACCGAGCGTGTCGAGCCGCTGGTGCGTCACGGTGCCCCGATACAGTACAAGTATTGCCCCCAGTACAAGCATGGCGGGGATGCTGCAGAGTGCACCGATGCGCTGCTGACCAAATTCTTTGGCCTAAAGAAAACCAAAAAATAATTTCCATGTCACAATTATGGATTAGCGCCATAGGCTTGTGTGGGGCCTCGGTTGTGGGCAGCGTTCTGGGTTTTGTTGTTAAAGAACTGCCTCACAAGTGGAACGACACAGTGTTGGGATACTGTGCCGGCGTCATGCTGGCAGCGTCCTCTGTCGGGCTTATTGTGCCGGCATTTGACATGACACCAAACTGGTGGATGGTGGTCGTGGGGGTGATGGCTGGCGCCTTGTTTCTGAATGTGCTTGACCTCGTCACCCCCCATTTGCACCACATCACCGGACTCGATGCCGAGGAGCATCGCAACAATTCGTCACTCAACCGCATACTTCTGTTTGTCATGGCAATAGCACTGCACAAGTTGCCCGAGGGCATGGCGGCAGGTGTCAGCGTGAGCAATACAGCATCAGACGGCTCGCTGATGGTTAGCGCGGGCATCGCACTCCAGAATGTTCCCGAGGGCATGGTCATCATCGCCCCGTTACTGCTTGCGGGAGTCAAAAAGTTGCGCACCTTTGCCATTGCGTTGGCTATTAGCCTGCTCGAGGTTGTAGGCATCATGCTGGGCTATGTGCTGGGTAGCGCCTCTGCTGTCTTCCTGCCCATCATGCTGGGGTTTGCCGGAGGGGCAATGCTCTATGTCACCAGCGATGAGATGATTCCCGAGACCCATGCCCATGGTTATCAGAAACAGGCTACCTATGCCTTGCTGCTTGGATTCGTTTCGCTGCTGTTGATTGAGAAATGCCTGTAGTCTTATAACCGTCTTAGATAGTTTTTAACTGATTTTTGTCCGACAGTTTGTGACGTTGGACCATTTTATGTAAATTTGTACTCTAATCAATAAAACAAATACAAAATGAAACGTATTCTTTCTATTATTCTGGTAGTTGCCTTGTCGGTGGTGGCAGTTAATGCCCAGACTAAGAGCAGTAGCAAATCGCGCTCGCAACTCCTCAAAGAACTGGCGTCAAACATGGTGCTGGTTGAGGGAGGAACCTTCACAATGGGTGACAGCTGCGACAAGAACTCCGTAACTCCCCACAGTGTCACGCTCAGCAGTTACTATATCTGCAAATATGAAGTCACACAGGATCTTTGGGAGGCCGTCATGGAGTACAACCCCTCAGACTTCAAGGGAGACCGGAACCCCGTGGACTGCGTCAACTGGTTCGAGTGCCAGGAGTTTATCAAGAAACTCAACACCCTGACCGGCAAGAAATACCGTATGCCCACCGAGGCCGAGTGGGAGTTCGCTGCTCGCGGCGGCAACAAGACAAAGGGCTATAAGTACAGCGGCAGTGACAATATTGAAGACGTGGCGTGGTACTGGCGCAACAGCGGTGACAAGCGCCTTGGCGGTCGCTGGAAAGAAAACGCTTTGTTCGACAATAAGTGCTGTACAC
>JAGHSV010000240.1 GCA_018065665.1 Candidatus Sodaliphilus aphodohippi
GTTATTATATGTGCAATACTTAATGTATTAAAAATTGTCAATAATTAAGTTTTTATACATCTTTACACTGCAAATATACTATTTTTCAACAATTTTGCAAACATTTTGAAGTTATTTGTTGAAAAAACTATCGTTTTTGATAATTATGGCGTTGCGCAAGGAACTGCATAGAAAAAAGGGTCTGCACCAACCTGTGGTGCGGACCCTTATCCTATTAAGTTAAGTAATATATTAGAGGATCATCTTGCTGGTGTACTGCTTGCCGTCGGCTGTAGTGGCCTTAACGATTACAGTAGTACCGGTTGTGCAGTTCTCGGTCGAGAGAACGCCAACGTTGCCAACGGGGATGGCGGTGCTGATAACCTTACCGTCAACACCGTAGAGTGTTGCGCCGGCGAGGTTCTTGCCGTCGAAGCTTGCAACATTGATTTGACCAGCCTCTTTGCGGCAAACGATGCCGGGCTGTACAATATTGTCCTCAACGCCTGAGAGACCTGCCTCGTGCAGTCTGAACAAGTGCCAACCGCTGTTAGCAACAATGTTGTAGGGAGCAGCGCTACCGATGTACAGGTTGTCACCGATAACCATGAAGTTACGCAATCCGTAAGCTGTGTGGTTGCCGAAGCCGTCGAGAGTGATAGACTCAACGCCCTTCTCGGGATCAGTCATGCGGAACAGGTCAAAGCCGTAATCCTTCTTGTCAAGTTTGCAAACAGCCTTAAGCAGGGTGAACGCTTCGTCGCCAGTATTGTCGGCGAGGTCGCCGAGGAGCATGGTAACGTCGTTGGTACCGAGGTAGAGGTCACCGTGGTACTTGGTCATAGTCCAAGTGTAGCACTGGAAGGGGTTGCCATAGCCGGCGCGGCCGAACTTGGGAGACCAACCAGTGTCAACCAGTGTCCAGCTGTCTTCGCCGATGGGCTGTCCCTGCTCGTTGAACTTGGTCATCTTGTCCCAACGGGGGAGTTGAGCGTCACCGTAGAGGAGTTCGATGTTGTCCTGTGCGTCAACACGCCAGAGAGTAGTCTGACGGAATGCGCCCATGATGAATGCCAGAGCCTCGGGAGAAGTGAGGTCGGTATAGCCACCAGTTGTCATGGCCATGTGACGGATTGCATAACCAAATGTGAAGGTACCCCAGTAGAGTTTGTCTTTCCAAACCTCGAGGCAGCCTACGTACTGGACGTTGCGTGCAACGGGATCGGGATCGTACTGGTTGAGGCGCCAGATCTGGGGCCATTCGGGCTCGTTGATGTCAACGGGCTGCATACCGCCTTCGGGGATTTCGGGACCCTTGAAGATGGCGCAGTCACGCTGTGAAGCTGTCAGCCAGCCACCAATGTAGAGACGGTTGTTAAACTCAACAATCTCGGCAGCCTCACAGGGAGTCCAACCTACGATATGGAAGTTCCAGGGATCGTTCTTGTCACCAAACCAGCGCATGATTGCACCGCGGTCAACACCGTTCTTGTCGGTAACGCGAACGCCGCAGTACAGCACGTCATCAAATACATACCAACGGCGAACGTTGGTGATGCGGTTGCCGTCAACGTTGTCCATCGAGTTGCAGCTGATCATCTTGTGAGCCTTGTCGTCGTATGCAAAGAAGCTTGCACCGCCGGTAACCTCGGCCATCGAGCCGCCGTAGGCAGCGGGACCACCGAAGAATACCACACCGTGGTGTGAACCACCCGAGCGGAAGCCCTGGCAGTTCTGCAGGTTCATTGCAAATTCCTCGCCGTCGGGGGTGATGTCCTCTACAACGCCGGTTGTGGTGTCATAGCAGTACATGTGGGGGATACGGCTGTCGCTGTACATGGTGTAGGTGGGGTCAACCTTGGCGTGTACGGTCTGTCCGTAGATACCGCTGTTGAACTCACAAGCCCGGCAACCGTTCTCAAAACCGTTTGTCGGGTCAGACTCGGGCACTGTGTTGGGTGCATCCTTCATCATAGTGCAGATGTAGTTGGTATTGGTAGCCCAGTAGAGCTTGTCGCCAACGCTAGCAATACCCCATACATAAGACTGGTTGTATTTGCGCTTTGCACCGGCAGCCAGGCCTTCGGCAATCTGATCTTCGCTGAGACCCATTGACTCGTAGTAGTTGCGGGGGTCACCCACGCCATAGAACATCTCGTCGCAGGGAGCGGCAGCGATGGTATCAACCTTGATATCGCTGATGTTCTCGGCAAAAGCGGGTTTCTCGCGATCCTTTGTAAAGTAGTTGTACATCGGGAGTGTCTTGGTCAAATAAGCAGTGAGTGCCTTGTTGAAGTCGTCCTCGTTGGGGTACTTCTGGCGGAGAATCTCAATCAGTTGGTCGAGCATTTCGTCAGACATGCCTTCGCCAGCCTCGCTTTTGACAATGTTCTTGAACTGGTCGGTGGTCAACGGAGTGGCCGCCGCAGCCGAGAACGCAGTGCCTGCCATGAGCAATGCCACAGCAGCACCTTTGAGTAAATAATTCAATTTCATTAAAGTAAAAAAATTAGTTAATAAAAAGAGTTAATTTATTTGTTATCAAACAATAAAAAAGATATATATTGTAAAAATCAAATAACTTAATTTGTATAACAATGCAAATATAGTTAAAAATATGAATATTTGTAGCAAAAAGTAGAAAAAATACGTAAAAAACTATTATTTTCGGTTGGTATTTGTTTCGTTTGTAAAAACGACATTGCCTAAAAAAACCGCAGCCCCCAATGAAGGAAGCCGCGGGAATCAATTGATATGAAAAGACGTGTATTATTTGATTTCGAAAGTTGACTGGAGACGGATGTCGCTCGATGAAGAGCCGACCATGATGTCGTAGGTGCCTGTTGGAGTGACGAACTGTGATGTTTTCTCGTCCCAGTAGCGCAGTTGTTCGCGGTCGATGTCGAGCGAGAATGAGCGAGTCTTGCCTGTGGCAATGGCAGCGCGTTCAAAAGCCTTGAGTTGCTTGATGGGCATGTATGTGCCGGTCTCGGGGTAGTGGATATAAACCTGAGCGACCTCGTCACCGTCACGTTTGCCGGTGTTGGTGACGTCGAACTTGACGTTCACCTTGTCACCGGTGGTGCTGACCTTGAGGTTTTTGTATTTGAACTTGGTGTAGCTGATGCCGTAACCGAACTCATAGACAGGCTTGCCGGTGAAGTACTGGTAGGTGCGTCCCTTGCCGTTGGTGAGGCTGTAGTCGTTGAACTCGGGCAGGTCGTCCATCGATGCATAGAATGTCAACGGAAGTTTACCGCCCGGGTTGTATTTGCCGAACAGCGCCTCTGCCACGGCGTTGCCGCCCTGTTCGCCGGGATACCAAGCGTCGAGGATGGCGGGCAGGTGCTCTTTCTCCCAGTTGATTGAGAGCGAGCTGCCGGCGATGAGCACGAGAATGGTGCGGGGATTAGCCTTATAGATTTCGCGCAGGAACTCCTTCTGGTCGGCGGGCAGATCCATAGTGTATCGGTCCTGTCCCTCGCGCTCGATGCTCTTGTCAATGCCCATCACAGCGATGGTGTAGTCGCAGTTCTTGGCGGCCTTGATGGCGTCGCCGTAGAACTCGAGCCGCTGCTGGTCGTTGGCAGCCGGAGCGCGCCAGTAGAGACGTGCGAAAGCATCGCCGCCGCCGTCAAAGTACTCGATTACGATATTATATTTTTTACCGGCCTCGAGTTTGACAGGCACTTTGTCCTCGGCAGCGGGTCGGCTAACCCATGCGTCGATGACCTGTTTGCCGTCAATCCACATGCGGCAACCGTCGTCGGTCTTTAGCGAGATGGTGTACTCACCGCTAACAGTGGGGCAAAGCTCGCCGGTCCATCGTGCCGAAACTGGCGCAAACGAACGGGCAGGGTCGGGTGGCTGTGAAGCGGGGTCATAGTAGATTTCGTCCTCGATACGGACAGTTGAAGGGCTGCCCTCGAGGTTGGCATTGGTGAAGTACTCGGCCTTGATGCCCTTGGGGAAGAACTCCTTGCTGATGGGTTTATAGCCGCTTGAGCTTGATACCCAGGGGGCGTGAACGATTTTTACCTTGTCTCCAACGAGATTCTTAATGCCGTCGAGCACACTGACCGGCTCGTTGACCGGAGTGCCGCTGTAGTCGCCAAATTCGCAACGGGCGGCATTGAGACCAACCACAGCCACCGACTTGGTCTTGTCGGGGTTGAGCGGCAGAATGTCTTTGTCGTTCTTCAGCAGTACGAGGCTCTGTCGTGCTATCTCGCAAGCCAGTTGCTGGTGTTCCTTGCATCCTACCTTGTCGGGGCTGATGCTGTTGTAGGGGTTAAGTGCAGGGTCATCAAAGAGACCAAGTCTCATGCGACCTCTCAGCAGGTGGTAGGCAGCCGAGTCGATGTCGGCCTGGCTGACGCGGTAATGGTGAACGGCGTCAATCAGAGGCTGTGTATATACGTTGTCGGCGCACTCGAGATCCATGCCGGCCTTCATCATGAGCACGGCTGCCGTCTCATAGTCCTTGACAAACTTGTGCTGAGTGACCATCCACTGCGGTGCGCTGCAGTCGCTGACCATAAAACCGTCGAAGCCCCAGTCGCCGCGCAGCACCTTCTGAATCAGGTATGGGTTGGCGACACAGGGAATGCCGTTGACAGCGTTGTAGGCTGTCATGACGCTCTGTACGTTGGCCTTCTTGACACATATCTCATAAGCGGGGAAGTAGTACTCGCGCAGGTCACGCTCGCTGATGACGGCGTTGCAGCTGGCGCGGTTGTGCTCCTCGTTGTTGGCTGCAAAGTGTTTGAGAGTCGAGACACACTTGATGTATCGTGGGTTGTCGCCCTGCATGCCGCGGATAAATCCGCAGGCAATGTTGGCGGTCAGACAGGGGTCCTCGCCGTAGGTTTCGGGGGTGCGTCCCCATCTCGGGTCGCGTGCCATGTTGATGGTTGGTGACCAGAAGCACAACAGGTCGCTCGAACCGTCAAACTGCTTCTTGCCCAGTTCAAACTTATTCCACTTGCCGCGCGCCTCATCGCTGATGGCAGTGGTCATCTGCTGAATGAGCATGGGGTTCCAGGTTGCCGACAGACCGATGGCCTGGGGGAACACGGTGAACTTGCCGGGTCGGACTACGCCGTGCAGCGCCTCGTTGCCGATGTTGAGTTTGTCGATGCCCAGCCGTGGAATGGCGGGTGCGTTGTGGGTCATCATAGAGACCTTCTCCTCGAGAGTCATGCGCGACAGCAGGTCCATGATGCGGTCGTGCATTGGTGCATTGGGGTTACGGTATAGCGGAGTCTGGGCATTGATTGTCAAACCCATTGCCGCTACGGCACCCATTGCAAGTATTTTTTTGTACAGTTTCATACGTGTAATAAATTACTTAATAAATATTGTGTGGAACGAGTGTGGTTGTAGAGAGGCATTGATATACTTGCCATCGACCTCAACTGCAATCTTTCGCTCGTCGCCAGTCTTGTTTACCATCACCACCACTCGTGAGCCGTCGGCGTTGACAAATGCCAGCATGTCGTCGCGGTCGGTATCTGTAGCCAGTCGTGCCGCTCCCGGGTTAATCCAGTGGCAGAGGTGCTTCATCAGGTAGAACTCGGGGTTGTATGTTACGGTCTGCTTGTCGGGGTCAACCGATATGAGAGCGTTCTGTTTCCACCCCCACGGACTGACATTGCCGGCGCTGAGCACCATATTCCAGTATGAGAACACCACGACGCCGTTGCGCAGGTAGTGGTTCATCTGCCACCATGTGTGCTCGGCTGCCCCCCAGTCGTTGCTGCCGTTGCCGCACTCGGCCTCGGTGTGCATCATCTTGAGATTGGGGTATTCTTTATAAATGTATGGCAAAGCCTTCCATCCGTCCCATTGAAAGCCCTCTCCGGCCCAGTATTTCTTGGCTTTGGGGTCATCGAGCGCAGTGCGGCTCCATGCCGGGTTGTCGCGGTTGCAGGTGCCGAGGAAAATCTCGGTCTTGATGCCGTCCTTTTCAAACTGCGGTCCCATGAAGTTGCCTACAAAATAGGCGAGGTCCTCGGGTCGCCATGGGCAGCTTGAGTACTTGGTTGGCGAGCAGGGCTCGTTTTGCACGCAGATGGCCTTGATGTCAACACCCTCGTTTGCGTAAGCCTGCACAAACTTGGAGAAATAGAGAGCATAGGCGCGCAGCACGCCGCGTTCCATTTTCAGTCCGGTACGGTCAAGCTCCTGTTCCTTATCGCGAGTCAGTCCGTTGTGGTTGGGCGTGTCGTTGTCGTAGGTGCTGGCGTAGTGGTTGTTGGTCTTCATCCATGCCGGCGGGGTCCAGGGCGATGCCCAAATCTTGAGGTCGGGGCGCACCTGTTGTGCCGCTTTGATGTATTTCAGCAGAATATATCGGTCACGGTTGATGTTGAAGTTAATCATGTCATAGTCATCGGCAACGTCATTGAGCGAGTAGTAGTTCATTGCAAAGTCGCTCGACCCGATGGGCATGCGGCAGTAACTGAAGTTTGCTTCGTCCTTGCCGAACAGTTTGTTGATGACATCGTTGCGCTGCTGTTCACTGACCTTGCACAGCACGTCCCACCCAAGTTCGTTGAAACAGCCTCCCAGTCCTTCGAGTGTCTGTGCACGGTTGCCTGTGACCTTGACCACGTCAAATCCGGCCTCGGGCGACTGTGTGAGGCGCGCGTTTTTCTGTGCTTGCCAGTAGTTGCCTTGGGTTGATGTGCGCCATTCAACCTTTTGTGCCTCGGTTGTGAGGCTTATGAGGCAAACTGCTATTGTCAGGATGTGTCGCGTCTTCATTACTTAGTGATTATAAAAGTATTAAATGATTTCTTATGTACTTTAAATGTCAGAACCTGGTCATTTAATGCCACGGTCTTGTCGCGGTCGTGGTCCTGTTTGTTTGCCACAAACAGCACAATGGTGCCGTCGGGGCGCAGGAACGCCAATGAGTCGTCGTCGTTGCCCATGAGTTTCAGTTTGTGGCTGCCGACGGGAACGAAGTGGCTAAGGTGCTTCATCAGGTAATACTCGGGCGAGAGAGTCGTGGTGCGAGTCTTGGAGTCGACGCGCACGAGAGCGTTCTGGTCCCATCCCCACGAGCTGGTGCCCTTGTCGGCGAGCACCATGTTGAAGTACATGAACGCGCCGCAACCGCCGTCAAGATATGTCTTGACGAGGTCCCAGGTGTGCTCGGCAGCAGCCCAGTCGTATGACCCGTTGCCACATTCATTCTCGGTGCACATCATGGGCATATCGTGGAAAGTGTGTCTGATTTTTTTGAGCACGTCCTTTCCTTCCCACTGATATCCGCTACCTGTTAGGTATTTACTTGCCTTTGGGTCGGCAAGCACGGTCATCAGTTCGTCGTAGTTGCTGGTATTCATTGTGCCGTGCCACAACTCGACATCCTTGTGTTCACGGGCCATGCGCGGACCCAGATAGTTGCTGATGAAATTGGCGATTGACGATGGTTTCCACGATGTGTTGGGCCAGATGTTGAACGTATAGGGTTCGTTCTGGAACATGATCATGGATATGTTGACGCCTGCCTTCTTATACTCGGTGATAAAGCGGCACAGGTATCGCGATAAAGCGTCGAGGTTCTGCGGGGTTTGAATCACTTGGTCGTCAGTGCCGGCGGGTACCTCCTTTTGGGGGTCAAGACCGTTGAAGTCATTGGCCTTGTTGGCATAGTGGTTGTTGGTCTTCATCCATGTTGGCGGACTCCACGGGCAAGCCCACAGTTTGAGGTCGGGATTGACGGCGAGAGCACTCTTGATGTAAGGGATGAGGCATTTTTTGTCCCTCTTGATGCTGAAGTGCTTGAGGTCGTAGTCACCCGGTGTGTCGTCGAGACTGTACCAGTTGCGTGCAAAGTCGTTGGCGCCGATGGGTATACGGCAGTATGAGAAAGCGGCACCTTCCTTGCCAAAAAGAGCCTTCATCACCTCGTTCCGGTCTTTCTTGCTCAGTTTTTGCAGTGCGTCCCAACCCAGTTCGCCAAAACATCCGCCCCATCCCAGCATCTGCTGCTGCTTGTAGGGGGTGATAATCATGTCATAGACGACTTCCTTGTCAAAGTCGGAAACCTTGACACCAGAACCGTCCTGCCACTTTTGTGAGTCGGTCGAGAACACCCATTTAACATCTATGGCATTAGATGCCCATGGCAGCATCATTGCACAAAGTAGTATGATAAATCTCGTTTTCATCTTGTTTGTCAATTAATAAGTAATCGGGTAGGGGGCTGCTACAGGCGGTGCCTGTAGCAGGTCGGAACCCCATTGCTCGTTGCGGCGTTCCCCCATTTTCAGCACGAGGGTGCCGCCGTCCTTGATATCGTCGTGGCTAATCCACGGCTTGTTGAGCGGCCGTCCGTTGATGGAGGCGCTCTGTATGTACTTGGCTGTAGCGGAGCAATCCTGTGCGACAATGTGCAGCACTTTGCCTCCGCCCAGTTTCAGTTTCACGTCTTTGAAGAACGGGCTACCCAGCGTGTAGGCGGGCATACCCGGCGTGACGGGATAGAATCCCATCATCGAGAAGACCACGAAAGCCGATAGGCCGCCGCCGTCCTCATCGCCCGGAACACCCATGAGGTCGTCGCGGAACCACTCGTGAACGAGGTCTCGAATCACCTTCTGGGTTTTCCAGGGTTTACCGGCATAGCAATACAGGTAGGGTATGTGCAGCGAGGGTTCGTTGCCCATGGTGAACTGCCCCACATTGCCGGTCTGGTCGGGCAGTTTGCCGTAGAATTCATAGCGGTTGCATCCCAGCCATTCACTGAAAGTGCGGTCCAGGTTGTCGCAGAACTTGTCGGCGCCTCCCATTAGATTGACAAGGTCGGTGGGATTGTGCTGAACGTCCCAGCGATAGGTCCAACCGTTGTTCTCGTCATAGTAGTCGCGGGCGCCCAGTCCGCCAGCAAAACGGTAGTCGATGTCAGGCAGGAAGTTGCCGGCGCTGTCTTTGGGGTGGAAGAAGCACGTCTCGCTGTTGAACAGTTTGCGATAGTTGTAACTGCAAGCGAGATAGTGTCGTGCCTCGTCGGTGAGGTTCAGTGCCGCAGCCAGCCGGGACAGGCACCACTGGTCGTAGGAAGTGCCCAGTGTTACAGCCACAGCCTGACGGCGTTCCCACCCGATTTGAGGTTCGGTTTCCTTCTCACCTGGTCTCAGAGCTGGAATGTAGCCGTTGGTGTGGTAGAATGAGTCGAGCCGTCCTGCACGGGCCGACGACCACGGGGCAAGCGTCTTCTCCTCGATGGCGCGCTTGCAGTAGTCATATCCCCGCTCGATGTCAAAACCACGCAACCCCTTGGCCCAGGCATCGGCAAGCACTGCGACGCCGTGGTTGCAGTTCATGCGCCGTGAGTCGCCTGTGACCGACGGGAAGGTGGGGAACCAGTGGCATTGGTCATAATCGGCCGTGCGAATCAGAGAGTTTATCATGTCAGTCTCCCGTTCGGGGCTGATGAGCAGCCTGAGCGGGTGTGCCGCGCGATAGGTGTCCCACAGCCAGTCGTCGGTGTAGAACCGGTGCCCATCGTCGTCGTGCACCTTGTGGTCGGCGGGGTTGTAGTGCCGTCCGTTCTCACTGACGAGCGCCGGACGCTCGAGGCAGCGGTAGAGCGACGTGTAGAACACCTTGAGGTCGCTCTCGCTGCAGGCACCGTCGACAGTTATTTTGCCCAATTCGTCATTCCATGCCTTGCGGGCCTCGGCTGCCACTTTGTCGAGACTTGCCGATGCCACTTCGGCAGCGAGGTTGTCGGCTGCCTGCTGCTCGCTGATGAACGAGACGGCATAGCGTAGGTTAACTGTCTTGGTACCTTCAAATTTCATTGCCACGCAGGCATCGTGACCATTGGCTTGATGTTTTGATTCGTTGATATTGCCATGTTTCAGTACGCCTGCTGTGGCTGGTTTCGTGTCGGCGAGCACACACCAGTAGATGCGCGTACCGCCCCAAGTGTTCTGGTATCCGCTGACTTTACCTTTGTCAACGGTAAGTTCTCCGTCTCCGCTGTTGAAAATCAGATATCCGGGAGCATTGTCCCTGAAGGTAATGCGGTAGATGGCCGAGTGAAGCGCCGGGGCCCACTCTGCTCTAACGCGCTGGTTGTCGATGTCGACGGCATAGTAGTAAGGTTTAACCACCTCGTTGTCCCAATCAGTGTCGATGACATGATGCAGGTCACCTGTCTGTGTGGCCGAGATGTTGAAGCAGCAGTTCTCGCGGTGGTTGACCGTGATAACCGGCAGTCCGTGAACACGGGTGTCGACAAAACTGCCACGCTGCGGATAGATGCGCATCATGCCGTAGGGTAGATGCACTGTGGGCAGAGTAGGCTGCAGCATGTGGCTGATGTTCCCCATGTAGGGGTTGACATAGTCAACAGGCTGGAGTGCAGCGGCCCGTGTGACTGCTGCACTCGCTATTGCCAGTGACAAAACAATATATTTGAAAATTCTACAACTGTCCACGAAGAGAAATTAAAAAACTTATCAGTTGCGCTGTACGCAGGATTCGGTCATTGAGATCCAAATCTTGGCGTTGCTGTCATAGTAACGATAACTCAGGTGGAACACATACTGTCCGCGCTTGTTGACCTCCCAGTAGTTGGTCTGGGTGCCGTCGATGTCTTCTTTCTCAACCTGCAGGTTGCCGTAGGGAGCAATCTCGATGGTGTGGTCGTCATTGAGCGTAATCACCATGGCCATAGTGTTGATTTCCTCCTTGGTGACGGTAGTGGGGTTATATGTGTTGGTGCCTGCAAAGAAGCGCACCTTGTTCTTGGCGATTGGAGCCAGGATTCGAGTTACCGAGATACCACCGGCAACGTCGCTGCCGCTGTTGTGTCGTGTCTCGACACCTGTTACCTGATAGTAGGTGATATTTGCCATGGTGGCATAATCATTCTTCAGGATGACGCGGTACATGACGCTGCGCTTGTTCTCGTTGACTTCATACCCGTTTGCATTCTTGATTCGCAGGGGGATAAAGTAGGTTGAGTCGGGGCAGAGTCCGTCGGGAACAATCTCGATGGGGAGCAGAGCGTAGTTGTCGGGGCTGTTAGCCTTGAGGGTGACATTCAGGTTTTTGATTGAATACTTTGCCGGATCGAGTTCGTGGGCATATCGGCTTGAGTCCAAGTCATAATTGGTGTAGTTATACTTGCCGACAATCTCGGGGTCGTATTCCAGTTCGATATTGACATCCTCGCCAATATGCTCGGTTCCGCTGCAGTAAACGGTTACATAACCGGTTGAAGTCTCTCCCAGAGCGTGCTCGGTCTCAAAGGTGAGGTCATCGTTGCTGAGCAGATAAATCACCTTCTTATAGAGTTCGCCGCGGAATTGTTCGTTCTCGTCACAGCTGGTCATAGTGAGACCTAGCAGGATAGCAGCGACAATATATAGATTCTTTTTCATGAGATGTTTCATTAAAAAATTAGTTACTCAAATTTATTTAAGATTACCATCCGGGGTTCTGGTCAAGCAGTTTAGACTTGCGTACCTCGTTGCGCTCGAGTGGCAGAAGTACCATCTTCTTGTCACAAACGCGGTTGCGGTAGTCAGAGTGGTTGATGATGGTGCGAACATAGTAGTTTGCAGCATCGGCCTCGACATTCATACCGGTGATGGGTTCGCTCTCAACTTCCTCGAGAATACCCCAACGGCGAACGTCAAAGAAGCGACGGCCCTCGGCCATGAACTCGATGAAGCGTTCGTGCTTGATGGTGGCGTCAAGTGATACTTCAGATGCAATCTCGTCGGCAGTCAGTCCGGGCTGGCCACTGCGGAAGCGTACCTGATTGAACTGATAAACGAGGTCGTCCATGTTTCCGTCGCGCGACAGCGTGTAGCTCTGTCCGCTGGGCAGTGTGACGTTGTGTGACGTTGTCAGGTGGTTGATGGCCTCGGCATAAGAGAGCAGAATCTCGGCATAACGAATGATGGGGAACACCTTGTTGGTGCGGGTAGAACCGTCACCGTTGTACCAGTTGTCCTCGGGGTGGATGTACTTCTTCAGGATGTAACCGGTGATACAGCGGTTGCGCGGTTCCTGGATAGCCTTGTCGCTACCGGCGTTGGCACCGTTGTAGTAGTAGATGGTCTGCTGGCTGAAGTTCTGGTTAGAGCAAGAAGTGCCGGGCCAGTAGCATCCGTTGTAACCGATGCAAGCGTAGAAACGAACTTCGCGGTTTACATACATGTTGTTGGTTCCTCTCAGTACGCGGTAACCCGAGAAATACTTAAGTACGCGCGAAACACCGGTCTCGCTGTATTCGCCGGCGAGGCGGGCCTCCTCGATAGTCTTACCGTCAACCATGCGATACTCGTCGATAACCTTTTGAGGAACGCATGTGCCGTTGAAACCGTTCATGAAAATGGGGAACGACTGCTGTGTAAAGTCGCGAATTGAACTAGAATACTTACCCCAGATGAGCTCCTTGTTCTGTACGGGATAGGTGGTACCGTTGAACATGTTGGCATATGAGCGCAACGGGTCGATGTTGCCGGCTCCAAGGGGGAAGTCCTCGTGTGATACATTGTCGGGGAGTTCGGGGGTAACCGCGGTCTGGTCTCCAGACTCGGAAGTGACTTTTTCAAATGTGTGGAGCTGGTAGCGCTTCATGTCGATGACGCGCTTGCAGGCTGCAGCTGCCAGCGCCCATTTACCCTCATCATATTTCTGTGAAACGTAATATTCGCCGTCGCTGCTGCGTTTCCACTCGCCAAAGTATCGGCGTGCTGCAGCTCCACCGTTGAAGGCTGGGCTGGCGGCATGTAGGCGTACGCGTGCAATCATTGCATAGGCAGCGCCCTTGGTGGGACGACCAAAGTTAACGATGGGCACGTCCTCGGGGATGAACTTGGCGGCAGTCTCGAGTTCGTCGCAGATGTATTCAACGGTCTCGTCAAATGTTGCGCGTCCTTTCTCGTAGTAGGCAGCGTCCCGGTTGTTGTCCATGATGTCGTCGCCCATGATCACGGCGGGGCCGTTGGTGAACAGAATCATGTAATAGGCATATCCGCGCAGGAAGTGTGCGTAGCCAATCAACTCACTGCGTTCGAGCGATGACATGTCCTTGCATCGGTCAATGTTCTGGAGAACAGTATTTACCTTGCGAATCACCTTGTAGCAAGGATTCCACACGTTCATGCCGCGCAGGTTGCTGGGGTTTACAAGTCCCAGGGTCAGAGCCTTGCCGTGGAACAGGTCCTCGGTCATAAGGGTGAAAATCTCGTCGGTGCCGGTCTCGCCGGGCATCACGTCGTTGCCAAAGATGGCACTCTCGTCGGGCAGTTCGCCAGCGGCACCCCACAGGTAACGCTCGGTATTTGCCTTGGTCTCAAAGATTGAGTCAAACTTGAGAGTATCGTCAAAGTACTCGTCAACGTCAAGAAAGTCCTCGCATGATGTTGCAGTGAACACCATAACCGTCAAAACGAGCCAAAAATATTTTCTTAAGCTGTTCATATCTTGTCTTTTTTAATAAGTAGGTTAGAAGTTAACATAAAGCTGGATGGCATAGGTGGTGGGGATTGGGTAAGCACCGCCGTTGTACTCGGCCTGCTCGGGATCCCAGAGTTTCATGGGGCTCCATACAGCGAGGTTAGAGATAACGAATTGTGCATCCATAGACTTGACACCCAGGTTTTTGAGGAAATGTTTGGGCTCGAAGTGGTAGTTCAGGTTGACCTCCTGCAGTCGCAGGTAGCGTGCATTGGCATGCCAGAATGTCGAGTACTGGGTGTTGTTCTCGTTCTTGCCGTAGCTCAGACGGGGGAACAGGGCGTTGGGGTTCTCGGTCGAGGGGTCTCCCGAGTAAGATGCCGGAGTCCAGCGGTTCTTCTGGTCAGCCACGATTCGCAGCACGTTACCGGTCTCACCGTTGTAGAAGGGAACATAACCTTCACCGTTGGTGCTGCCGTTAACATAGTAGTAATCGGTGTTGCCTGTACCCTTGAACATCAGACTGAGAGTAAGGGCTTTATAACG
Organism: Candidatus Sodaliphilus aphodohippi; assembly: GCA_018065665.1. Classification (GTDB taxonomy): domain Bacteria; phylum Bacteroidota; class Bacteroidia; order Bacteroidales; family Muribaculaceae; genus Sodaliphilus; species Sodaliphilus aphodohippi. The sequence goes on from JAGHSV010000240.1 coordinate 13,963, forward strand.
TCCTTCAAATGCAAAACCGTACTGAAGTTTGGGGTAGTTGGGATATGACAGAGGCACCTTATCGTCATCGTTGATGACACCGTCGCCATTGACATCCTTGTACTTGATATCACCGACGGTGTAAGTACCGAAGGTTTGCTTGGGGCTCTGTGCCACATCCTGCTCGTCGCGGAAGAGGCCAAGAGAGATGTAGCCGCGGAATGCGTTGTTAACATATCCGCTGTAGTTCTGGTACTCATAGGGTTGCTCGGCCTGTTCCCAGTTCTCAACCTTGTTGGCCGAGTAAGTGAAGTTGCCGCGAACGGTGAGTGACCAGTCTGTGCCAAAGTCGTGTGTATAAGAGATGTTACCATCGCTACCATAGCTCTTCATCTTACCTACGTTACCGAATGGCATCTGAGTCAGACCCACGTAGCTTGGAATCTGTGAGCGGCGCTGGTAGATACCATCGCGCATATCGTGGAAGAAGTCGACGGTGAACTCGAGTTTTGAGTTGAAGAGTTTACCCTCGATACCGATGTCGGCCTTCTTGGCGCGTTCCCAGCGCAGGTTGTTTGCACCCACGCGTTCCTCGGTAATCCAACCGTTGGTACTGCCCCAGTTGCCGCCGCTTGTTGACATCTTCATCAGTGTCAGGTAGGGGAAACGCTCGTCGGTCAGACGGTCGTTACCTACAGTACCGTATGATGCACGAATCTTGAGGAAGCTGAGCCAGCGCATGTTGTCGCGTACCCAGTCATAGCTGGTGGGAACCCAACCGAGACCAACCGAGGGGAAGAAACCGAAGCGGTGTCCTGCCTCGAAGTTCTCACTACCGGTGTAACCAAAGTTGACATCCATGAAATAGGTGTCTTTGTAACCGTATGTCAGACGACCTGAAACACCCTCATAGCGGATGGGGATGGCATACATGCTTCGGAGCGAAGCGTCCTTACCGTCGATGCCGCCGTCCATGGTCTGCTCGCTACTCATATAGTAATAAGCAAGGGCACCAACGCGGTGTTCGCCGAAGATGCGGTCCCATGTTGCAGTGGTCTCGAAGTGCCACTTGTAGTACTGTGCGTCCTCGTGATTGTAGGTCGCGGGCGATGCCTCAATGCGTTTTACCAGACCAAGTTCACCGGTGTACTTACGTGTTGATGCGTAGTACATCTCGGGCATGATCGAGCGGATTTCCTTGAGGTTTGACGAGTTGTCGTATGCACCCTGTGCGCGCAGTTTCAGACCCTCGGTAATCATTGAGAGGTCCTGTTTCAACTCGAGTGTTGCCTTGCCGCGGTAGTGACGGATGTTGGTCATACCGGTGTAGTTGAGCATCACATAGGGAGAGTAGGCGTTGTTCGAGCCATAGGCGGGAAGTTCGCCGGTAGAGTATTTGGTAGGAATAGTAATTGGCGTCAGGTTGCGCTGTGTAGCCCACAGAGCGTCGGTGTTGTTGTTGCCCGGCTCCTTCTTGATTGAGATGAAACCGTCTGCGCCAAAGTACAATTGAGTGGTCTTGGTCAGGTTGATGTCGAGGTTTGCACGATAGTTGATGGTGCGGTATCCGACAGCGGTCGAGTATTTAGAGGTCTTGTCCTGACGATAGGCAGCGCTTTCATAGCTTGTACCCAAGCTCAGGTAGTAGCGTGCGAGGCTACCGCCACCGCGTGCGTTGATAAAGTAAGTCTGTGCCAGAGAGTTCTTGTGCAGCAACTCGTCCTGCCAGTTAACGTCGGGGTAGAGGTCCGGGTCGAGGTGGTACTTGATGATGTCCATCTCGATGTCGCTGTACAGCGGGTTGTTGCCTCGAACGACGCGTGCCTCGTTTGCGAGTTTGGCATATTCATACGAGTCAAGATAGTCGGGCATGTTGGTCAGGTGCGAGAGAGTGAAGTTCATACGTCCTGTAATTTGCAGACGGTCGGCAGTACCACGCTTGGTGGTGACGAGCACGACGCCGTTTGCACCACGTACACCGTAAACGGCAGTGGCACTCGCGTCCTTCAGGATAGAGAACGACTCGATATCGGCGGGGTCAATCTCGCTGAGGTTGCCTTCAAGACCGTCGATGAGCACGAGGGCGCTGCTGTTGGCACCAAAGGTACCGATACCGCGTACCCAGAATTCAGAGATATTCTTTCCGGGCTCACCGCTGTGCTGGATAGAAATCACACCGGGGACACGTCCACCAAGCATGTTGACAATGTTGGTTGCCGGAACCTGAAGGTCCTTGGCATCAACAGCGGTGATAGCACCCACGGTGCTGATTTTCCTCTGTCGTCCCATACCGACAACTACTGTTTCCTCGAGCATCTGGCTCGAAACTTCCATCTTGACAACCATGTCGCTGACGCCTGTGGTGACGGCGACTTCCTTCTTGGTATAGCCTACAAACGAGAAAACAAGCACGTCGTTTTTGCTGGCCTTGATGGTGAACTTACCGTCAACATCGGTGGTTGTACCTGCACCGGGACGGTCCTTAGCATATACTACAACTCCGGGGAATGTTTCGTCGGTCTCGTCAAACACCGTACCGGACACTGTAAATTGCTGTGCCAGTGCCGAGAGGCAACTGCTGGCAATTAATATGAATACTAAAAATTTCTTCATCTTGTCTTTGTTTTGTATTAATATAGTGTGGCAAGACCGCTTTTACTCGATAGCCAAGCGGCGGATGCATTGGTTCTCATAATCGGCAATATAGATAATGCCTTCCTTGTTGATACAAACACCGAAGGGGCGGTTGAACAGAGCCACGTCGGGGCTGCCGTCCTGATAACCCGACTTGCCGGCCTGACCGATAACGGTGCTTACCTTGCCGTCGGGGCTCACCTTGCGGATGACGTGGTTGTTGGTGTCGGCGATGTACATGTCGTCATTCTCGTCCAGAATCAGCTGGCGGGGTTCGTTGAACATTGCCGATGCACCGTTACCGTCGATGTATCCGCTTTTGCCCGAGATACCAGCGATGAGTGCATGCTTGCTTGTCTTGATGTCATAACTGTAGATACAGTGGTTGTTGGTGTAGGCAAGATACAGGATGTTGGGGTGTTTGCGGCTGAAAGCCATGTAAGAGTCACTACCGCTCATCAGACCAGAGGTCACCTGTGTGGTGAGGCCGGTCAATGGTTCGATGCGGTACAGGATGCCGTTCTTGGCGCGGATGTACATGTATCCGTCCTGACCCATTGCAAACGAGTGCTTGAAGTCGATGGTGATGGTTTGTCCGGTGTTGGGCTTCATCGCCAACTTGATGGGGCTCCACATGTTCTCGCTTGACATGGTCCAGTAGTCCAAGCCGTTGTCGGTGGGGATGTAAACGGTCTTGCCGTCATCGAGCATACAGGGCTGGTTGAGAGGTGCGCCGGTGTCGGGAATCAGCAGACGGCTGACGTCCTCATCCTCGTTAACGAGAATAACCTTGTTGTTGTTGTAGTAACTGTCTCGGTTACGCAGCGATGCAAAGATGTTGTTGTCGTTGTCGACTGCCAGATAGGTGACGGGTGGGAACGAAGTCTGTGCCAGGTTGCCCATAACAATCTCGTCGGGGGCTCCAACGATACCGCACACGGTGGTGACAACTGTCTGAATCTGGTAAGTGAAAGGTTTGGTGTACTCATACACCTTGTCACCGACAACCACCTTGATGTTACAGTGGATGATGTTTTTGTCATCACCCTCACCCGGTTTGCGGGGGCTGATGGCATAAATCTTGTTGCCGGTCGAAGAAATCACGGCTGCTTCTTTGTCGTTGAAGTAAACCTTGATTTGACTGGGGTCTGTTCCAAAGTTTTCACCGTTGAGGATAACTTTGGTTGCAACACCACCCGAGTCGGGGTAAAAATCACTAAGAGTAACGGGTTTGGAGGGATCATATTCCTGCCCGTTCTCGTTACTGTCGCTGCATGACGACAGCAGCATTGCTCCTGTTGCCAAAAACATGGCAAAGCATGAGATGAGTTTAGATGATTTGAAATTCATGTTTCAATATAATTAATGTTGTTTGTTATTTCTTGTAGAGGCGGAAAAGGCGTGCACGGTCGTTCAAGGACTTGTACACCAGTTTGCCGTCGTTGATGACAGGAGTCTGGTTGGTCCAGCACTCAAAGCTGCGGTCGATGTCAATCTTGCTGGCGTCGATGCCCAGGGTAGAGAGGTCCAGTTCTACGTTCTTGTCGCCCTCGCTGTAGTTGAAATGGGCAATGAGGTAACTGTCCTCAACCTCGAGATAGAAGAGGTCAACCGATTTGTTTGCACCGCTCAGGATGTGTCCGTAGGCGGGGCGGAACGACTTGCCCAGTGCAATGATGTCGTTAACTCTCTCGTTGGTGCTGTACCTTACGGCCTTTTGCTGAGAGATTGGGGTGCCGGTATAGGAACCCTCGGTGCTCAGGTTGTCGCCAAGGATGCAGTAGCCGGTCACTGCCGCTGTTGTCATGCGTGAGATGTTCTCGGCCTCACTGCGGTCGCCCATCACGAGGTGGTCGGGGTCGTTGTAGCAGTAAACGCGGTTGAGCCACCAACCGAATGACAGGCTGTTCATCATGTAGCTGGTGTGCCACATCTCGCCCCATGCGTCACAGCTGATGCGGCGGGCCTCGGCATACTGTGCGGGGAACAGCGGTGAGATGCTGAGGTCAAGAATGATGTCGTCGCCGCAGCGCTCACGAAGGTAGTTCATGCCGTAGTTGTAGGCCTGGACACCGGTGGTGATATCCTTGTTGTAGAACGAGTCGGCCTCTTTGATGCCCTCGTTGATGAAGTCCAGCTTGATGTACTTGAAGCCGCACTCCTTGAACTTGTCGATGTAGTAGTTGATGCGTGACAGTGTTGCGGGTGCTGTGGGGTCAACGCGGCCGGTTTTCTCCTTTCCGTTCACCTTGACGCGGGCCTGACCGTAGATATAGCCGTTGTTGCCCTCGACCTCGCGGCTGTTGCTGCCGTTCCAGTCGCTCCAGGGTGTCCAGTAGATGCCGGGTACCTGACCGTTCTCGATGCATCGTTTTGCAAACTGCTTGCGCTGGTCCCAGGTCATGTTGTCCCATGAGTCAAGTCCGACATAGATGACGCCGTCCTTGGCAAAGTGGCCCTTGTCCTGTATGTTCTCCTTGATGAAGTTGCTGACAGACATGACACCCTGGAAGTTGCAGTTTGTTGACATACCGCCCCAACTGTTCCATCCGTAGATGGCCGGTCCGTTGTAAGGGCGTTTGGGGGCGATCTGTGCGTTGACATCGCCGTAGGTCTCGAGTCCGGTGCGCCAGTCGTCAAACAGACCCACCATCATTCGTGCCGATTTGACACGCTCACCGCGTACGGTGCCGTGGGGCTGCAGGTATCCGTCATACTCGTCGCGAGTGGCGGCATGGGTGACACCGCTGAAGACCTCAAGGCGTGAGATGTGACTCTGGGTGAACGGACTGCCGGTGATGCGAACGGCGCTCTTCCAGGTGTCGTGCTCGACACTGCCGACCACCATGCCTTTCTGTGTCTTGCCGTTGAAGATGGCAGTGACCTCAAACGAGATGCTGTCGTTGGCGACGCTGCGAACTCCCGTGACAGCGGCGTTTGACACCTTGCTGAGCGAGAAACAGCCGTAAGTCACGAACCCGTCGTTGTCAAACGGTACCGTGATGAAACGGTTGTAGGGATCTTGTGGCAAGAAGAGATTTTGAGCCTCGGTGAAAACCGGGCAGATGTAGTTGGATGCGACTTTCTCGCCTGCCTGGCCAACCAATGTGGCTTCGGTCAGGACGTAGTCGAGATCGGGAAACAGGTAAAAACTCTGCTCGACGGTAGGTCTGCCTTCAGCGCTGTACACGATGGTGTACTTGCGTTGGCATCCGGTGGGGTCACTGATTGTCTCGTCGCGGAACTGCACATCGGTGTACTGCTTGGTATCCATGGGCACCGATCCGCTCTTGAACTTGACATACACATCGCTCAGTACAGCCGAGCCGTCTTTGGTCAGCGAAACCATGCGGGTAGAGTTGTCATACGAGATTCCCCATCGCCCTGCTGTCAGGTCGGTGGTTGCCGCGTGAAGCGTGGCAAAACCCATTGCCGTAGCAATAAGTGTCAATGCGATTGATTTGAAGTTTATCATTTTTTGTTTGGTTAAAATGTCAATATTTGTTGTTGCAAAACAGTGCTCGAGTCTATGCACTATTTCACAAATGCAAAATTACCGCCATACGCGCAATAAATAATGCAATAATTAACCAAAAAATAGTAAAATGGGTTCAATGCCCCCCATAAAGCCCCCACCGCAGCGGCATGACGCTATCGGTGTCGCGTTTTATGAAACATCCGTTCCAGCCATGTGGTGATGCCTCGTCCCGGCCGTACTGTGGCGAGCGGAATGCCCCCGAAGGGCAAGGCGTAACCACAATTGCAGCCATACAGACGGGTTCCCGTCGATATGGCTGTATATATCATTCCACCCCACCGGGCTGGAGGTTGGTGGTGATGTATTATAGTTTTTCGCCGTAGAGGAGGTCTCCGGCGTCTCCCAGTCCGGGTACGATGTAACTGTGTTCGTTGAGGTGCTTGTCGATGTCACAGGACCATACCGTGGTGATGTCCTCGGGCAGGTATTTGCCCAGGTTGTGTATGGCGGTGTCGGTGGCGATCACGCTGGCGACGTGGATGCGTGCCGGCGTTCCGCGCTGCAGCATTGCCCGGTAGGCGAGACCCAGCGATGTTCCCGTGGCGAGCATGGGGTCAACAATGACGAGTGTCTTGCCCTCGATGCTGGGACTTGCCAGATATTCGACATTGACACGGAACTCGTCGTTCTCGCCGGTGTACTCGCGATAGGCCGATACAAAGGCGTTCTCGGCATCGTCAAAGTAACTGAGGAACCCCTCGTGGAAGGGAAGTCCGGCGCGCAGGATGGTTGCCAGCACGACCTTGTCGCCAAGTGCAATGGTGTTGGCATCGCCCAGCGGAGTCTCGGTGACGGTAGGGGCGTAGTTGAGATTCTTTGAAATCTCGTAGGCACAAATCTGACCCAGACGCTGGACATTGCGTCTGAAGCGCATGCGGTCGTTTTGCAGTTGTTTGTCACGCAGTTGGCTCATGTAGATGCCAACAAGTGAGTTTGTGTCGCACAGGTTGTGGATGTCGGTCATATCTGTTTGCTTTTTTGTTGTTATTCGTTGTTAGAGGGCAGCCATCAGTGCAAGGCTGCGGTCGCGGTCGCGCTGCAGCTGCTGCCGCAGTTCGTCAACGCTCCCCATCTTGAACTCAAGCCGCAGGAAGCGTACAAATTCCAGTTCGATTGCCTTGCCATAGATGTCGTCGTCAAAGTCAAAGATGTTGACCTCGATGCTCAGTTCGTCGCCGTTGTCGAGGGTGGGGCGCCGGCCAATGTTGACCATGCCCTTGAGCCGTTGGTTGTCAATGTGGATCAGCACGGCGTATGCTCCGTTGTGGGGCAGAATCATCATGGGGTCAACCTCGCCTATGTTGGCAGTGGGGAATCCTATGCCGCGGCCGTTGTGGTAACCGTGCACCACCTTGCCCCTCAACCGATAACGATGCCCCATGCAGCGCGCTGCGTCATCGACTTTGCCGGCAGCGATGAGACCTCGCACGATGGTTGAGCTTACCGGGGCATACTCGCCCAGATA
>JAGHSV010000231.1 GCA_018065665.1 Candidatus Sodaliphilus aphodohippi
CGCCTCGCGATGGACACCCTTGCCTTCGGCTGTAGCCTTCCCACTGTTAGGGCGGCTTGGGGACTTGCACCCGTTAGAATACGTTCGTGCTGGGCGAACCATGACAGAGGCACGTCCCGGCTGGGGCGTGCCTCTGGTGTTGGTATGATGAGCACGTAGCGTCAGTTAATCTTAATGATGAGGTAGTTTGAAAGTTCCCAGAACTTTGAGGGGTTTGTAATGCGCAGCACCTTGCCGTTGGCACCGTCAACGAGGTTGTATGACCCGGACGGATGCTTTGACATCAGTTGCACCTTGTTGCTGTGAATTGGCACCTCTGTGAGTGTGCGCTTGTCGGCACGGGTGAAGTAAGATTTCTCAAAGTCCCCTTCCATGATTTTGGTTTTCTTCAGGAAACCAGTTTCAATAATCTTGTGGGATTTCAGTTCGTTCTTGGTGCCGATAGCATAGTAGCAGTAGTTGCTGACATTGAGTTCGGTATTGAGACGTGCCGACTCTTCCTGTGCTGCTTTCTTCTCGCTGCTGACAGTTGCATTGACAGTGTTAAGCGAGTCAACGCGGTTGTTGAGATTGTTGATGACAATATGGGCCTCAGCGAGTTTTTTGTTCAAGTCATTAATAATTGTCTGCTGGTTTGCAAGTTGTGACTTGAGACTCTCAATGGTCTTCCTCATGTCGTTATTGAAGTTGGTGGACTGGGTGAGGCGTTTCTCCAGTTCAACGAGTCGTTGTTTTTTTTGCTCGATTGACTGTTGTATAAGCGCCATATCGTTACGCAACTTCGCCTTTTGGTCGGGAGTCTCGCTATTAAGGTCCTGGGAAGAAACAATATCCTGCATCCTCATAATCTCTGCCATGCCGTCACCGATGTCATTCATCAGAGCCATGAGGCTGTCTTTCTCGGCCAGGGCTGTGGCAAGCGAGTCGTTCAGTTCCTGATTGTTGACCGAATCCTGTCCCACATTTGCATCATCATTGGCATTGCGGCGGCAAGCGGGCATCATCGCAAGGACGACCATAAACAATACAAAGAATCTAATTTTTTTCATAATTCGTTGGTATTTTGCAAGTTTGATTTATTCTTGAATTTAGCGTATTTGTCAACTTTGACGGCGGCCTGTTCGGCTCGCCCTGCCACAACAATCACAATCTCGCCACGCGGAGTGTTCTGCTCAAAATAGGCGGTGAGTTCACCCAGCGTACCATGATGGTTAGTATTGTGGACTTTTGATATCTCGCGCACCACGGTTGCCTCGCGGTCGCTGCCGAGGGCCTCGGCCAGTTGGGCAAGCGTCTTTGCCAAGCGCAAGGGCGACTCATAGAAGACCATTGTGAGCGTTTGCTCCTTGAGTTGGGCAAGGCGTGTGGCACGCCCCTTCTTCTGCGGCAGGAAACCCTCAAACACAAATCGTTCACAGGGCAGACCCGAATTGACCAACGCAGGTACAAATGCTGTTGCTCCCGGCAAAGTCTCGACCTCGATGCCGCGACGACGGCACTCGCGCGAGAGCAAAAATCCCGGGTCACTGATGCCAGGTGTACCGGCATCGCTGACGAGGGCTATTGTCTGACCGCCCTCAAGCATCTCAATGATACCGGGCAGTGTCTCGTGCTCGTTAAACTTGTGATGGCTGCGCATGGGGGTGACAACACCAAAGTGCTTCATCACCACGGCGCTGGTGCGGGTATCCTCGGCCAAAATCAGTGCGGCATCCTTCAGCACGGCAATGGCCCTGGGGGTCATGTCGTCAAGGTTACCGACCGGTGTTGGTACTATAAAGAGTTTACCTGCCATCTGTTTTTATTGTATGAAATGGTTACGGACTATTGCCATAAAGTCCTTGACCTCGTCGCTCTCATTGTCCCAGCTCAAGTCTTCAAAGAAGTATTCCTCGGCCTCGTTATATGATTTCATCGCTTCAATCAGGTCAAGAGCATTATTCATCGTCACCTCGTTGTTCTCAAACAGTTCGCGACGGAAACGGAAACGGTCGTTGAGAGAAAATGCCTTGCGCAGGTCGCGCGACATTGTGCGCTGCACCTGTTGTTCAACACTGATGGGCTCAGACGAAGTCTGGATGGACTGCACAACCGGTTGTTGGGGTTGTTGCAGACTTTCTGGTTGACGTTCCTCTTGAGGTTCTATAGTGGTAGTTGGCTGAACATCGGACTGCTCAGGCACCTCGTCAACCTTCTCGGGTTCATCTTCGGCCTCAATAAACTCGACCGTGATGTCATCATCGGGTTCGCGATCCTCGACAGGAACCACTTCGGGTTCAGGTTGAGATTCCTGGACTGGAGTCTCCTTGACTGAACTCATCTCGGCGCAGCACCGAGCAATGGCGGCACTCAGCCCCTCAATTCGTTCACTAACGGCATCAGGTGTGCCAGCACCTCTGCGTTTGGCCACAAGTAACAGACCCTCAAGTTCGTATAGAGAAGTCAATATGTCATCAATACTATAGTCCATGCCCTAATATGATTAAATAATGTGCAAATTTGGTAAATATTTTTGACGTGGGCAAATTTTGCACCCATCAAGTGCATTTTTCTCTAATTTTTTTGTTGTACCTTTGCAATGTGATTATCAAAAATTGCGAAAATGGACGTAAAAGACTTTGACCGATATATGTCGCCGATGACGCGCGACGAACTGATGGAACGCTGCCGGCGCATCCGCCATGTGGCGCTTGACATGGATGGCACAATTTATATGGGTTCGACGTTGTTCCCCTATACACACCGTTTCCTGTCGATGCTGACCGACATGGGCATCACCTATTCGTTCCTGACCAACAACCCCACACGCAGCCACAAGGACTACCTTGCCAAACTGGACCGCCTGGGCATTGCTGCGACCGACGAGCAGATGTACACGTCGTCGCTGGCAACCATCGACTACCTGCGCCAGCACCTGCCGCACGTAAAGCGTTTATTCACCCTGGGAACCCCAAGCATGCAGGAGGAGTTTGTGAAGGCCGGTTTTGAACTCACAGCCGACGATGCCGAAGACCGTCCTGACGCACTGATAGTCGCATTTGACCCCACCCTGGTTTACAGCAGGCTGTGCCGAGCCTCGTGGTGGGCATCGAAGCCTGATATACCGTATATCGCCACAAATCCCGACTGGGTATGCCCCACCGACCAACCCACCATACTGGTGGACTGCGGTTCGCTGTGCAAGGCCGTCGAGGGTGCATCGGGCCGCAAACCCGATGTGGTGATTGGCAAACCCAACCCAAACATGCTGTACTGCATCCGCGACAAGATGGGACTACAGAGCGACGAGATTGCCATGGCGGGAGACCGCATCTACACCGACGTGGCAACGGCAATGAATGCCGGCTCGATGGGCGTACTGGTGCTCAGTGGCGAAACCACGCTGCAGACAGCAATCGACAGCACCCCCCAACCCGACATCACCGCACTCAACGTGATGGAGTTCGCGCTGCTGCTTGAGGAGTCACGCAAGTGAAAAAACCTTGATGCAAATGACCGATAAACGCAAAAAAATGATTACTTTTGCAATATGAACCCGAAGAAAACATTACTGATAGCATTACTGGTCATGGCAATTGCATTGCCGCTGCAGGCACGCACCATGCGCGACCTGTTCATCACCGAACATGCCGATATCTGCCTCGTTTTGACCAAGACCAACCGACTGGACATGCTTGACTACTATGACAGTGGCCAGAAGCATGAAATGGATAACAACATGGATGGCAAGTCGGTGCTGACTGTCGCCGACAGCGACTTTGTCGAACTGAAGATGAGCGAGAGCCGCACGGTGCAGATGAAACTGCTGACACAAGGGATTGACACCGTAATTGCCGTGATAGAGACTTTCAAGACTCCAACACCCGACAGCAAGATATCGTTTTATAACACAGCATGGATACAGCAAAACGAGAAACTGTTTTTCTCCATGCCCACAATGAACGACTTCATTCAGAAGTCGATAGACAAGAAAAAACGCGCCGAGCTGCTGGCTGAAATCACTTTCCCGCTGATAAAACTCGAATTCACCGGCGCAAATCACAACACGCTCACTGCGAGCCACGGACTGAAACAATTTCTTGTGGCCGAAGATTACAACAGGATTGCCCGTTATTATATCCCCTCAATAACATATAATGTTCAGGGAATAAAAATCAAACGGACCAAATAAAGCATCATGGCCAACGACCCCAACAGCACTCCACAAGGCATCTCGCTCAGCGAGTTCAACCAGCGCATCACCAACGCCATTGCCACGTCGCGTGACACTCAGGGGCAATGGGTGCGTGGCGAGATTATAGACATGCGTGTCAACCGTCACTGCTACTTCGAACTTATCGAGAAGGACGATGCAGGAAACACCGTTGCGCGCCTCGGGGCCGCCATCTGGGGCAACACGTTCATGGCACTGGCTGCACAGTTTGCCGCCGTCACAGGTTCGCAACTGGGCAACGGCATGAAAGTCCTGGTCAAAATCAGCGCCAATTTCCACAAGGCGTTCGGCATCAAGGCCATTGTTGAGGACATAGACCCCAACTTCACCCTGGGCGACTTGGCACGGCAGCGCCGCGAAATCATCGAGCGCCTTACGCGTGAGGGTGTCATCGACATGAACCGCGAGTTGCCGTGGGCACTTGTTCCACAGCGAATAGCAGTGATATCGGCCGAGGGTGCTGCGGGTTATGGTGACTTCATGAACCAACTGGAAAACAACCCATACCGGCTCAAGTTCTATACCCACCTGTTCGCTGCCACCATGCAGGGACAGAACACCGTGCCCACCGTCATGGCAGCGTTGGACCGCATCAACAACAATATCGAACTTTTTGACTGCGTTGTCCTGATTCGCGGAGGCGGTGCCTCGAGCGACCTCAACTCGTTTGACAACTACGACCTTGCCGCCACGATAGCCCAGTTCCCCATTCCCGTCATCGTCGGCATCGGTCACGAACGCGATGTCACCGTGCTCGACTATGTAGCAGCCATGCGCGTGAAGACGCCGACTGCTGCCGCCGAGTTTCTGATTGGCCGCGGGTCGGATGCTCTCGTGGCATTGGACCAGATGCAGAACGCAGTCGTGGCCAGTGTGCGTGACTCGTTGGCACGTGCCCGTGAGCAGTTGACCTACTGCACCGGCGTCATATCACCGGCAGCGCGCCGCGTAATTGACACAGCCCGCACCCGCCTCGACGGATTGGCACAGGCTGTGCCCACAGCTGCATCGGCACACCTGACTGCCGCCTCGACACGGCTCGATCATCAGGTGGAGTTGCTGCGCAACGGTGTTGCCCAGCTGCTCAGGACCCAGGACCAGCGTCTGCAGATGCTGACCGACAAAGTAGCATTGCTGTCACCGCGCAACATCCTGAACCGTGGCTACTCGCTGACCATGTGCAACGGCCATTTCATTACCGACTCGACCCAGTTGCACGAGGGCGACGTGATTACCAACCACTTCAAGAACGGCTCGGTCCGCTCGACTGTTGAAACAATTAAAGATTAATGAAATATGGAAGAAAACAACGAGAAAATGACTTACACCCAGGCTGTCACCGAACTCGAGGGCATCGTGAAGAAGATGCAGGACCCCGAGTGCAGCATTGACAACCTCAGTGACTACACCAAGCGCGCCAAGACCTTGCTTGAGGTCTGCCGCACCAAGCTTACCGCCACCGATGAGGAACTGAAAGGAATACTCGATAATCTATAATTCTAACGATATGAAGCATTTACTAACTATTGCGCTTCTGGCCGCCACGGCCCTTGGAAGCACAGCACAGCCAACGCGAGACATATACCTGAGCGACAACTGGCAGTTCTCACGCGACATGAAATCGTGGCAGACAGTCACTGTGCCTCACGACTGGGCAATTGCCGGACCTTTTGACGTCAAACATGACCGTCAGAAGGAGGTTGGAAACAATAGTGAGAAAATCCGCACCGGTCGCACCGGTTCTCTGCCATGGATTGGCGAGGGCACCTATCGCCGTACTTTCACCGTTGACCGTCAGTGCGGTCATGCCGAACTGATTTTTGACGGTGCCATGGCCGACGCCCACGTCTATGTCAACGGCAAACTTGCCGGTCATTGGCCCTATGGGTACAACGCATTCCGCATCGACGTGACACCCTACCTCAACACCGACGGCAGCGAGAACGCGCTCGAGGTTCGCCTCAACAACAAACCCCTGAGCAGCCGCTGGTATCCCGGTGCCGGCATCTATCGCCCTGTCAAGCTGCACATGACCCGCGAGGCGGCATCGCTCGACACCTGGGGCGCATACATCACCACCGAGAAAGTCAAGGACGGCGAGGCAATCATCAGCGTCCGACACAAGATGGTCGAAGGCAAGAAGGGAACAGCCTACTCGCTGGCAATCAAAGTCCTTGACAACAAGGGCAACATCGTTGCCACCGGCAGCAGCACTGCCGACGGAGTTGGTGACTTCCACGATGTGGTGACTGTCACTTCGCCCAACCTGTGGTCGCCCGAGACCCCAAACCTCTATAAGGCAGTCTTCACACTCAGCGACGGCAATACCGACATTGACCGTCAGGAGGTGAAATTCGGCATCCGCACCATCTCGTTCACAAAGGAGAACGGTTTTATGCTGAACGGCAAACGCCGCGAGTTCAAGGGAGTGTGCATGCACCACGACCTGGGCCCCCTGGGAACAGCAGTCAACAAGACAGCCCTGATTCGCCAAATCAAGAAACTAAAAGAGATGGGCGCCAACGCCATACGCACCTCTCACAATATGCCGTCGACCATGCAGATGGAACTGTGCGACAGCCTTGGCATGATGGTCATGGCCGAGAGTTTTGACGCGTGGAAGGACGTCAAGGTCAAGAACGGATATAACCTCCTCTGGGACGAGTGGTGGAGCAAAGATGTCACCAATCTGGTGCTGAACCACCGCAACCACCCCTGCATCGTGATGTGGAGTGCAAGCAACGAGATTAGCGAGCAGTGGCACTCCCAAGGGGCTACGATGATGAAGAACATTGCCCAACTGTTCCATCGTCTTGACCCTACACGTCCCGTTACCGGCGGCATGAATTCGCCCGAGGCCGCACTGGAGTCCGGTTTTGCATACTATAACGATGTTCCGGGCCTCAACTACAATCTGGGATCCTACGACACCACATACACCTATCTGCCCCACGGGTTCCTCCTCGGCAGCGAAACGGCATCGACAGTGAGCAGTCGCGGCGAGTATATGTTCCCCGACAATGAAGGCCCCCACATCTATCACGAGGGCAGCCAGTGCTCGGGCTATGACACCGAGTACTGCTGGTGGAGCAACCTGCCCGACGATGACTGGAAAATGCAGGAAGACCGCGACTGGACAATCGGCGAGTTTGTATGGACCGGCTATGACTACCTAGGCGAGCCCACCCCCTACGACGAGATCGGTTACTGGCCGAGCCGCAGCAGTTACTTCGGCATCATTGACCTTGCCGGACTGCCCAAGGACCGTTACTACCTGTATCGCAGCCACTGGAACACCGACGAGCACACCCTGCACGTGCTTCCTCACTGGACATGGCCGGGACGCGAAGGCAAGGTGACACCCGTTTACTGCTATACCGACTATCCCAGCGCCGAGCTCTTTGTCAACGGCAAGAGCCAGGGACGCATCACCAAGAACGACTCGACACGACTCGACCGCTTCCGCCTGCGTTGGCGCGAGGTCAAATATGAACCGGGCGAAATACGCGTTGTCGCCTATGACAAGGACGGCAACAAGGCCGGTGAGAAGGTTGTCAAGACAGCAGGCCGCCCCGCACGGTTGCTGCTCGAGCCCGAGCGTACCGTGATTGATGCCGACGGCAACGACCTTGCCTATGTGACTGTCAGCCTTGTAGACAAGAACGGCACCCTCTGTCCCGACGCTGCCGACCAGCTCGAGTTCACCGTCAAGGGTTGCGGACAGTTCAAAGCCGTCTGCAACGGTGACGCCACCTCGCTCGAGTCATTTGTCAGCCCCACGATGAAACTCTTCCACGGACAACTCGTTGTCGTGCTGCAGTCATCGACCAAGGCGTGCACCATGACCCTGAACGTCAAGGACAAGAAAAACGGAATCAAGGCCTCGGTAAAAATAGAGACAAAGTAACCCACAGCGGTTCTTCGACAAGAAAAAACAATGATATACAATTTGTCCCAGTAAATATACCATCGACTGATGTATGACAAGATTGAAAGGTAACTGAAGAGGGGCGGATGCCCCGTACGCATGGATGCGTAAGCGTCCATGCAGATAACCCCCACCGACAAGGGAGGTGGGGGGTACGGATTCCTCCCCAACCTGCGGCTGGAGGCCGCCACCTTGTGATGCCACAATGCCGGAAACAAGGTAGCGGCTTCCAGCCGCAATGTTTGTTGGAGGCCTACATCCCGTCCCTTCGCTGAAGCTCAGGAACGGTTTATCTGCAGAGCCATCAAGGCTCTGCGTACAGGGCTCCACCCTTCTTTAGTTACTTAACAAAAGGTGTGATTATTTTTCTTGTTTACAAGGACAAAATTTATAAAAAACAGCACCCCGGGTGCTGTTTTTTTGTATCATGCATTATACTGAAAAGCAAAGCGCTCTTCAATTCGTGCAATAGCACTTGACCTCGCCGACGGGCAGTTTGCCCACGAGCAGCAGCGGGATGCGCTGGGCGTCGGCCGACATCCATGCGTTAATGTCGTCGCCCGACTTCTTGCTGCCCTCCTGGGTGAACTTGAAGGTGATATGGTGTGCCTGTCGCGTGCTGCCGTTACGCATCTTGATATTCTCCTTGCCGACATAGCGAATGGTGAGATACTCCTTCTTCTTGCCCGAGAAAATCACTGTGGTCATCGACTTGTTGCGGCTGAATGCGTCATAGTCCTGATTACGGAGCATATAAAACACGCTCACCATGTCATAGGCCTGGCACTTGGCACTCAGGCTGGCGGTCTGCGTGCCGCTCTTGCGGTATCGGGTGCATGCTGCCGACGTGTGGCTGTAATTGTAGCTGAACTTGATGAGGTCACGGGCATAGTAGTCCTTCTCGTGAGTGATTTTCTCATACTTCAGCGGGGCCATATTGCTGTTCATCGAGCACTTGAGCGTGTCGCGCACGGGGTAAACCTTGTCGGCCCATGAGCGCGTCTTGCCTGTAAGCATAGCGTTGTAGCCCGACCCGGAGTTCTTTATCGACAGCGTGGCGTCTGCTGCGTGTTTCCAGATCACTCCCCAGTGGTACACCACCTGGTAGTGCAGCACCTCGTTACTGTAGTTGGCGGCGCAAGCGGTGCCGGCAACCAAAATTGCCGCAACGGCGCACAGATATCTCAGATGTCTCTTCATAGTCTTTCCTTTTCACCTTTTGACTCCACAACCACCACAAAAGTTTAATCTGCACCGGCATCACTCTCTCATGCCGAGTGCGCCGATGCGCCCCCACAAATATTCTATACAACAGCAGCAAGAGTCATGCCCACATAGCCATGAAATCTTGAGGCGAAAGGCATAAAAACAAGGGGCATCAGCACCTTCCAGAGCGCAATTTGGTGCGAATTCATGAATAAGAACACCTATGCCACAACCGTTTGGCGTTTTTGTTGATTTTTGTACTAAATTTGCCAAAAATCAATTTTTAATTATTAACTAAATCATTAAACGTATGAAAAAAATTGTATTCTTTTTGGTTACTGTTGTCGCTATGAGCGCCTCAGCATTCAACCTGAACACGACGAACACTAGTAAAATCGGCAATCAGGTTGAAATCCATACAGACGGCAAGATTCCCTGCAAGTCTGTGAGAGCTTCTGAGAAAGTGAAGCAAGTTGCTAATCTTACCTCTGCTGTCATCAATAAACAACCCGAGGGTGAACTCAAAACCTACACACGCGCAGGTGGTTCCTACGTATTTGATGGTTCTAGCTTAGCACTTAATTATCAGACTAACAAGGCATACATAGTGTACGGGGAGGGCAACAAGGTTTTTTTGAAGGACCCTCTTTATGGTCAGAAGAATGGCACCTGGGTTGAGGGCACATTGAGTGAGGACAGTTCCAAGATTACCGTACCATTGGGACAGCCTATATGGATTGACCCAAACAATGCTGACCGTGTGCTGGAGCTCAGTTGGGGATCAACCAACTACGAGTGGGTAGAAGGCGACAAAAACGATGGGACTATTTCAGTCTCTTTTACAAAAGATGAGAGCGTAACCGAGGCTATCTACACAATCAATGGCGACGTTATTACACTGGACGGTACTGAGGGTGACATAGACAAGGGATTCCCCGAGTGGGCTGTTATGAGAGGTTTGACTGCAACTTGGAGAGGCACCGTGAATTGGCAGGGTTGCCTTGACTACGGCACCACATATACTCTGCGTGAAAACGTAAACGTTCTTCCTGTAATTAGCGAGCAACCCGCAGGCGAGCTCGTAGAGTATGTTCGTACTGGTAAAGCCATCACACAGCAATACTTTGGCCTCGGTATTGTTGAGCAAAAGGGCAATGCTTATGTTGTCTTCGGTACTGATGGCAAAGTTTATTTGAAGGATCCTATCTTCGGCGCTGAAACTGGTGCTTGGGTTGAGGGCACCTTGAGTGAGGATGGTAAGACTATTAGCGTTCCTATGGGACAGTGCCTCGGTTGGAACGAGTGGGATGAATATGGCATGATTATTAAGGATGTGGTTGTTAGAACTGGTGATGAAGGGTTATCTCAAGCAATCTATGAAGTCCACGGCACAACCGAGATGACCTATACCATTGATGGCAACAAAATTATCCTGAACGGCACCTATGATGACGGTCCTCTTGAGTATCGCGGCTTGGGTGGAATCTGGAGCGATAACATGAGTTTCAGCGGCTATATGGACTGGAACACGGTTTACGAAAACTTCACCCTTAAGCCCGCTGTTCCCGCTGATCCCCTCATCGATAAGGACGCTACTGGCTATGCTGAGGCATGGAATGACTGTGGTAATGAGAGTGGCAACAGTCACTTCCGTCACCATATCGTTCTCAAGGACGTTGACGGTAACCTTATCGATGGTAATTATGTGACTTACAGTATTTTTGTTGATAATGACCAGCTAGTTACATTTGACGCAGACACCTATACTCACGACCTGACAGAGGATGTTACCGAGTTAAATTACACATTCAATGGTTTTGATTTGAACCCGAAAGCCACATACTTCTACCGTACCAATGCAGAGGGCTATGAGCCCCTCTTCAAGAAGCGTATTGGCATACAGGTTTACTACACTGTTGACGGCGTCCGCAACGCTTCCAACATCGTTTACTATAACTTACCAGGCTATGACGAAGGTGGCATTCCAGCTAACCCAATCATATATGACTGGTATGACAGTGGCAATGAGGATGGATTCAGCATGCTACAATACAAGATTAATACAAATACCACCGATGGTAAGGTCATGGATCCTAGCCGTATTTACTATAGCATCTTCACCGATGATGACAAGTTGTATACATTTAAAGCCGAAAACTATAGCAGTCTTGATGATGACATGACTCTCGTTCCTTATAACTTCTTTGGTCTGCATCTGATTGACGGCCTCTTGCTCTTCTATCGCACGAATGCTGACGGATACGAACGCTTTTTTAACCACCAAATTGGTATTCAGGTTTATTATCAGCAAGCCGATGGTTCAATGACCGCTTCGGATATCGTTTACCTCGAGGTGTTCCCACAGACTGGTATCGGTAATGTCAAGGTCGGCAACGCTACCGAGGTTGCTCGCTACACCGTTGACGGCCGTGCTATCAGCGCACCGCAGGCTGGCGTCAACATCATCAAAATGAGCGACGGCAGCGTGAAGAAGGTATGGGTAAAGTAATGTAAAAAAGGGAAGCCTCTCCCAACCCTCCCCTAAAGGGAAGGGCTATCAGTGAGGGTGTTACATAGATGATACTGCGTCCCTGCGCAACGAGAGCAGGGACGCTTTTTGTTGGGGTCCTCTTCCCACCCTCTCTCCTGAAAGGAAGGGGCTGCTTATGCTGGAGAATTATTCGTTGTTTACAATTCATTGTTTTTTAGACGAATACACATTTTCGAGGCTGAAAAA
>JAGHSV010000027.1 GCA_018065665.1 Candidatus Sodaliphilus aphodohippi
GTGTATGGCGTCCCACCAAGTATACATTCCAGGTTGACCACGGCATAGTCGGCTCCCTCAACATCACTTTGTATATACTGGAAGCACTGGCTGTAGTCATAGTTTATGCCACCTCCTGCTTGAAGAGCGGATGTGATTTGCGGTTTGTGCTGCATTGCATCGCCGATAAAGGTCAAAGAGACCTCGTTATTGCTTTGCAGCAGCGAAACCAGAGACAGTAGCAGTACTGAGAGGCAATTCATGTCTAATCTTTATAAATCGCGTGTTGCCCGGCAAGCAGAGTGTTCTTCATCAGCGACACGATGGTCATTGGGCCAACGCCACCGGGAACGGGGGTGATAAAACTGCATTTGGGTGCCACATTGTCAAAGTCCACGTCACCGCGCAGTTTCCAACCGCTCTTGGTCACGGTTGAAGGAACACGCGTAGTACCAACATCGATAATGACAGCGCCTTCTTTCACCATGTCGGCTGTTACAAATCCTGGAACACCCAGTGCCGCGATGATGATGTCGGCGGTCAGGCAGATTTCTTTAATATTCTTAGTGCGGCTATGGCAAACGGTAACGGTACAGTTTCCGGGTGTCGCCTTTGCCATGAGCATTGATGCTACTGGTTTGCCAACGATGTTGCTGCGACCTAGCACCACACAGTGCTTGCCGGAGGTTTCAATACCCATTTTTTCTATCAGGGTGAGTATGCCCAGCGGAGTGGCTGACTTGAAACCGGGCAGACCAATAGACAGACGGCCTACATTGATGGGGTGGAAACCGTCAACATCTTTGCGGTAGTCAATGGCTTCGATCACTTTTTGCTCGTCAATGTGTTTGGGCAGGGGCAATTGGACGATGAAACCGTCAATATCGGAATCGTTGTTGAGTTTGTCGACTGTTGCAAGAAGTTCTTCTTCGCTAACTGTATCTTCGTGGCGTATCAGTGTTGATTTGAATCCGCACACTTCACATGCCTTTACTTTGGCGGCAACGTATGTCTCACTGCCTCCATCATGACCGACAAGCACCGCTGCCAGATGCGGGCGCTTCTCGCCACGTGCAATCATTTGTTCAACTTCAGCCGCAATTTCCAACTTGATTTCTGCCGAAATCCTTTTTCCGTCAATTAGTTCCATCTTATAAATTTTGAATAATTATTAATGCTATAAGTGTTGTTAACACTTAAAATACAAAATTACGCAAAATTTTTAATACGGCAAGCATGTCAACCCACTTTTCAGTGAATCATTCACGGTTATTTGATGATGATTGGACTTGACGGATTTTACTTTGCGGGTTTCTTGGGAGTCGCAACACGGTCGGGGTGTTGAGCGAGAAATGTTTTCCATGACTTGGCCCCTGACGAGGCGATTGGTTTCATGCTCTCGTAGTGATGGCATAGGGCTGCAGCGAGCGCATCGGTGGCATCAAGGAATTGTGGCATTTGTTCCTTGTCAATCTTGAGGATTCGCTGTAGCATCGCGGCAACCTGCTCTTTGCTTGCCGCGCCGTTGCCTGTGATTGCCATTTTAATCTTGCGTGGTTCGTACTCGGTGATGGGTACTTGCCGGCTGAGTGCCGCTGCCATTGCAACGCCTTGGGCACGTCCCAGTTTGAGCATTGATTGGACGTTCTTGCCGAAAAACGGGGCCTCGATAGCCATCTCATCGGGCAGATACTCGGCCACAAGACCGCTGACACGTTCATAGATGCGATGCAGGCGCATGTAATGGTCTTCCAAGCGGTTGAGTTTGATAACTCCCATCACAATCATGTGTGGAGTTTTGCCTTTAATACCCAATAGCCCATAGCCCATCAAGTTGGTGCCGGGGTCGATGCCTATTATGATTTTGTCCCAATCTTTCTGCTCCATAAACACTTATTTCGCTTTACGGGTGAATACAACCGAGTCCATAGTTTGCCCTATCCATACCGGCATCACGATGCGGGTCACGCTGTCGCTGATGGCTGGCAGCACGACATAATGTTTGCCGTCACGCCACAACGGGTATTGGTAGACTGGTTGGAATGCCCGGTAGCGTCCCCAGAACTTGCGCACTGAAACGCGGTCTGTGCCGATGTGCTGCTCGATGTTGATGTAATCGAGTTTTGAGCAGTTCCCCTCAATCTCGGTGGTGTCTTTGCTATGTATTACCATCACGGTGTATCCGGCAGTCGGGTGCCCGAGCAGGGTATCGGCGACATTGGGGCGCGAACTGACAAACGGCAGAGGCACAGTCCCGTTTGTGAACAATTCAGGAGACCTGTAATGGGTATAAACCGAGTCTGTGACAAATTGAACATTTTTTTTGCCGTATTTATTGGCTGTGAACCTGTTCCAGCATGTTTCAAGATTGTTGTCATAGTGCATGGTGTGGTAAAAGCGTGATGGCTCGGGCGTGGGTGGCGCGATGATTACGCCATCGGGTGAGGTCATAACGGTGTTCATCACGCTGTCGCTGAATGCGCCATAGGTTGTCGTTATATGTATGCAGTGAGCAGCGGGCCATATCGCAGCGGCAATTGCCATTATTGCCACAGTAGCGGTGATGCGGCGTTTGCCTTCAAATGCATGGCACAGTGGCGTCATACATACTATAAATCCGATTATTGAGTACATTGTGTAAGCACGTCGGGTTGTCACGCAAAATACCCAGACCGATGCCATCGTTCCAATCAGTATCCACATTGGCAGGTTGGCTTTTGTGCGTTTCCAGCCTTTGCGCCATAGACTCCACAGGATGGCGAGTCCGCCAAGCAGCGGAGTAACGTAATGGACACTTTTGCTTCCCAAGTTGTAGAAACGCCGCATGAGGGTCATTAGCGCACCACCGTTGAAGTTGACTGAGTTGCCACCATCCAACCTGTTCCAGGCTGCGGGCGACATGACCACCAATAGCAATCCCAGTAGATATGCGATAGTTATGGTGACCATTATTCCCCTGAAATGTTTGCGGTTGAAGATGAAATATAGCACAAGTCCGCAGGACATCGCAGCCGAGAAACTCTCGTTCATTCCACCTGCAATGAATGCCCAGATAAATAGTAGTATGTGGATATATGCTGGTGCATGACGTTTGGCATCGGTATTGTGTGTAACAATGAAATGTAGCAATAGCAATGTCATGGTCGCCGACCACAGGTAGTTGCATGCTCCGGCAACCCATGTCAGTGTTTCGCCGGGATAGGGGAATAACAGCAAAAGATAAAGGAATATCACTGTCAGTAGAGCAACTGTCCGCTTCTCGGTGATTAAACGTACGATGGTGTGGATGAATATCACGAATACACCTGTGTTCACGATATTAAAGAACCATTTGTCAAATTGGCTGACAAAGAATCGGTTTATCATGTCGGCGATGCGGCCGTTGGTGTCTATGTAGAAGAACTTCATAGATGCCAGATACTTGGCGGGTGTGTCACACAGCTGTTGCTCGTTGCCTGGGATGAGTGCATACAGGATGTCGTCACCCCACAGTGATGTATGCAGGTTCAGGAAATAAAACACGCCTGCACCCAGCATTAGCGTCAGCCAGTACCATTTGTTCTTTATTATAGTTTCCATCAATCTATGCCTTCTTTTTCGCGTATGAAATAAACAGGGCGGCCTTTGGTCTCATTGAATATGCGTCCCAGGTATTCGCCTATAATGCCCAATGACACTAACTGCACGCCGCCCAAGAACAAAATGAGTATCACAAGCGTTGGATAACCTTGTACCGGGTCCCCACAGATAATTGTCTTGACAAGCACATAACACATATAGATAAATGCCGCAATCGATACTATGAACCCCAGCAATGTCGCCATCTTGAGTGGGGCAGTAGTGAAAGAGGTGATGCCCTGAATTGCTAATGAGAACAATTTGAAGATGTTGAATGATGATTCGCCGGCAATACGGTCCTTTTGGTCAAATGTTATCTCTTTCTTGCGGAATCCTATCCATGAGAACAACCCCTTGGTGTATCGTTCACATTCACGCATCTGGGTGATGGCGTCGATGCACTTGCGGTCAAGGAGACGGAAGTCGCCGACGTTTTGCAGGACATCGGTGTTTGATGCCTTTTGCAGCAGTTTATAATAGGTCAATGACAGTTTGCGACGCAACCATGATTCCTTGCCGCGGCTGTTGCGGCGTGCATAGACATCGTCATAACCTTCCTCCCAGTACTTCAGCATCTCGGGTATGACTGTTGGGGGGTGCTGCAGGTCGGCATCCATTATTACCATGCAATCACCTTTGGCATGGTCAAAACCGGCCAGCATTGCACGTTCCTTGCCAAAGTTGCGTGACAGGTCAATGAAGCATATTCGTTCGTCTTTAGTTCGCAGTTCACGGGCTACTGCCAGCGTGTTGTCACGGCTGCCGTCGTTCACAAGCAGGACTTGCCATGTATAGTGTGATAGCGAATCCATCACTGCACATAACTGCTCGTGTAGCAATGGGAGCGATTTCTCCTCGTTGTAGCAGGGTATCAGGACTGTTACTTGTTTCATATGCTGTTTAGTTTAGTTTTGTCATGCGGTAACCCATGCGATGTAGTTGCACATAGGCTCCCATCAGGTATAGTTGGCGTAGGCATCCCGTGAATACTTGCAACGCCTCGGCTGTTCCCGGTTCTGCCTGTTCGTGCGATAGGGCGTTGAGGGTGCGGGCTGCACAGTTGCCAACAAGTTTGGTCAGTGCCTCAGATTGCTTGGCGTCAAGTCCAAGCACTTCTTCTGAAATGTACTCGTCAAGATAGTCAAAACCCCGTTTGTCACGTAGCGACTCGTAAGGTCTATCGTTTTTAGTGTACTGTTCCCAGTCTTGGTCCCAGAACTTTGCCACAGCCATGCCAACATACATGATCCATCCAAGTGCCGTCATGGGGTAGTCCTGGAACTCTCTCACGCCGTCAGCCATATATTCGTTCAGAATCAAAGGCCATTTCTCCTCAATGTCGGTCGCTTCGGGAGTGACTTCGTCAACCTCGCCGCATACTTTTAATGTTGAGTATAGGTCTTCGTTAAGTCTTGCTTCAAATGCAGTTGTTATAATGTCCATATCGGTTATTCTTCTGGGATTTTGAAAAAGGTGAAGTTGACTTTGCCATAAACGCGATGTTGCCAGAACTGGGGCAGGTGGCTGAAGTCGTTTGCCTTTGAGTGCTCAACAATCACCAGTGTACCTGGTTTGACCATTGCACTGTTCAGTATCATCTCGGGCAACTGTGGCAGTTGGGGCAAATCGTATGGTGGGTCGGCAAAGATTATGTCATATTGCTGGCGGCAGGTGCCGATGAACCTGAATACGTCTCCCTTGACAAGTGTTAGGTTGTCATCACCAAGCATCTGGCGAACTTTTGTTATGAACTGCTGCTGGGTGCGTGCTTTCTCGACTGAGGTCACGTGGGCACAGCCGCGTGACAGCATTTCAAAACTAACGGCTCCGGTACCAGCAAACAGGTCAAGTGCCTGGATACCTTCGAGGTCAATGATGCCTGCCAGCACATTAAACAAGTTCTCGCGTGCCATGTCGGTTGTTGGGCGTGCTGTTATGTTAGTCGGTACGTCAAAGCGTCGGCGACCGTATTTTCCGCTGATTATTCGCATAGGGCAAGCAGGATTAAGTCAATTGGGGCTTTCATCGCGTTCTGCCCGATGCGTAGAGCCGCAGCCGGGTAGATGGCGGGCATTACAAACCCGATATACTCACGTAGCGCCGGAGCAAGTGCCGCTCTTCGTTCTTTGTCACCTGTCAACTGCAGTTCGTCGGTCAAGCGGTCGAGACCCAGGCTGTCCCATGCTGTCAATGCAAAGAATGCTGCATCCTTGTCGTTACGGTATTGGTATGTGTTTGCCAGTATGAATTTACCTTTCTTGTATATGACAGCGTCCATATAGTTTTCACCCAGATTTAGGAACATTCGGGAAATGCCTGAACCTTCGTTGATGCGGTTGTAGTGTTCACACAGCGGGTACAGGTGATGATATATGGGGGGATTGTTGAACGTGCGTTGAAGGAAAGGCATCAATCCTTTCTCGGTCTCAAAGGCGATTCTCACTCCGCATTGATGCAGGTGACACATGGCAGCGTCGCCATCACTATCGCCGTAAGTTGCGGCCAATACTTTCTCGGCCGACTCGTCGTCGTCCATTATACCGGGTATCACTACATATCTTTGTGAACGGTATAATATTTTCACCTTCTGATAGTCATTTAGCAGTATGGGATTCTCATACACCGCATTTTCGACTGACTTCAGGTAGTTTCCTGTCGATGCATCTAACTCGATTGTGCCGTATATCAGCGAATCCTCTTGTGCATCAGTAAACAATATGTAGTTGATGACCGACGGCTCAAGTCCGATTTCGAGAGTCCACAATTCGGGATTCTTGATTGTTGCCGCATTATTGTCTTGTCCTGTCATAAATCTGATAATATGCTATTATTTTACAAAGTTACACAAAACTTTTCAATACTCCACAATTTATTGTCATAAGAACGATAATATGTGCCGCATCGTGCAGTATTCTTAACGTTTATGCCATATGCTGTCGTTTCAGGTAATATCAGTGTTGGCGGCCAATAGTGCTAAAGTGTAAATAAAAAATGTTAAAAACGCATAAATTATTGGTGCTGTGTTGGGTGAGGCATGGGAATTTGCTAAAAAAGTATGCCATTTTTTATAAAATAAATATTTTTTTTGTGATTTTTTCAATTAAATTTATTAGTTTTGCACTTAATAAATTGGCAAGTATATCTTCTGTAGTAAAATGCTGAATATATACGTTTATAGATTGAAGCAATGAAATTATTACAAGAAAAATTAGCAAGATACACTGAACCCCAAAAGTTTAAACAGGCTGGGACTTACCCTTATTTCAGAGCAATTTCCAGCGAACAGGACACTGAAGTTATCATTAACGGGAAAAAGGTCTTGATGTTTGGGTCCAATTGTTATTCTGGTTTAGTCAATCACCCTAAAATCAAGGAAGCCGCAATTGAGGCTGTTAAGAAATACGGTACTGGTTGTGCCGGTTCACCATTCCTGAATGGAACTCTCGATATTCACAAGAATCTCGAGAAGAAGATAGCCAATTATATTGGCAAAGAAGACTGTATGATTTATTCTACAGGTTTTGGTGTTAATCTTGGTGTAGTTTCAACTCTTACTGGTCGTGAAGATTATATACTTTGTGACGAGCAGGATCATGCTTCAATCATCGAAGGACGTCGTCTGTCTTTTTCAAATTATCTGAAATATAAGCACAATGATATGGCTTCGCTTGAAAAGCAGTTGCAGAAGTGCGAGCCCGACCGTGTTAAACTCATTGTTACTGATGGCGTGTTCTCAATGGAGGGTGATGTCTGCAAACTCCCCGACATTGTTGACCTTGCCCACAAGTACAATGCCAACATCATGGTTGATGAAGCCCACGGCATTGGTGTATTTGGAAAAGGTGGTCGCGGTGTGTGCGATCATTTTGGCTTGACCGACGAGGTTGACCTTATTATGGGTACCTTTAGCAAGTCTTTTGCATCGTTGGGCGGTTTTATTGCGACTGACCCGGCAATAACCAATTTCCTGCGTCATCATTCACGCTCATATATATTTACTGCAAGTATTACTCCGGCCTCGACTGCTGCAGTAAGTGCTGCAATTGATATTATGGACTCTGAACCAGAACGTCAACAGCATTTGTGGGATATAACCAATTATGCTCTTGATGGTTTCAAGACAATGGGGTGCGAAATTGGGAATACTGAAACTCCGATTATCCCCTTGTTTATTCGCGACAATGGTTTGACATTCCTCATCACGCGCGAGCTGTTTGATGAAGGGATTTTTGTGAATCCTGTTGTCTCGCCGGCTGTAGCGCCCAATGATACTCTCATCCGATTTAGTCTCATGGCAACCCATACAAAGGAACAGGTTGAGATCGCTCTTGACAAAATTGGAACTATTTTCCGCAAGCACAATTTAATTCCATAAAACGAATTGCAAATATCTAAAATGAGGTGCAGCATGACAACTGTGCCTCTTTTTGTTTCGTCAGAACAACTTTTTTTGGATTTTGTTGAAAAAAAATCTCAAAAACATTTCCAAACTATTTTTTTTTATTAATTTCGCAGTGTAAAAATTGAACAGAAAATTTGAATTAATATCAGTATGGTTTATAAATTTCTTATCGGTTCAGAGGAGTCTGAAAATTTCAAACTCGAAATTTTGATTGATTCCGGTGATACATTTTTGAGACTTAGAAATGAAATCCTTGATGCCGTCGGCTTTGACAAAGGGCAGATGAATTCATTCTATATATGTGATGAGGATTGGAACAAGGAAGAAGAAGTGACTTATGTTGACATGGGCACCGATTCTGATCAGGATATATGGTTGATGGAATCTACCAAAATCGACGAACTCGTTGAAGAAGAGGAACAAAGGCTTAAATTTGTCTTTGATTATATGACCGAGCGTTATATGTATATGAAACTTAAGGAGATAAAATTTGGCGAGTCACTCATGGATCCTTTGTGCCAGCGCAAGGTCGGCCGTCCTCCCAAGGAGAGCGTCGAATTCGAAACCATTTTCCCCAAGACTCAATCCACCACAACCACTCAGGCTATTGACGACCTTGGAGAGGAATTTTATGGCGACGAGCAATTTAACGCCGAAGAGCTGGAAGAATTTGGCGAGATGCCAAATGATGAAATATAGATTTAAGTTAGTAATACAAACAACAAAGGCATGTTTCATAGTCGAGACATGCCTTTGTCGTATTTTGATGAGGTAGGGTTAAATGCTTTATCGCTCGATTTCAATGCGTGATAGCACTAACACGATTTTACCTTGTTTATCCAATAATGCCATTTCATTGTCATTGATGCGCTTGCATGACTCGGCTTGCTCAAATGCCAACAAAACATTTGTTTCCATACCGATGCCGTCGGCTATATTGCCGCCAGTATGGAAGTCTTCGAACTGTATGGCAAAGTCCTTGTTGGGGTCAATGGTGATGATGCCGTTGATGATATTCATGCCGCTATTGCCATGGATAGCTCTCATGTCGATGTCAATCACAAAACGCATGTCGCTATCGCTGATATGTTCGCCATCTAACTCCTTAACTTTCCATGCCCCGTTGAGTGCGTCAAGATTCTGGCGTTTTAGCACCATCAGCACGTTGCCTTTATTGTTCATAAGGTGCAAGTACTCGATATTAAACAAGGAGGTGATTTTAAACCGTTGGACTTCACCAAGGGTTTTCATGATCGAGCGTTCTGAAGTTGTCTGATGACATTCGTTCTCGGTAGTGATCATTTCGCTGAATGAGATGTTTGTCCCACTCTGGGAGAATTTGCCATTCAGGTCATTGCAACCGTTGCAACCATACACCTTGTGATTGGCAAAATCAAGGTATATGTACGGACGCTGAGTGGTAGATACTTCTTTTTTGCGCATAGTCATCAGTGTCCATTCGCCGTATAACTGGCGTGGAGCATCAACGACTGCCACCTCTTTCTCGGTGGGGGCAACTATTGTGGTGTCGGCAAGTGTCACCTGTTTTTTCTCATATTTGTTCTCTTTTTTGCGTGCAAATGTATCCTGTGGGGCTACAATATTTGATGCTGCAAGAAGAACTATTATGGAGAGTTTTATTAAGTAGTTTGACATATTACTAAGTGGATGCATTTTCAAATATTTTTCAAATTTAGCCAATTTTTATCAATGTACCAAATGGTTCATCATCTTTTATCTGTTTTTCTTGATATACAGTTTGCCGATGTTATGACAAATTACCGATAAGTCAATTTAACATAGTGATTTATGTAATTGCAATGACTGTTTTTGTTCATTTCTTCTTTTGGTTAATTATTGCTAACAATTAATTTTTTGTTTTGCTAAAAGAATGTGTTGTAAGTATAATTTGTTACTTTTGTAACAATTTATGAAAAGGTTAACAAGACTTTGGACATATTTGGCGATAATGTTGCTGGCGGCTTTTCAGGCTGCTGCACAGATTAATGCTGATCAAGTTCTTAGAATCGGACGGAATGCCCTGTATTTTGAGGACTACATTCTTTCGATACAATATTTTAACCAGGTTATTAAGGCTAAACCCACATGGGCCGAACCCTATTTTTATCGCTCGGTTGCTAAAATCAATCTCGAGGATTATAAGGGGGCCGAGACCGATGCATCTGAGGCAATTGAACGCAACCCGTTTATCATTGATGCCTATCAGGTGCGGGGTGTTGCGCGTCAGAATATGCGAGATTTTGAAGGCGCCATTGATGATTATAGGCACGGTCTTGAACTGAAACCTGACGATAAGGTGTTCTATATGAACAGTGCGGTGTGCCATAGCGAACTAAGGCATTTTGAAACTGCCGACAGTTGCTTTTCCTGGGTCCTTAAGACTGACTCCAAAAACGATAAGGCATATTTGGGGCTGGCGCACCTTAATCTCGTTCGTAAGGATAC
This sequence comes from Candidatus Sodaliphilus aphodohippi, assembly GCA_018065665.1. Taxonomy (GTDB): domain Bacteria; phylum Bacteroidota; class Bacteroidia; order Bacteroidales; family Muribaculaceae; genus Sodaliphilus; species Sodaliphilus aphodohippi. The sequence continues at coordinate 10,466 of JAGHSV010000027.1, forward strand.
GACAACGGCCTTGGAAAATCTGTCTAAAAGTATTGAGTTGTCAAAAAATAATGCGTCGGCCTATGTGATGCGTGCCGAGATTTTGATGCGTAGCAAACAGGATTATGAGAATGCCCTTGCCGACATGGACGAAGCCATCAAGCTGGAACCGCATTATTCCGGCTATTTTATCAATAGGGCATACATGAAGTATAATCTTGATGATTATTTTGGCGCTATGGCCGATTATGACTATGCGATCGGACTCGATGCCGATAACCGTGAAGGGCATTTTAACCGTGCGCTTCTGCTTGCCGAGGTGGGGGAGAATAATAAGGCCATTGATGATTTCTCGTTTGTTTTGAAAAACGAACCCGAGAATTTCATGGCACTTTACAACCGCGCCATGCTGTATTTCAAGACCGGACAATACAAAAAAGCAGTTGCCGACTATACTGGTGTGCTAAAAAAGTATCCCCAGTTTGAAGCCGGTTACATGGCGCGTGGCGAGGCACGCCGGCGTATGGGTGACCGCAATGGTGGCGAGGCTGACTATAATACTGCAATGGCCCTGTTCAAGAAAAAGCATACACATACCAGCAACTTTAATCCTGCCGAGACCGAGGCCAAGAAAATGGTTAAGGACGCCGAGGAACAGAGACGTCTAATTGAGTCGGGCGAATTTACCGAACAACCCGAGAGCGAGGAGGATATAATGAATAAATTCAACACCTTGCTCACTGTGGCACCCGAGAACCCAATTAAACCCGAGTATGCCAACAGGCAAAGAGGCCGAATCCAAAATTCTAATGTTGAGGTGTCACCCGAACCGATGTTCCTGATGTCATATTATTCGCTTGATAATAAACTGAATGGTAATACATATTATTTGCGTGAGGTTGCCGAGCTCAATGACACCCGTCTATTGCCTAAATCGTTAACTATTGTGTGTGGCGACCGTTCTTTGACTGAAGATGACATAAAACGACATTTCGAGAGTGTCGAGTATTATAACGGTGTATTGACCACATCACAACCGCGTGCTGTTGATTATTTTGCCCGTGCAATGGACTACTTGATGCTGCGAAATCATGAGTCTGCCATTGCTGACGCAACTCGGGCTATCGAATTGAATCCCGATTTTACACTTGCCCACTTTTTGCTTGCCGATGCCTGTTATTTGAAATATAAGATGACGTTGACTCAACAGCCCGATGCCGATGACAAAGCCAATACTGTAGCCAAGGGAATGCTTAAAGGCAGGGAGTCGGCGGCATTGCTGCGTGAGGTTATTACCCACCTTGATGATGTTATAAAGTTCTCTTCGAGTAATCCCTATGCACATTATGATAAGGGCTTTATTTACATGGAAATGGGTGATTACACTTCGGCTATTAGCAGTTATACCAAGTCTCTTGAACTCAAACCCGATTTTGCCCAGGCATACTACAATAGGGGGCTGCTGTATTTGCGGATGGGAAATAAGGATAAGGGAGTCTCAGACCTGAGCAAGGCGGGGGAATTGGGGATTTTGCCCAGTTACAATGTCATTAAACGAATGAATAATTGACCTTGCGGCATTATTCAAAGCGCATTGTTGAGGCCGGTTTGATTGTCGAGATGACATAACTGGGCCCCAGCAGGGTGAGATATGATATGACGATAATTCCAATATTGAGCCCAACGAGTAAAGTGAAGTCCAAACTGATTGGTACATAAGGCATATAATAGGATGCTGCGTCAAGTTTTATTATGTGAAATTGATCTTGGATAAGGGCTAAAGCTAAACCAATGATGTTGCCGATGATGAGCGATTTGAATATCAGTTTTTGGGTCAAATAAATGAATATTCGTCTAATGGAACTGTTCCGGCAGCCAAGTGCTTTGAGCATTCCAATCATGCGGATTCGATCAAGGACAATCATCAACAGTGCTGATACAAGTGTGAATCCTGATACAATCAGCATCAACACTATTATTATTATCACGTTCATGTCCAGCATGTCTAACCATGCAAAAAATGCGACATTATTTTTGTGCGTATTGGTGACATTGAATAGAGTCGTATTTTCTTTGTTGTAGCAATCTGCTGCCAACGAACCGAACAGCTGGTAGGCATTGCCCTGCAGATTGCTTATGTCTTTCATGTTGATACCAATATAGTTGCCTATATCTGATGTCCACCCATTGACTTGCTGTATAAGGGCAATGTTGCCAATGATGAAATTGTCGTCAAAACTATCGAAATCTGTCGAGTATATTCCAACGATGTGTGAATTGCGAACTTTGACCTTATTATCTATGAAATATGTTAATATCTTGTCTCCGGCCTTGAGGTTCAATTGGTTTGCTGTTGTTTGTGAAATGATGATTTCGGTCAGGTTTTCTGTGTCGCTGATGGTTGGTATCCGTCCCTCGGTGAGGTGAGACTGCAGGTAGGTCCAATCAAACCCCTTGTCAACCCCGCGGTATTGTATGCCTTTGAAATCATTGTCGGTTTTAAGGATGGCGGGTTTGTCGGCAATAAGGCTCATGCTTGAAACCATCGATGAGAACGTGCTGTCTGATGCGATTCCGGCAAATGCTTCACGGCCGTTTATGGTATGATATTTGTCATCAAGCCCGAGAACGGCATTCACGACTTTGATGTGTGGGTCAAGGCTGTATATTTTATTGGTGATTTCTTTTTTGAATCCTAAAACTATCGCAAGCGACAAGATCATTACGACTATCGCCAGGACTATGCCTGTGAGGGCAATATTCAGGCTGGGAGTGCTCTTGCCGTTGTTGTTGCCTAATTTGATGCGACGTGCTATGAACAGTTCAAAATTCATATAAGAAATAATTTTTTGACAAAATTACTCAAAAAATGGTAATCAATGTCATTATTTTAGTAATTTTGCAGACCGAATACAAAATTATGCGAATTTTCAAAAATTTAATATTGCTTATAGTGTCCCCCAAGGTTGGGTGGGATGAAGTGTGCAAATCCAACATTTCCACCAACCGTTTACTGCATGGGATGTTTTTGCCATTGCTGCTTGTTCTTGTGGTGGCAACCTTTGTGCCAATGTTTTATGATACTACAAAGGAGTTCTCGATGTTGCTTATTGAAGCAATACTGAATTTCGGCGCTTTCTTCTTTGCATATTTCGTTACGGTATATATACTTGACATTTTATATCCCGAGTTGGTGACAACCGAGGCAGGAGAAAATCGCATGTGCGATTTTGTCATGTATAACTTGATGTTTCTAATGCTGCTCAAAATAACAATGTATGTTTTGCCGATTGAGTTTGTGCCTTTGTACTTTCTTATGTTGTACCTGCCGTTTATTGTTTACAGGGGTGAAACATATCTTGGCGTTAAACCGGCTAAAGCAGTTGCTTTTATGCTGATATCATCGGCAATGATGCTTGCAATTCCATTTCTAATTCCACCTCTTTTCTCATTGTTGATTAAATAAATACTAATTATGGCTACATCCAATCTAAACATAAAAAACCGCAGAGCTACATTCGACTATGAAATCATTGAGACTTTTGTAGCTGGCATTGTGCTGACCGGAACCGAAATCAAGTCGCTACGTCAGGGCAAGGCAGGTTTAACCGATACTTACTGCCTTAAAGAGGGCAACGAGTTGTGGGTTAAGAATATGTATATCGCCGAGTATTCTTATGGTTCATATAACAATCATACAACTCATCGCGACCGCAAACTGTTGCTCAACCGCAAGGAACTCGTTAAGATATTCAAGGCGAGCGAACAGCCGGGCTACTCTGTCGTTCCGTTGAAAGTTTTTCTGAGTGAACGCGGTTATGCCAAGATGCTGATAGCAATAGCCCGAGGTAAGAAAACCTATGATAAACGTCAATCCATCAGAGAGCGTGAGGATAAACGGAATATTGCACGAATATTAAAAAAATAAATCAAGTGTGGATGAAATAAAACGGTGCAGTGAAATCAGATATTCACTGCACCGTTCTTATTTTGTTATTAATTGCTGTCCGGTGAACTTTTGAGAGATTGCCAATGCGTCTGTTCCTTCAATACTAAACGGGGGTTACTTTATTCAATGGACTAATGTTAAGCGCTGAACGTGCGATCTGTGAGCCGGCAGGCGCAACTGTAACCGAGCGTAGCGAGCTCGGCAGAGTGAGCAGCGGTAAGTCGGCGAAGCTATTATCTCAGGTCTTTTGCGATTATTGTGCGGCACTGCTCGGCAATATGTGCGGCATTGTGGTCCTCGCTATCTGGCAATATGGGTGCATGGATAGTCAGGGTTATCGTTCCTGGTGTCACATTGAATGTGCTGCGGGGCATAACATTGTATGAACCGTTTATTGTGATGGGGACAATTGGTAAATCAAACTCGGTGGCTAGTCTGAATGCTCCGTTCTTGAATTGTCCCATTTCACCCGTGTCTGTACGGCGGCCTTCGGGAAATACGACGATTGACATTCCTTTTTGAAGGCGCTTTTTTGCGTTACTGATAGTGGCTTTTATCCCCTCATTGCTGTGGGTGTCAACCATGATGTGACCTGCAGCGTTACATGCAATACCAATCAAAGGAATATTGCTTAAGCCTTTGCGCATCATCCACTTGAAGTTGTGACCTAAAAAACCGTATATGGAGAAAATGTCAAATGCACCCTGGTGATTGGCTACAAAGACGTATGAGGCTTTGCTGTCAATCAGGTCCCGATGCTCCACTTTGACTTTGACAAGCATCAGCCAGCACCATAGGCGCGACCAGAGACGAGGAGGGTAGTAACCCCACCAGTCCTTGTCAATCCAAGCGAATAAAGTGACTACGATGGCGGTCAAGATGGTCAGTACTAAGATGATAGGAGTGGCAATGCACCATTGGTACAACCGGTACAGGTACTTCATGTTGTCTGTGATTATTTATAATTATTTTACAAAGTTACAAAAAAAAGCAATCTTCGCCAAATTGTGTGACGAAGATTGCAATAACTTTCAAAGAATTGCTTCTTAGTTGGCTTCGCTATCGGGGGCAATGAGTTTGTAACCTTTGCCGTGGATATTGATAATCTGGATGTTTGGATCATCTTTCAGTTTCTTACGCAGTTTTGTGATGTAAACATCCATCGAGCGTGCGTTAAAGTAGTTGTCATCAATCCAGATTGTCTTAAGGGCGAAATTGCGTTCGAGAATCTCGTTTGCGTGAGCGCAAAGAAGACTCAGGAGTTCTGACTCCTTGGTGGTGAGGTTGTCGCTCTTGTCTCCGGCAAAGAGCATTTGGCGCTGGGTGTCAAATGTGAATTTACCAATCTTGTAGGCTGTCACTTCCTTGCCCTTTTGTCCCTTTACACGGCGTAGGATTGCCTCAATGCGCAGTACGAGTTCCTCCATGCTGAATGGTTTGGTGATGTAGTCGTCGGCTCCAATCTTAAAGCCTTCGAGTACATCCTCTTTGAGGGATTTTGCCGTAAGAAAAATGATTGGCACTTCGCTGTTGATTGTGCGAATTTCCTGTGCTAACTGGAAACCGTCCTTTTTGGGCATCATGACATCAAGAAGGCAGATGTCATATTTACCTTTCAAAAAAGCCTTGTAGCCGCTTTCGCCATCGGGGAACAACTCGGCTTTATAACCTTTGTCCTCAAGATACTCTCGTGTGAGCGTGCCAAGGTTCTCATCGTCTTCACACAGTAAGATTTTTACTTTGTCTTCCATAACGGTGTCATTTTATAAGAGGTAATGTAATAATGAATTTTGTTCCTTTATTTAGTTCACTCTCGGCGGTTATTGTGCCGCCAAACAGTGTCACCATCTTGTGTACGTATGCCAGTCCCAGACCGAATCCTTTAACATCATGCCTGTTGCCCGTAGATACTCGATAGAATTTCTCAAATATCTTTTTCAGGTCTTCACGCTTGATGCCGATGCCGTTGTCCTCAACTGTTATCACAATGTTATCCTCATCGGGATTGTAGGTCGTGATTTTCAGTTCTAATGGGGTTTCCTCCTTGCGGTATTTGATTGCATTGTCAAGCAAGTTGAAAACGACATTAGTAAAATGCATTTTATCGACGTTGACAATCGGATCCTCGGCATTGTGAATGGATTCGATATGGCCTCCATATTTTTCAATTTTCAGTTTAAATGTATTTGCTACACTGTCTATGATTGCGTCAGCATCGGCTTCTTCAAGGTTCATTGTGGCGCTCTTGTTGTCAAACATCGACATCTGGAGCACTTTCTCGACCTGGAACCTCAGACGTTTGGTTTCATCGTTAATGACGCTTGAAACATGCTTCAGCATTGTCGGGCTCTTGCTCACGGAGTCATCATTCAGCATTTGTGCTGCAATTGAGATTGACGAGATGGGTGTCTTGAACTCATGCGTCATGTTGTTGATGAAGTCGTTCTTGATTTCGGTCAACCGTTTCTGCTTAAACGCCACGATAATAGTATAGATGAACACTACAAGCATGATTATCGTGAACAGGAACGATGGTATCATGAACTTTATTGAACTGAATATGTAGTTCCCCTTGGTCGGAAAAATAACATTCAGACAATTATGTTTATTTACGGGGTCATTAGGGAATAATTCTTGCCTGTAGATGTCTTTCTCGTTGTCGGGCGTATAGTTGCTTGTGCTATATACGATACTGTTGGTGTTGTTGGTGATGGCAAATTCAAATGGTAGTTTGATGCCGTTGTTTTCAAATTCAGACCTCAGGCAGTCGCAGACAGTGGTCGAGTCGGCCCGTTGTGATATGGGCCTGTCGCTTGACTGAGAGAGTAGGGTTAATATTACCTCGTTAAGCAGGCTTTTTTGGTACAGGTACTGACCTTTTAGGATTTCCTGCCTTTCCAGATAACTGTTGTCAAGGTCCGAGATGTTATTGAGTCCGTTAGGCTTTTTCAGTGTTTCGTTGCCTATTGCTGCCGCAGTGTCAGTTGATAAACCGAATGTGTCGCAGTCAAATGTCGTGGCGGGTGAATTGTAAGCCGCTTGAGCCTCCATCAGGTCCTGGTCAAGATAGAACTTTGTCTCGTTCTGTTCGAGCATTGTCTTGACGCCATAGAGACTGCGCGTCACAATCTCGGAGAACTGTTCGTTGCGCATCTTTATCATGTTCTCCATGTACATGATTTGCGCGAACAGTAGTCCTGCAAAGGTGAACGCCATTATGGCGGTGAGGATCCAGATTATTGACTTCTTCATCTCCGTGGACTTTAACAATACACTGCAAAATTAACATTTAAATGTGAAAATTCCAAATATATTTGTTGAATTTTACATTTTTGGACCAGTTTTTATCTTGATTGTACCATTTTATACTAACAAAGGGCTGCAAAATTTGCAACCCTTTGTTGAATGGATTCTGATATATGTGATATTATTCTTCGTCCTTGCTTGCCTCTTCGTATGCCTTGAGGAGTTCGCTCTGTACATCGGCGGGAACCAGTTCATATGAAGCAAACTTCATGCTGAACGATGCACGACCACCGGTGATTGAACTCAGGGCTGTAGAGTAACTTGCCATTTCCTTCAAAGGAATCTTTGCTTTGATGCGCTCCATGCCGTTTGCGCTTGACATGTCCATCATGATGCCGCGACGACCCTGAAGGTCACTCTGTACGCCACCCATAGCATCGCTCGGGAGAAGGATTTCTACATCATAAACGGGCTCGAGCACCTTGGGGTTAGCGCTGCGGAATGCCTCGCTGAATGCATGGCGGGCTGCCAGACGGAATGAGATTTCGTTACTGTCAACCGGGTGCATCTTACCATCGTAGATACAAACGCGTACGTCGCGTGCGTAAGAACCGGTGAGGGGGCCTCGCTCCCTACGGTCCATGATACCCTTAACGATAGCGGGGATGAAGCGTGCGTCAATGGCACCACCAACGATACAGTTGTAGATGACAAGCATTCCGCCCCATTCCATTGGGATTTCCTGTTTGTCCTTGATGTTCATCTTGTATTCCTGGTTACCGAACTTGTAGGTGTCGGGTTCGGGATCGCCCTCGCGGAACGGCTCAACAATCAGGTGTACGTCACCAAACTGACCAGAACCACCAGACTGCTTCTTGTGGCGATAGTCGGCACGTGCGGCCTTTGTGATTGTCTCGCGATAAGGAATCTTGGGCTCGATATACTCAATCATTACCTTGTCATTGTTCTCGATACGCCATTTCAGTGTGCGCAGGTGGAATTCGCCCTGACCTGAAACAATGGTCTGTTTGAGTTCCTTAGACTGTTCAATCAGCCATGTGGGGTCTTCCTCGTGCATACGGTTAAGGATACCGCCAAGTTTCTCAATCTCGCTCTCGTTGAGAGGTTTGATTGCGCGCTGGAACTTGGGAGCGGGATATTCGATAAAGTCAAATACGTGCTCACAACCCTTGTCGTTCAGTGTATTGCCACGACGAACGTCTTTCAGTTTTACGGTTGCGCCAAGGTCGCCTGCTGCGAGTTGGTCAACTGTAACCTTTTGCTGACCGCAAACGGTATTAAGCTGTGCGAGGCGCTCCTTGCTACCACGGTTCATGTTGTTGAGGTCTGAACCTGCTTTGAGGGTACCTGACATTACCTTGAAGTATGATACCTCACCAATGTGGGGCTCGATTGTGGTCTTGAAGAAGAACAGGCTAACGGGACCGTTCTCGTCGGGTTTAACCTCGTTGCCGTCGGTGTCGTTGATTCCTGCCATGTCACAGGGTGATGGAGCAATGTTTGCCAATACTTCAAGCATACGGTCAACGCCCATGTTCTTCTCACCGCTGATGCAAATTACGGGGATGATGTCGCAAGAAGCAATACCCTTGAGAAGGCCTTGCATGGTCTCTTCCTCGCTAAGTTCCATGGTGTCGAAGAACTTCTCCATGAGAGCGTCATCGCTACCGGCTGCAGCCTCCATGAGTTCGGCTTTCAGTTCTTCTGCCTTATCTGCAACTGAACCGTCGATATCACCGATAGTAGCCTTGCCACCGTCAGCAGCATAGGTGTACTGCTTCATTGTCAGCAGGTCAACGATTGAATTGAAACCGGGACCGCTGGTAACGGGGAACTGGATGGGAACCACTTTGTTTCCGAAGGTTTCCTTCAGTTGGTTGATTACATTGTCAAAATCGCTCTTTTCGGCTTCAAGTTTGTTGATTGCCATGATGAGCGGTTTGTTGATGCCAGAAACTGTGCGATACTGGTTCTGGGTGCCAACTTCAACGCCATATTGTCCGTCGATGAGCATCAGGGCAGAGTCGGTAACATTCAACGCTGTTACAACATTACCTACAAAGTCATCACTACCGGGGCAGTCGATGAAGTTGATCTTCTTGCCGCTCTTCTCGGCATAAAACAGCGTAGAGAATACTGAGTAACCATATTCCTTCTCAACGGGGAAGTAGTCACATACGGTAGAATTGCTGTCAATGGTACCGCGACGGTTGATAACGCCACACTCAAATAATACAGACTCGGCGAGTGTGGTCTTACCCGAGCCTTTACCACCAATCAGAGAGATGTTTTTAATCTCGTTAGTTTTGTAAACCTTCATGAATTGTATTTAAA
>JAGHSV010000002.1 GCA_018065665.1 Candidatus Sodaliphilus aphodohippi
GCCAGCGCATCGTGTTCATCCACGGCAAGGGCGAGGGTGTGTTGCGACGCGCCATCATGGATGAACTGCGCCGGCGCTATCCCCAGTGCGACGTTCAGGACGCCAGCTTCCAGGAATATGGATTTGGCGCCACACAGGTCACCATTCACCGCAAGAATTAACCAGTGCAATCATAAAACTCTTTAAATATATAATATAAGAGTACCATATTATTTGTTTATCGGCAAAAAAATTGTAATTTTGAACCGTAGCAATTGAAACAATAGCATTATGGATATAATACTTCCAAAACGAATCGACGGGCAAGAACCGGGTCTGCTGCCCGACACCCAGCAAATCACCATCATCGGTGCCAACGGATCAGGCAAAAGCCGATTCTGCACACAGTTGATGAAAGCCGCCGGCGACAAGGCCTACCGTATATCGGCACTACGCGCCCTGCTCCCCGAGCATGACGGCAAGGGCAATGACCTGCCGGGTTCAATTAACGCGCTGTTCAAGCAAATGAACGCCTACAACCCGCACATCACCAACGATGCAGACACCGAGTTTGAGAAACTCACCTACATCATGCTGATGGACGAGTTCCGCGAACTGATGAACTACAAGACCGGTCTGATGATTGGCGAGAAGGACCGTAAGTTCCCCAAGACAAAACTCGACATAGTAGTTAAACGATGGCAGGAAGTATTCCCCCGCAACAAGGTTCTCCGCGAGAACGGCAAACTGCTGTTCAGCACAGAGGGCAACACCGACAAGTACTCGTCGCTGCGACTGAGCGACGGCGAGAAAACCGTACTCTACTATCTTGGTGCCGTACTCTATGCAATGCCCGATGCCGTGATTCTTGTCGATGACCCCGAGATGTTTATCCACCATAACCTGGTTCGCACCCTATGGAATGTCATCGAGGAGATGCGCCCCGACTGCACCTTTATATATAATACCCACGATGTTGACTTTGCCTCGTCGCGAGTCGACAACCAGTGTGTGTGGGTCAAATCGTTTGACGCCGAGCAGATTGCCTGGGACTACGAGGTAATGACCTCGAGTCAGCACCTTGACGACGGACTGTACTACGAACTGTTGGGCAGCCGCAAACCCGTACTCTTTATCGAGGGAGACGCCACCCACAGCCTGGACTCGCGACTGTATCCTCTCATCTTCCCCGAGTATACGGTAAAACCACTGGGCAGCTGCAACAAGGTCATCGAGGTAGTGCGCTCTTTCAACGACCTCAACAGTTTCCACCACCTCATCAGCCGGGGCATCGTTGACCGTGACCGCCGCAGCGACCATGAGGTTGAATACCTACGCCAGAAGAACATTTTTGTACCCGACGTTGCCGAGGTTGAAAACATCTTCATGATTGAGGCCGTCATTCGCGGCGTTGCACAGTACAACCACCGCAAGGACGGAGAGATAGTTACCAAAGTGAAAAACAATGTTTTCAAATACTTTAACTCACAACTAAAGCAACAGGCACTGCAGCATGTTAGACACCGTGTGAAACATGATGTTGAAATCCGCATTGACATGAAATTCCGTAACATCAATGCACTCGAGGAGCACATGCTGGACCTTGTCAACGAACTGAACCCGAGAGGTTTCTATGAGCAGACCTGCCGCGAATTCCGCAAACTTGTGCAGGAAGGCGACTACATGGGTATTCTGAGGGTTTTCAACCAGAAACAGATGATTGGCGAGAGCAACGTGGCAATCCTGTGTGGATGCCAGAGCAAGGAATCCTATTTCAAGACTGTGCTGCACATCCTCAAGACCGACACTCCCATCTCGCGCGCCATGCGTACCGGCATCAAAGAACTGTTCGGGTTTACCGACGCCACCAATCCAGATACTGAAACAGCACCCAAACAAACCATACAACCAAAGAATCAAGAACAATGAATATAGCAGTGTTTGCCTCAGGCGGAGGCACTAACTTTGAGAACATAGTCAACCACTTCAACCAGAGCGGAACAGCCCGCGTGACGCTGATGCTGTGCAACAACAGCAAGGCCGGCGTGCTCGAGCGCGCCAGTCGTCTGGGCATTGAGAGCCAAGTGCTCAACCGCGCCCAGTTCAATGACGAGAACGTGCTGATGCCGTTGCTGCGCGAACATAACATAGACTTCATTGTCCTTGCAGGCTTTCTGCTGATGGTACCCGGTTTCCTCATCGACGCCTACGACCGCCGCATGATCAACCTGCATCCCGCCCTGCTGCCCCGACATGGAGGCAAAGGCATGTACGGGCATCATGTACATGAGGCAGTGATTGCCGACGGCGACACCGAGACCGGCATTACCATACACTATGTCAGCCGTGTGTGTGACGGTGGTGAGATTATCGCCCAGTTCAGCACCCCGGTCAACCCCGGCGATACGGCTGACGACGTGGCTGCCAGCATCCATATCCTCGAGCAGGCCCATTTCCCCAACGTAATCGAACAAGTCATAGCAAATTTGTAAGACAATGGCAAAACTGAAAATCAGCAACGAATGGTGGACAGCCCCAGCCGAAGCCGATAACGGTCAGTTAATACTGGTGACAGGGCGACGCGACATGGACAACATCATTGCCACCGGTGACTTCAACATCCGCATTGACATCACATGGCGTTATCAACCAGACGAGACCGGCATGCCCGACCTCGAGACCGCCAAGCTGATGGAACAGGCCACCGACGCGCTGCAGGGAGCATTTGACAAGGACCCCGTGGCAGTGAACACCGGCATCTATACCGGCGCCGGCGAGCGCAACTGGGTGTTCTACACCCGCAGCCTGCACATCTTCCAAAAGAAACTCAACGAGGCCCTCGCCTCACTGCCCCTGTTGCCGCTTGAATTCCATGCCGAGGAAGACGCCGACTGGGCCGAGTACACCCAAATGCGTGAGACCGAGATTGCCGACGACGGCGAAGACTAAGCATGGTTAGAGTAGCGACATACAATAGATTGCTAAAGTGGTGCATGGCACTGCTGATGACTGTTATATGCCTTGCCGCCCACGGCCGGGCATTCAATGACAAAGACATTGAGAGGTTTTATAACCTGACACCCGATGAGTTTGTGGATTGCTCCAATGATTATGCTAAACGCGATGTAATTGATAGTGCCATGATTTGTGCCAACATCTGGGCTAACAAATACGGCAAAGTAGAGCTCACACGTGATGAGATCGCTGCTTGTTGCTGTGCATATAGACTCATGGGCATGCTGTATATGGATGAATTCCACAACTACGAGCTTGCCACAAAAAATCTGCTGATAGCGCAACAAATTGCAGCCGAGCACAAATTTAGCGAGCAGCACGCAGTTGCCACCGAGGATCTTGTCATTGTGTCGGCTGTCAAAAATGACATCATGACCAATTTTGCATACAGCAAAGAGGTAATGGACAAATTCAAGCAGTCGTATGGGACAACCAAGAATACAATTTATCAATCACACAATCAACCTACTGAATATCAATTCCTATCAATCAACAACATTATCGCAAACATTGTGTATCTTGCTATAAAGTATGACAAGACTCAGGACGTTGTTAGCGAAATAGACGATTACCTCAATATAGTAAAGACAAATAATAGTAAATATAAGTATAACGAAGTAAACCTTTGCCAAACCATTAAGTTGGTAAACCAGGGTGAATATGAAAAGGCCCTTGCGTTCCATAATTTAAATTTGCCTAAAGATCCAGGTCTTTCGCCAAAGAACTTACTGGCCATTCAACAAATGAGGGAAATTGTGCAATACCTTATCCTGATGAAGTGCAAGAGGACTAAAGAGGCAGAGGCAATACTACTGAAATTAGAAAAGGTATGCCACGACAACAATATGACATTTGAACTGCTCGAAATCCTAAACATGCTGCAACATCACTATGAGCAGCAAGGGAACGATGCATTAGCACGAAGACATGAATTTCTCTATTATAAGACCAAGGATGAGTTTATCAGCAAAAGCCTGATAACCAAGGTAGACCAAATCAAACTCAATAATGAGTTGGAAGAAGCTCGCGATTACATCAACAGTATCAACTACCGGCACAAGATGCAGACTGTAGTGCTTATTAGCGTCATCACTCTGGCCCTGTTGGCAATTGGCATCTTGGTAATATTGTACTCCAAGAACCGCCAGATTCGCAAACAAAACGAAGTATTGTATAAAAAGAATGTGGAACTGGTGCAAGCCGACACAGCGAGAAAGCAAACAACATCCTCCACACCCCGCACGACGCAAGACGAGGCGGCACAAACCGCCTTGCTCGAAAAGATTGAGGGTGTCATGTTAACTTCGGAGGAGATATTTGATGAAGGCTTTAGTGTCAATAGACTTGCCGAATTGGTAAACTCCAACCGCACATACGTGTCTCAGGTGATCAACGACCGCCGTCAATGCAAATTCAATACGTTGCTCAACGAGTACCGCGTCAAAGAGGCATGCCGCCGGTTGCTGGACAAAGAAAACTACGGCAACTACACCATCGAAGCAATTGCGCGCAGCGTGGGTTACAAATCACGAGCCAACTTTGTTTCCATTTTCAAGGAAATCACAGGTCTCACCCCCTCGGCATTCCAGAAGATGGGGCCCAAGTAGTCATACTATAGCAAATGGGAGTACGGCAGAGCGGGCAGTAGGCAGTGGCTAGTCAGGCACTAGCTAAAGCGCTGAAAGCGCGACATGTGAGCCGATAGGCGCAACTGTAACCGAGGTCGGAGCGAACGCAGTGAGCGCAGGCCTCGGACAGGCCACAC
>JAGHSV010000208.1 GCA_018065665.1 Candidatus Sodaliphilus aphodohippi
AATTTGGTGGTTTCGGCAAATGGCAGTAACTTTGCAACGCTTTTGAGAAGCAAGGGTGCTTAGCTCAGCTGGTTCAGAGCATCTGCCTTACAAGCAGAGGGGCGGCGGTTCGAATCCGTCAGCACCCACACGACGGAATCCAATCGGGTTCCGTTTTTTTTGTACCCTAAAGGAATAGGCTCACAAACAACGTTATTACACTCCAGAATACCGAGACGAGAAAAATTTCAAGGAAATGCCATTTAAAATATAAAAAACACCATTTTTAAGCAAGAAAACATAATTTTGTTGGATAAGTCTTTGTCAATTTGGCGAAAATATGTATTTTTGTGGTCGGAAATATTTGCAATCATTCCGACCATAATTTATATAAATATTCAATGGAGAATGCAGTAGTACAACAGATTAGGAAAAGGATTTCTCGCAGTAAGTTCGGCGAGATATTCTTCGTTTCTTCTTTTCCACAATATGATGCTGAGTACGTCACAAAGTTGCTCGCCATATTTGAGAAAGACGGATTGATTACGCGTATAGCCAAAGGAGTATATGTCAAGGCTCGCAAAACACGTTTTGGCATCCTTTACCCCTCGGCTTATGAATTAGTGAAAAAGATCGCCAAACGAGATAAGGCAAAAATCTTACCGTCAGGTGCTACGGCTGCAAATCGTTTAGGATTCTCTACCCAAGTCCCCATGAATACCATTTTCTTGACTACAGGCTCAGGAAGAAAACTGAAATTGGGGAATCGAACAGTGACTCTGAAACATGGGGCACCCAAGAACTTTGCATTCCGAGGGCGTTTGATGCCGGAATTGGTTCAGGCACTACGCAGCATTGGCGAGAGCAACATCAACCAGGATGTTGAAACGAGGATTGGACAACTATTTACAGAAACTCCAGAGACTGATACCATAGAATATGACTTATTGTTGGCTCCCGCCTGGATGCGGCAGGTCATAAAGAAAGGAATAAAACAATGAGTAAATGGATTGACTTCTCGCTCGACGAGCGAAAGGCGATAATACAAGGTGTGGCCGAGGCGCGGCAAATTGACGAAGCTGCTGCCGAGAAGGACTGGTGGGTAACAGCGGTGCTGTATGCCCTTTTCCACACCAGTGTATCAGAATACTTATTATTCAAGGGTGGTACGAGTCTCAGTAAAGGCTGGAACATCATCAATCGCTTTAGTGAGGACATTGACTTAGCGTTGAGTCGTGACTATTTCTTGAATGTCAAGCAACTATCTTGTGCGAATTGCACCAGCAATACACAGATCCACAATCTCAGAGAGAAAGGCCAAGATTTCCTGTTTGGTGAGTTCAAAGACGAGTTTGCTGACAAACTTGCCGAGATGGGACTCAAAGTCACTGTTCTCACAGACAATGATAATGCCGATGAAAATGGCGAACCAAGAAAAGTTCCACATGACAAAGACCCTTCTGTGCTTTATGTGCAATATCCTTCACTCTACGATAGCCAAGCCGCATACGCAATACCAACGGTTAAAGTGGAGATTAGCGTTTTGTCGATGTCTGAGCCTTACGAGATGAGAAGAATTTCATCACTTATAGAACAAACGTATAAGGATGATGACGTGGATTCCGACATCGTTCAAACGATTCGCACCGTCAGTCCAACCAGGACTTTCTTGGAAAAAGCCTTCCTCTTATGCGAAGAGTTCCAAAAGGACAAGCCTAGGACGCACAGAATGACACGCCATTTCTATGACCTGGAGAAACTCATGCAAACCCCATACGCAGAAAAGGCTCTCAGTGACGTAACTCTCTATCACGAAATAGTGGAGCACAGACGCAAATTCTATCATGCCGGCTATGTTGATTACGACAAAGAACTGCCTAAAAGCATCCGACTTGTTCCTGACGAAAGATTGATGTCTGCGTATGAGGCTGATTATAACGAGATGCAAAAAAGTTTCATTTATGGCGATGCTCTTAACTTTAATGAAATGATTGAAAGCATCAAGTCCCTCCAAACAAAATTTAGGAATATAAAAGAAGTTTTAATTACCCCCATAGATTAAACCCCTATAATTAAAATAGTACAAGCAGAGGGTCGGCGGTTCGAATCCGTCAGCACCCACACGACGGAATCCAATCGGGTTCCGTTTTTTTTGTACCCTATGGGGTCTCCCCCACAACTCGGACAGTAATAATATCACATAAATGAACGGTTCCCCGCACGATGCTGCGCGGGGAACCGTTGTGTATGGGGATTATATCCCGGGCAATTAGATGCCGAGGATCAGATTGATCATTGCGTTAACGTCAACGATGTCAACCATACCGCTCTTGTTGAGGTCGGCACGGCCACCGTAGTTGTTTGCGCTGTCCTGTCCAAGTACGATGTTGATGAGGATGTTGAGGTCAACGATGTCAACTAAACCGCTGTTGTTCACGTCACCAGGGAGAGCAGGTTTCTCACCGCCTGAGCCAAGGTAGTAAATCATCAGGTCATCAACGTATGTTGCTTTTGACTTGTTACCCGAGATCTCGGTGATGCGGTAGCGCACGGGGGTGTCCTTGTCAAAGTCAAGAGCCCAGTAGAGGCGCTTGTTGGTCATCGAGGGAACCTCCTGGCTGTCGTTGCCGTTCACGTCTTTCAGACGGGTCCATGTGGTGCCGTCGGTAGTGTAAGACAGCGTATATTTTGCATCTGATGGAGTCTGGTTAACTACGATGTTCGAAGCAAAGTAGGTGTTGTAGAAGATGGGCTCGGCACAGGTAAATGCTGTTCCCGAGTACATGGCTACAGCCTGCTTGCCGTTGCACTTGCCTGAGCCGGGGGCAGTCACGTTACACTTGGTGAAGTCCCAGTTTGCAAATACGCCTTCAACGCCCTTCTGGTTCTTGTCGGTAGATGCGGGCATCTTCTCGAAGTCCTCTTTGAGGGTCTTGATGTTGGCAGTCTTAACCATGCGGAATGATACGGTGCCGTTATCCTCCATGATTCGGATGAGGTTGAGGTCTGTGGTCTTGCTGTTATATGCTGCGAGGGCGGGGCTGGTGCTGGGGCCGAGCATGGCAACACCCTTTGAGCCGGGGAACGGGTCGCTGTCGTGGTCGCCCTCGGTTTCCTTACCGGCACGGATAAGTTCGTAAAGGTTGTGTGATGCGTTGGTGTTCACGCTTGAACCCATAGACCAGTTACCGCCTTCGATACGGGCCACGATCATACCGTGTCCGGGAAGGTAAGTGTCAAAACCGGTGTTCTGGCGGTTCTCGAGCAGGAAGTACTCACCGCTGTTGGCCGAGTTGATGCGATAACCGTCGCCCGAGCCAGAGAGAGACCTGAGTGAGTAAACACCTTCCTGATTGATGGTAGCGGGGTTTGCCCAGCCGAATTTGGTGCGTTCCCACATTGAATACAGAACGGGGTAGCGCGAGCTGCACCACTCAGTACCGCCTGCCATGAGGTCCCAGCCGCCCGGGTCATGGCTCAGACCGCCGGTATCGTCGTTGGTGTCATAAAGGTCAGGCAAGCCAAGGGTGTGAGAGAACTCGTGGCAGAATGTGCCGATACCGTCAACAACCAGGGTGTTGGGGTCGTTTGTCCAACCGTAAATCTCGTTTGAGCAAGCATATCTGGAAACGGATTTACCGTCGAAAAAGCCAGCCATTGATGATGCGTGGGGCCATACAAAGTTCGAGTTGTTACCGTCGAACTGTGCTCCATTACCTGCAAAGATCACATAAACCATGTCAATAGAGCCGTTGCCGTCGTTGTCATACTTGGTGTAGTCAGTCTGTGAGTCATAGGCACTCATTGCTGCACTGACGATGGCTCCCACCTTCTGGGTGTTACCAAAGTTCTTGCCGCCGGGATATGTACTTTTCTGACCGCAGTTGTACGGGCCAAGGATGTCGAAAGTAGGGCAGAAATTGCCTCTTGAAGACTCTTTGAAGTAGTCATGTGTACTACCTGCTGCAGCATAGTGCTTGCCATTCCAGTCAAAGCCGTTGAAGCCTTCCTTGTTGAACATGTCGGTGTAGAATTGCTTCGGGTTAGACATCGAGAACTTCACATCGCTGAAGTTGACAAGGATAATCACTCCGTGGAAGTTCTTAACGTTTGCCATAGCCTTTTGGGGACCTCCCATCTTGGCATCGCGTTTTGCGCGCATTGCCTCACCATCCTTGTGCTCTTCGCGGTCGGTGATGTACTTTTTAGCGCCCTCAAGGAACGACTTCTCGGCAGCAGTGCGTGCGTCAATGTCGTGAGCCTTGATGTTGGTCGGTTGCAGTTTGTCGTTTACCTTCTGTGCATAAACATATACGCCTTCGTCATTCTGGACAATGGTGTATCCATCGGCGGTTGTGTTGTAGTGATAGAACTCATCGCCGATAAGTTTAATGGTTAGTGTTGTGCCGTCGGGTTGCTTGACGGGCGTGGGGCGTCCTTTGGCAGGGATTGCCGCTGCCTGGAGCGCGATGCATAATAATGCGAAAATAAAAATTACTTTTTTCATCTTTACGATTTATAAATAAATGTTAATAATTTGTTTTTTCTATGTTGTTGCGATGTTATCAGGTAACATCAATGTGCAAATTTACATCTTTAAGGTGAAACATGCAAGAAAATTTGGCATTTTGTTATTTTAAGGTGCTATTTTTATTGATTTCCATGATATATATCGCTTTTTGATAATAAAAAAAACGGTTCACCGTAATGATGCTGGGTGAACCGTCTAAAATATATTAGAATTGTGTCAAATAATAACACTATATGCCCAATATCAAGTTGAGGAGGCTGTTCAGGTCACGGATATCGACCATGCCGTCACCGCTGAGGTCGGCACGACCATCGTAGTTGGCAGCATCGTCGGCACCGAGCATGATGTTGATAACAATATTGGCATCAAAGATATCGACATTACCGTCGAGGTTGACGTCACCGGGGATTGCGTCGCTGCCTGCCTCGCCGGTGTAATAGACGGTGAGGTTGTCGACATAGCACGGTTTGGTGCTACTGCCGTTAGTCTGGTTGATGCGTAGCAAGGTGGGCTGGGTCTTGCTCAGGTCAACATTCCAGTAAAGGGTGCGTACGGTGTCGTTCTTGACGTCAAGTTTCTCGGCTCCAGTGGGCGATTTTGCCTTGTTCCAAGTCTTGCCGCCGTCATTGGAGTAGCGCAGGCTGAAGGAGCCGGTCAGGCCCGATGCGTTGGCAACGTCAAAGGCAACCTGATAGGCATCATAATATACGGGGGTTGACATAGTGGCTGCAGTGCCGGTGTAGATGGCTACTGCATTTTTGCCGGTTGCCAAACCATTGCCGGGAGCAGCAACGTTGCACTTGGTGAAGTCCCACTTGGCAAAGTTGCCCTCAACGCTTTTGGCGTTAAGGTCGCTGGTAGTAGGCATCTTCTCAAAGTCCTCAAGCAGTGACTGCAGGTTGGCTTCC
>JAGHSV010000226.1 GCA_018065665.1 Candidatus Sodaliphilus aphodohippi
GTCCAGGGTCGGTGCCGTAGTTGCCTTCACAAAGGATGTAGTATCCGTTAACAAACTCGTTTGTACTTTGTGCGCCAGAGCACAAGCAAATGCCCGTCAGGGCAGCAAAAATCAGATTTCTCTTTCTCATTGCATCTATTTTTAATTAGTTAAACAAAAAAAATGCGTGTCACGCTCCTGCCGTCATGACGACAAGGGTGTGATGGCAAGTGCTGTCAAGAGCCTTAGGCTACAACGGCATGATGCAACTCGCGAGAGTGAAAAATGTTCTTGTCTATTGGGTAATAACTGCCTGCATCATCATGTTGCTGCCTCGGTCCAAAAATCCACGTGAACCATCACAAGGCAAGTGATAGGCAGGTCTTCTGACTTGTCCCCGTCGGGGTGTTCCTGCGCCTTCCCGGTGATGATGTAGCAGTCGTGTTACAACCAGTGGCAATTTGCAGGCCGACGTTATTGATGGGACTCACAGCAGCGGGTACTGTTCAGGATTTACACCTGATTCCCTTTTAATCGGGCGGCTGTTGCCGCCCGAGCCTAACGCTTGTGCATTTCTGCATTGCAAAGTTAGTGATTTTTGTTGAATTAACAAAAATTGCGACAAGAAATTTAAGTATGCCCTCCCTTACAATAGATAATGTGGGTAATCGAGGAGGTCACATGGGGCGACAACCATTTGGTTTTCGCTTATTCCTCTTTGTTTTAACTTGTTCCTGATTCCAAACAATCTGTATGACTTTACCTGACGAGGTCTGCACAATTCAATGCCAAACTGGTTCTTGTATATTTCATAAACCAACTCGGAGCAATACATCTTATTGTTGTTGAATTTAAAAGACAAATCGTAAGGCATCCCAAGGTACTTGGCGTATTTGATCTTTACGGGTTTGTTAAATACTCTACAATGTACAACTAAACCAAAGCGACCTCGGTTAATCCATGAGTCTATATCAGTCAGCTTTACTCGATTGGATGCTTCAAGGACATAAAATTTATTGTTTTTTTCTACTATTATGCCACAATGAGAGAGGAAAGATTTTGTAGCATACTGAATGAGTGGTGACTGTTTTGACTTGGATATCTGGAAAACGATATCTCCCTCTTTATAGTCCACCGATTTGTCTGCAAATGCAAACAAGGATGTACATAAAAATAACATTACCATCAAAAACGGTTTCATCATCTTTTTTGCTTTCATACTTTCAAATTACTTTTAAGGTTTGAATAAAAACTTATGATAGTGTATTCTACACTGAATCGTGTTGCAAAGGTAGTGCGATATTCGAGAACAATGCAAGTTTTTTATGATGCGTTGTATGAAACACGTAGTCTGTTGTATGAATATTTGTTTTAAAACAGAATTGACAGTATTTTTATCCAATTTGTTTGCAAATTTGTTTCTTATAAACTAATTTTGTAGCCGGAACAATTAAAATTATGCAAATATGAAAAAAATCTTCCTTTCGGCATTGTGCCTTCTGGCTTTGCAGGCCAATGCCCAATCAGTCATTGCGGTGGTTTATGACGGAAATACCGCAACAGTTGACATTCCTACCGATGTGACCGACGTGACCTATACCATTGATGGCGCCGATGTTACCATCAATTCGGCAACTACTTCGCAGGAGTACCAGTACACTTTGTCCGGTTCCAGCAGTAACGGCTCGTTTACGCTCAATGGCTCCTATAAATTGACTCTGGAACTTGCAGGACTCAATCTCACATGCCAGAGCACCAAGAAACCCGCCATCGACATCGAATGCGGAAAACGTATTGCTGTCCAGCTCAAGAAAGGTACAACCAACACTGTAGTCGATGCTGCTAACGGCAAGCAGAAGGCTGCCATCTATTTCACCGGACACCCCGAGTTTGGCAAGAGTGGTGTCCTCAATGTCACCGGCAACACAAAGCATGCCATCAGTGCCAAGGAGTATTTCCAGATCAAAGGCTCATGTGTAATCAATGTGCTGGGTGCTGTTAGCGACGGCATACACTGCGGCAAGGCAAGTATTGACGGACCGGCATCCGAACACAACTATTTCCTGTGTGACGGAGGCACCATCAACGTCAGCAATGTGGGCGGAGACTGCATTGATGCCGACGACTATGGATGCATGACAATCACCGACGGAACCCTCAACCTCAACGTTACTGCCGACGATGTCAAGGCCCTCAGCTGTGACCACACGTTCAGCATGACAGGAGGCAATGTCAATATCAACATTACTGGTAATGACTGTGATGGCATCAGCAACTATGGTGGTGCCACATTCAGCGGAGGCGACCTCAATATTTTTGCTGCTGGTAACGGCTCAAAGGGCATCAAGTGCAAGGTGCGTGACGGTAGCGACGGCAAAGACCCCATCGTGTCGTCAACAGCTGGTTGCGCTATTTTTAATGGTGCCAGCGTCGAGGTTGTGGCCTGTGGATTCAACTACAACACATCGGCCGATTTTGCTGTTCCAGCTTGTGTAAGCATTGAGAACGGCGGCAAGATGACAATGACCGATGGTGACGTCACACTGCGTACTGCCGGTCCCGACGCCAAGGATATTCGTCTCGAGGACTCCAAGTGTACCAAGAGTCTTGAGGGGGGAACACTCCTATGCTGCAGCGAGGTTGCCCTCGACGTGCCGGCAAGCGGATGGACAACCATGTATCTTGGCATCCCTGTTGCTATCCCCGACGGCGTGAATGTCTATTATGCCAAGGGCATTGATGGCAACACCGCGCAACTCAAACAGATCCAAGGCGTGGTGCCCGCCGGCACCCCGGTTTTGGTAAAGGCTGCGGCTGGTAAGGTTCACTTCAACTATCCTGTTGAGAATGTATTGTCACCAAGTAACATGGTGGCACCATCGCCCATCGAGGACAATCTCTTTGAAGGTGTGATGTTCAACACACCGGTTGCCGAGCAGGAAGTTAACGTGCTTTCACCGGCAACAACAGCCAACTCAATCGTCTTCAAGGCACTCGACGGCGAAACAATTGCATGGCGTACAGCCTATCTGCCCACAGAGGCGCTTGCAGGGGCCGACATCAACAACGTGCAGTTTGTCGTTGAGTCACCTACAGGCATCAACGACATCTCGGTAAACAATACCGACAAGTCGGGCATTCGCTACAATGTTGCCGGACAGCGCGTAGGTAACGACTACAAGGGCATCGTCATCATTGACGGCGTCAAAGTCATCCAGTAAACAATCCCATCAACACAATAAAACCGAGGGCGACCCGTCAAGGCCACCCTCGGTTTTGCTTTGGTCAATCAGAGCTATCAGCAGTCTGTCTGTTGCTCTGCAGAAGCGTCAGTCACTTGTTTTAGTCTTCCTTGTACCAGGTTGAGTACATAAGGTAGTTCTTTGCTATCTTGACGTTGATTTCCTTGGCTTGTTCGGGGTTCACCATTTTCTTGAAGGTAGCGGGGCTGCCTGCCCACAGTTCGTTCGGGCCAATCTTGGTGCCGCCCTTGACAACGCTGCCGGCTGCGATGATTGCGCCGTCGGCAATCTCGGCATGGTCAAGGATGATGCTGCCCATGCCAATCAGCACCATGTTGCCGATTTTTGCACCATGGATGACTGCGTTGTGGCCGACCGATACGTCATCGCCAATCTCGGTTACCGACTTCTGGTACAGGGTGTGTACCACAGCGTTATCCTGTATGTTAACTCGATTGCCGATAGTGATGGTGTTTACGTCGCCGCGCAGTACAGCACCATACCAGATGCTGCAACCGTCGCCCATTGTCACGTCACCAATCACTGCTGCATTGTCGGCGAGAAAACAGTTCTCGCCCATCTTTGGGGTAAAACCCCTTACTTCTTTGATAATTGCCATTTCGTTTTTTATTATTTTTTTGGTTATTTGATTTCTTGAGTCTTGGCATTCAGCCACTGTGCGTCTTCGCCATCAAGCAGTGGGAGCAGGCGTTCGCGAACCAATGCATGATAGGCATTGATTTGCCTGATTTCCTCGGCCGATAGCAGCGAGCGGTCAAGCAGACGGATATCGTAGGGGAACAGGGTCAGCGTTTCGAACTGCAGGAACTCGCCAAACTCATCGTTGTGTTCGCCCTCGGTCACCAGCAGCAGGTTCTCTATGCGGATTCCATAGCGCCCCGCCTTGTACACGCCGGGCTCGTTGCTCGTTATCATGCCGGGCTCGAGGATGGTCGGGTTGATTTGCATCCTAATGCTGTGAGGACCTTCGTGACAACCCAGGAAGTGCCCGACACCATGACCTGTACCGTGAAGGAAGTTCATCCCGTGTTGCCAAAGCGGCATGCGGGCAAGGACGTCCAGGTTAACGCCGCATATCCCCTTGGGGAATTTTGCGGCCGACAGGGCAAGGTGCCCTTTCAGCACCAGCGTGTAGTCGCGCTTCTCGTCGTCGGTGGGGTTGCCCAGTGTGACTGTGCGCGTCACGTCGGTGGTGCCGTCAAGGTATTGTGAACCGGTATCTATCAGCACAAGTCCTTCGGATGCCAGTGTCGAGGAACTTTCGCTATCTGCCTGGTAATGAACAATGGCGCCATGTTCACGATATCCGCATATCATGGCGAAACTGTCGCCAACATAGTTGGGCATGCGTTTGCGTTCTTGTTTGTAACGTTCCCACACATCAATCTCGTTGATGCCATTGCTCGAGTTCTCCTCGATCCATTTGAACAAACGTACCATTGCTGCTCCGTCGCGCTCCATTGCGCGTCGTGTACCTTCAATTTGCACTTGGTTTTTTATTGCCTTAGCTGCCGCGATGGGCGAACGTGCAAATATCTTCTGGCATTGCATGGCGTTGCTTAATGCGTCACTTATGCGAGTGGGGTCTATCATGACTGTGTGATAATCCTTTATGCGTTCTAGATAGTGTGTCACATCGTCGTATGCGCGAACGCGTATGCCATATTTATTAAGATGCTCGCTAACTTCGGTGGTTACCTTTTTTTCATCTATAAATAGTATACGGTTATCTTTGTCGACATAGGCAAATGCAATCGTGACTGGGGTGTATTGCACGTCGCTGCCACGTAGGTTGAACAACCATGCAATCTCGTCAAGTGATGCCATGAAGACCCCATCGGCTCCAGCTGCTTCAATTGACTCTAGCACGCGGTCAATTTTACTGTCAACGGTCTCGCCCGCCAGTGACTCGTTATGGACAAACGCAGGGTTCGTCGGACGGGTGGGGCGGTCTTCCCATATTGAGTCGGCTGGGAAGAAATCGGTGGCAAGCATAAACCCGTTCTCAGCGCAGAAGTTCTCAAGACGGTTGGCTTCAACGGTAGAGAACAGACGTCCGTCTATGCCGATGACGTTCTCGTCACCCATCACCTCCACCAACCATTCTTCGATGGTTGCCTCGCCCTCTATACCCTCGCGGTGAAGGTCAAAACCGCTATCCTGGAGTTGGGCTTCTGCTTGCAGAAAGTAGCGTGAGTCGGTCCATAGTCCGGCTTGGTCCAGAGTTACAACAGCAGTGCCGTTGCTGCCCGTGAAACCGGTTAACCACTCACGAAACTTCCAGTGGTCACTTACATATTCGCTCTGGTGTGGGTCGGTGCCCGGAATAATTACGGCGCCCACTCTGACGCGGCGCATTGCGTCGCGAAGTGCATCAAGGTGTTGTCGTGTTTCTATCATTATTGCGAAGTTTAAATTTTGTTTTGTTGATTATCGGCGTAGTGCGTCGGGTATTGGCACTGGACTGTGGGGGTTAAATCCCAAGGGAACAGGTACCGGACCGTTGGGGGCAATAGGGCGGTAGCCGCTGTTCTCTTTATGAAAAATGTTGTCCAATAATTGCCAAACAAGTCCTCCGAAATCCATTGAAATGGGCTGCCCAAGTACGCATACCGTGGGCGCAAGGATTGGCAGTGTCCGCCATGTATGGCTATAGGGGTCGTAATACCGCTGGACACCGACGTCTAATGACACTTTGTTGCTGAATTTTGTCTCGAGCGTGGCCCCGTAGCTTGCCTCGTCAATATAGGGCATTGCTGCCATTGAGTGGTAGCGCGGGTTGAAGTAGTATTGCCCGAAGGCTTTCAAAGCAAATCGCTCATTCAGTTGGTAACGCATGTTGCCGTATATGCCGTAGTCATTCCACGCTTCTCGCCCGAAGTGGTATTTGTTGCCGGTGACTCCGGCCGTAACTGTTAATCGGTCGCCAAATGTCTTGGTTAACGCAATGCTTGCCGAACGCGTGTCGCCCAGACCGGGCAGTCGTGAGAATGCTCCCGTACCAATTAGTTCACCGCCACCAACATGGGCAATCAGACCACTCTCTTGCCAGTCATTCCAGTAGGACTCGGGCATGCTGAGCTGTCCCGGGTTGAATGCCAACTTAATCTCTGGTGCAATGTAGGCACCTAAAGAGTCTATGCTCACCCCCTTGCTGGGAGGTGTCAAATTCAATTCGGGTATCATCCTTAAACCAGGACTGGGTGGAATGATGGGCTTTGTCAGTGAGACCGGTGTCACCGCTGATGGCAGTGTGGGTGTGGACCATTTTGAGCCAAGGTCCAGTTTGGGCAAGGCACACTCCTGAGCCTTGCCGGAAAATATTGTCAGCAGCGCTGTCAGCAATATGACTGAAAGGTTTCTCATCTGAGTTGCAAAGTTACACCATTTTATTGGCGTTTCAAAATAAATCTTTGTTCCATTTGTGCTATGCTTGCCGATTTTTATATAATTTTGCAAACAAATATAATTTTTCAAGAAATGAAATACAAACTCTTATCAATAGTGTTAGCACTCTCGGCGGCAACAACTGCCGCTCAGGTCATTACTTTGGACCTCACTCATCCAACCAGCCCCCAGTCAATTGAAATTGACCAGAATAGATGGACTGGTACTTATAGCGACAAACTGAAATCGCTTGAGTTTGGACTTTTTGCATTTTCGCACTCTCTTGGAGGTTCATGGGGTGGTACATATTGGGACGGCTTTACTGTGGCTGCTGGACTTGACAAGTCAAATCATTTGTATGACGATGGCGGATGGACTGCTCACCAGTGGTTTAATATTGCAGGTGGTGGCATTCGATGTGATGTTGACGGCAATCCTGTTACCGATGCTGACGGCAATATCGAGTCAGATCCCGATGCTCCATACCTGCTTGGCTATTGGGGGTGGTTTGCTGGTTCACCTCAACCGTGCCAAGTATCGTTTACCGATGGAGCCCGTCACCGCCCTGTTAGCGTTTATATTACCAACAGTACATGGCCTTATTATGGCAATATAGAGGGTGACGGATTTGCCAAACCACTTGCCGAGAACGGCTATTTTGCTCTGATTGCCAATGGGCTAGATGACGATGGACAGGTGGTTTCTACTGTGCGAATCAACCTTGCCACTAATGACGGTGAACTCCAACAGATTGACAGATGGACTTATTTTGACCTTTCGGACCTTGGCAGTGTATCGGGACTGTATTTTTCGCTTGAGTCGTCTGACAATAGCGAGTTTGGAATGAACACGGCACCGTTCTTCTGCATTGACCGTCTCTCGGTTGAGGCAATCCCGTCAGTTGTGAATGATTTGGGACCTGAAGGAAAAAAACAGTCTGTCAGATATTTGTCAACTTCGGGATTGGAATCAGATGAACCATTTGATGGCATTAATATTGTAGTGACAACCTTCTCAGATGGCTCGGTCAAAACATCTAAACATATCACTAAAAATAGGTAAATAGCATTTTCTTTATAATAATGTGTTTGTTGTTTCCAAATTTATTTATACCTTTGCACCCGAATTTTTTTGATCACACATTAATATGGCAAACAATCTTGTAATAGTTGAGTCTCCCGCCAAGGCGAAGACAATCCAGAAGTTTCTGGGTAAAGACTACAACGTACTGTCAAGTTACGGACATATTCGTGACTTGCATAAGAAAGACTTCAGCATTGATGTCAACAATGACTTCATGCCAATATATGAAATTCCTGAGGATAAGAACGATATCGTTCGCCAACTCAAAGCCGAAGCCGAGAAAGCTTCTATGGTTTGGCTCGCTTCTGATGAGGACCGCGAGGGGGAGGCTATTGCATGGCACCTCTATGACGTGCTGCAACTGAAGCCAGACACCACGCGACGCATCGTTTTCCACGAGATTACGAAGCCTGCTATTCTCGAGGCTATTGAGCATCCTCGCGACATTGACGCCAATCTGGTAGATGCCCAGCAGGCACGCCGCGTTCTGGACCGCATCGTGGGTTTTGAACTCTCTCCCGTGCTTTGGAAGAAAATAAAACCATCGCTGTCTGCCGGACGAGTTCAGAGTGTTGCAGTTCGACTGATTGCCGAGCGTGAAGAGGAAATCAAGAATTTCAAGACCGAGACTTATTATCGAGTTACTGCCAACATGATGCCGCAGGGTGGAGATACTGTTGTGCAAGCTGAATTAAACAAGCGACTCTCCAACCGTGACGAGGCTGAGAAATTACTTGAGTCGTGCAAAGATGCTAACTTCAAAGTTACTGGAGTGTCGGTAAAACCGGTTAAAAAGAATCCGGCTCCCCCGTTCACAACTTCAACACTTCAGCAGGAAGCTGCACGCAAACTTGGTTTCTCGGTTAGTCAGACCATGCGTGTTGCACAGTCACTCTATGAGGCTGGACACATCACATACATGCGTACTGATTCGGTAAACTTGAGCAAACTGGCTCTGGCTGCCATCAGTAACGAGGTTAAGGAGAATATCGGTGCCGAGTACCTCAAGGTGCGAAACTACCGTACTACATCCAAGGGGGCTCAAGAGGCACATGAGGCCATTAGACCTACTTTCATCGCAAACCATGAGATTACTGGAACTGCTCCCGAGAAGAAACTCTATAACCTTATCTGGAAGAGAACTATCGCATCGCAGATGGCCGATGCCAAGATTGAGCGTACACAGGTAGACATCGCCATGGATAACTGCAAAGACCACTTTGTCGCTAATGGTGAGGTTATTATCTTTGATGGTTTCCTGAAAGTTTATATCGAATCAAGTGACGATGATAGCATGATGGAAGAAGGCACCAATACTCTGCCTGTTCTCAAGTCCGGAATGATGCTTGAGCTCAACGATGCAACAGCAATGCAGCGTTTCACTCAACAGCCGTCGCGCTACACCGAGGCATCGCTGGTGCGCCGTCTCGAGGAACTGGGTATCGGTCGCCCTTCGACCTATGCGCCAACGATTTCCACAATCCAGACCCGTGAATATGTGGTTAGGGGCGAGAGTAAGGGCCTGTCGCGCGATTACGAGGTTATCACTTTGAAAAAAGGCAAAATTTCGTCGCGCGTGAAGAGTGAACTTACTGGCTCGGAGAAGGGGAAACTGCTTCCTACTGATATTGGTATGATAGTCAACGAGTTCCTTATTACATATTTCCCATCGATAATGGATTATAATTTCACTGCCCAGGTCGAGAGCAACTTTGATGAGATTGCTGCTGGTCGCGAGAAGTGGAATAATGAGATTGCACAGTTCTATAAAGCATTCCATCCTCACATTGAAGAGGTTTCGTCATTACGTCTCGAGCACAAAGTGGGTGAGCGTCAATTGGGTAATGACCCTAAGACAGGGAAACCTGTATCGGTAAAAATTGGTCGTTACGGACCACTCGTTCAGATGGGTAGCACCGACGATGAGGAGAAACCTCGTTTTGCTTCGTTGCAGACCAATCAGAGTGTTGCCACTATCACGCTTGAAGAAGCCCTCAAACTCTTTGACCTGCCTCGTACGCTCGGAGAGTTTGAAGATAGTGAGGTTGTTGTAGCTGTTGGGCGTTTCGGACCCTATATCAAACATGCGGGTAAATTCGTCTCGATTCCCAAAGAAATTGCTCCAATCGAACTTACACTCGAACAAGCTTCAAAATTGATTCTTGAAAAACGCTCGAGTGATGCTTCAAAGGTCAT
The DNA here is from genome assembly GCA_018065665.1 of Candidatus Sodaliphilus aphodohippi. GTDB lineage: Bacteria > Bacteroidota > Bacteroidia > Bacteroidales > Muribaculaceae > Sodaliphilus > Sodaliphilus aphodohippi. The sequence continues at coordinate 9,909 of JAGHSV010000226.1, forward strand.
CAAGACCTTTGACGAGGAACCAAATCTCCTCGTCCTGAACGGACGCTTTGGTGCATACATTTCGTATAATAAGAAGAACTTCAAGATTCCCAAGAAACTTGATGCCTCTACTTTGACACTCGAACAATGCCGTGAGATAGTCACTGACGAGTCCAACGCGTCTAAAGGCTCGCGTCGTAAAACAGCGAGAGCTCGCAAATAATAGGGTAGTACTGCTTACCATCCATTAATTTTCTCAGTCTATGGCATTCTTTTCAAAGTTTAAACGAGCCTTCGGTTTCGACGACAACGGTGACGAGCTTGATGACGAACTTGACATTGACGTTCCAAGTAATTCGCGTAGCAACTCATTTAATGACGAGGCTGCTCTCGAATCTGGCGTAAAACCGGCCGTCATTCAACCTGCGCCAACTGTAAGGACTGATGCTACTATACCCGAAAATGCCGACGGACTGATTAATGCTGTCGTACAACTTGTCAATGAGAATGTACCTGCCGCAATGAGGCAGTATATCAATCTAAATGAGCAACGGGAGTCGGTCAAGAATGCCTTGGCACACCACATTGCTGCAGTTTCGGCAAGTTCACAGTCTTCGGCTGACGAGATGAAAAACAAATTGATGATGAGCGAAACCCAACGAAAGGCTGCGCAGGCTCGTGCGAACGAACTCGTTGGCACCATATCAAAACTTGAGGCCGAAAACGAACGACTTGACATTGAACGCAAAGCTCTGCAGAACAAGGTTAAGGTTATGCAAGTGAAGGGCGTGAGCGAACCATCTCAAGTTGAACTTGATGCTGAGAAAAATGCCAATGAGTTAAAGGAAGTTCGCGAGCAAAACCGGATTTTGCAACAAGAACTTGAACAAGCGAAGAAAGAGGTTGCTCAAGAACGCATGAGAAGTGAAGCCGTACCTGCACTTGAGAGTGAAGTAAAGGTTCTGAAAGAGTCCAATACTGAACTGTCTGCCGAAATTAGCCGTCTTAATGCCGAGGTCTCCCGGGCTTCAAGCATTGACAATGCGACCCTTGAGCAAATCAAAATACAACTGGCTGACGAAAAGGAGAAGAATGTCAAACTAACTAAGCAAATTGAGCAATTTAACAAAAATGCTAAGATTAATCGCGAAAAGCAAAATAGACGGGATATTGACCTCGCTAACCGTATCGATGGCTTGAAATCTCAGTTGGCATCTGCTGCCGTAATTGTAGAGTCGGCACAGAAAGCCAATGATGAAAAAGATAAGGAAAATCACGATTTGGCCGAGCTCCTTGCAGCAGCCAACAAGCGTATCCAGCAGTTGGAGGCATCAAAGCCTCTGCCTCAACAGACTGAGCGTAAGTCTCGTAAAAAGAAGGTGTCTCCGCCCTCTCATACCGTTGATATAGCAGTGGAAGAGGAAAAAACTTCAACTGAACCAAAGGTTGATGAAACACCTGTGGTTAAACAAAATTCGGACCATATTGTTGACGATACTTTGATTCTTGCTGTTGATGATGAACTTGCAAATGTGGTTAAAGAGAAAACCACTTCTGTTACCACTGAGGATTTTGCGCCAGTACCCGAACTCAACGACGAAATTCTTCCAGATATTGATGGTGACGATGATATCGATTGGTTGATTCCTGTTTCGCCTGATGCTGTATTGCCTGAGCCAGAACCTGAACCTGAGCCTGAGGTCGTTCAACGTCCGAGTGATGACCCGCGACAGCTTTCACTTTGGTGAAATCTAATGTGTTGCTGTAAGTAGGGCCCATTTTTTTATAGGAACCCTTTGCCTTCTGGTAGTCTGAGTTTTTTGTAGTCTGTGAGTTCGCTGTATTTGCCATTTGTTGTAATATTTATATCAAAAAATCCGTGATTGTTAATAGGTGCCTGTTTATACTGCCATAATACACAATCGTTACTCCAAGGCTTCTTGACAACAACTTCATTTCCTTTACGAACAAACTCTATACCACACCAGATTTGATACGAGCAAAAATTAGTTATGACTTTATCTAAGAGTGTTGCATCGTAATGATATTGTTGACAATATATAACAGGCGATTCATGTAAATATTTCTCACATAAGTTTATAAAGGTGTTTACTTCCTTTGCATACTTATCTTTATCCATTTCTGAATATATCTTATTCAAATTCTTGAGAGTTGGTGGCTCTAAGTCAAGAACAGGTTTAAGATCAAAATAGTTGATTTTATTTATTGTGTTATAGAAATTCCAGAACTGTTCAACACCTGAAGTATTCATTGTAAAATAATGATATGCTCCTACATCTATAAGATTCTCTCTGGCTTCCTTAATATTTTTATAGAAGCATGGATCAACATAACTTGCTCCTTCAGTTGCTTTTATGTATGCAAAAGATATATTTCCTTCATTGTGCAACATCTTCCAGTCAATTTCCTTATTGTGATGAGAAACATCAACTCCGAATATTGTATCGTCGTACTCATTAGGAGATTCCCATTCCTTAGTAAATAATGCTTTCCATTCCCTACAAGGTGAATGAGGACTAAGTATTAACC
>JAGHSV010000001.1 GCA_018065665.1 Candidatus Sodaliphilus aphodohippi
ACCTTCCTTTGCTGCGTGTTATGGTGCCCCAGTCGATGGCTCGCGACGGGCAACGGTGCAGGCAACCAAGGCACATCGTGCAGTTACCGTTCCAGTGCGGACGGTCGTTGTCCATTGTTATGTTGCCGACTGGACAAGAGCGCTCACACAAACCGCATGACGAGCATCGGCCGGAGTTGACCGTGAACTTGCTGTCGGTGATGAGAGCAGCACGGAACAGCGGTCCAAGCACGTGTGACTTGACATGCGGCATTCCACCCCTGACTACGTCAACCACCTTGCGGCGGCTCTCAATGGCGTCGCCAATGGCCTGTACCCTTTTTACGGCAGCATCCAGTTTGGCCTGTTCGAGTGCATCGGGGTCGACGTCAAAACCGGGCAAGCATATATATGTATTGGGCATCTGTACCGAGAAAGCGGCGTCGATAGCGGTCTGCCCCAGAGCGCGCTGCATGATTTCCAACATCATGCCGGTGTCATCGCCACAGGTGGCAACCACAAAACAGTAGCCGGGCTGGCGGTTCAGCCTCAGGCGTCGGGCAAACTCAGTTACCAATGCCGGCGGTGCCCAGGCATGGGTGGGGAACACCCAACCCAGCGGTTCGCCCTCGGCGAGTTCAATGTCGCAGCGGCAGTCGGCCGACGCAATTGCAGTCATGCGCTGTCCCAGCCTGTCGGCAAGGGCCTCAGCCACCCACTGTGAGTTCCCGGTACCGGAAAACCAGTATATCATATACGTCTAAGCAGTAGTTACCTCTTCTGGACCAAGGCGATGGCACGACCAAGGTTGTCAACTATGTCGCTGGCAGTAACGCCATACTCGCCATGCTCCTGGGCAGCAAGGTCGCCTGCCAACCCATGTATATATACGCCCATCACTACAGCCTTCTCGGGTATGTACCCCTGAGCGATGAACGATGCAAGAACCCCGGTCAGCACGTCCCCGCTTCCGGCTGTCGCCATGCCGGGATTGCCGGTGCTGTTGATGTACAGTTTCCCATCGGGGCGGATAATCATTGTGTAATGTCCCTTGAGAACTATGGTGATGTCATACAGTTTGCTCTCGTTCATGGCTTTCTTCAGTCGCTCTTCCTCATAGAGATGCTCGCCAAAGAGACGGTCAAACTCGCGGGTGTGGGGAGTGATGATAGAACCGTTGGGGATGCTGTTGAGCAAACTTGGACGCCGCTGTATGCAGTTGAGTGCATCGGCATCGAGCAGACATTTCCTGCGGTTGGTCTTGAGGTAGGAATCAAGAGCGTCGAGCGTCTCGTCGTTCGTGCTGATGCCCGGGCCGATGGCAACCACGCTGTGGCGGTTTATTGAATTGAACGACGCATTCACAAAAGCATTGTCATCAGGTTCAAAAATCGCCTCAGGAACTGCGGTTTGCAGGGGAACATAACCATTATTGGGCGCATGCACTGTCACCAGACCGGCACCAGACCGGTAGGCAGCGCGGGCAGCCAGAATGGCGGCCCCCATCATGCCATAGCTGCCGGCCACAAGCAGTACCGAACCGTAGTCATATTTGTCGGTAAACGGCCGACGGCTCCGCATGGCGTAATGCATATCCTCCCGCTCGATCAGATAGCAGTCTGTGGGGATATCTGTGATTGCGTCCTGGTTCAGGTCCAGGTCCAGCACGATGCACTCGCCAATGAACTGGGCATTCTCGGCAAAGAAGAACGAAAGGCGCTTGAACTGGTAGCACAGCGTTATGTCGGCATTAATGATGTTGCGGCGGTCACAACTCTGGTTCCACTCGCTAAAGAGCCCCGACGGCATATCAATAGAGACGATATATGCCCCGCTGTCGTTAATGCTCTGCACCAGCGATGCATACCCGCCCTGGAGAGGGGCGCGGAGCCCTGACCCGAACAGTCCGTCGATGACAAGGTCGGTCTCGCCCAAGTCGGGCATATTAAAGGTGCGGACAACCTCGGTGAAATCGACATCACCCAGTTGCAACAGCATATCGCGCTCGCGCGCACAGCAGTTTGACAGGTTGTCGGTCTTGACGTTCAGCAAGTATGTGGAGGGGTGGTACCCCTGTTCCTGCAACATTCTCGCCACCGCCAGCGCATCGGCCCCGTTATCGCCGGGACCGGCAAAAATCACTACGCGTTTAGTGGGGCGCCATCGCGCGATAATCTCGTTGGTCACTGCACTTGCGGCACGCTCAATCATGTCAAGCAGACTGATGCCCTCGTGCTCGATACTTTTTTCAAAAATACGTCTAACGCAGTCGTTTGTGAATATCTTCATATCCTCTTTGGGGTAAATCGTGATTAAGACTACAAATTTAATGATTTAATTCCGAACATCAATGCATGACAAGGCAAAAAAAATCCAGTTACCACAAAAAAAATCCGCAGCACCGCTCTTTGCCGTTTTTTTTGAAAATAGTTGGCCGAATAGTTGCACGAGACAACCGAAAGTGGTAACTTTGTACCCAAATGTGCGCCCGCAGTGTCGGCCCGAGGCCTGCTGTGAGCGATTATGAACGTGTATAAACATTATAAAACAAATTAATTAATAACTTTAT
>JAGHSV010000035.1 GCA_018065665.1 Candidatus Sodaliphilus aphodohippi
ATTTATATGAGTATCAGTAAAGATGTCATCAAACAGTGCATAATAAATAAGCAGCGCGAAGTGGATGAGGCGGTGATTGTAAATCGTCCTATTGACTTTGAAGAGAATGGCAATTATGTGATAGTAGGCGTGAGACATGCGGGTAAGTCATACCTGCTGTACCAGCGCGTGCGTCAGCTACAGGCTGCCGGAAAGGGATGGGACGAGATCTTGTTTGTAGACTTTGAGGATGAGCGTCTGGCGGAATTCCAGACGGAAGACTTCAACAGTCTGCTGGAGGTCCATCTGGAACTGTATGGTAAGAAACCGGTGGTGTTTTTGGACGAGGTGCAAAACATTCCACATTGGGATAAATTCGTACGGAGGTTAACTGATGCGAAATACAGGGTGTATGTGACGGGCAGCAATGCGAAGATGCTGAGCAAGGAGGTGGCAACTACGTTGGGCGGACGGTTCTTCATCTATGACGCATACCCATATTCATTCAAAGAGTATCTGGCAGCGCAACAGGTGGAACTGAGGGAGCACTGGGAGTATGACACGATTCAGAGAAGCGAAGTGAAACGGCATCTAAATGAGTACTTCTATTACGGCGGTTTACCGGAGATTCCGTTATTCAAGAACAAGCGGGCCATGCTTTCGAGCTTGTACCAAAAGATTTACCTTGGTGACATCTGTGCACGAAACAACATTAAGAACGACAGGGTGCTGAACATCCTGATCAAGAAGATGGCAGAGAGCGTGAAGCAACCATTGTCGTATAACAGGCTGAAGAACGTGATAGTGGCAACGGGGTCACCCATCAGTGTGCCCACTACGATAGACTATGTGGATTACGCCTCTGACAGTTGGCTGATACTACCCATGGAGAACGAAGTTGGAAAGCTGACAGAGAAGGAAATGCAGAAGAAATACTACTTCGTTGACAACGGATTGCTGAACCTGTTCTTGATAAACTCAGAGACTTCGCTGCTGGAGAACATGGTGGCGGTGGAACTGTGCAGGCGGTTTGGCAAGAAAAATGTGTTTTTTCTGAACGCAGAGAAAGAGATAGACTTCATCGTGCCAGACGAGAGGCTGGCCATACAGGTATCCTACAGCATCAAGGATGTAAACACTTACAACAGGGAGGTGCCGCCACTGGCGAAGTATGCCAAGGCGCACAAAGACTGGAACTGCCTGTTGATTACTTATGATGAGGAGGGCACGAAAGAGGGAATACCCGTGATGCCGGTGTGGAAGTGGCTGATGGAGGTGTAATATTTCAATTGAGTGTTGTCCGGTAAAAGTTTTCATGGTGCAAGGCTGTTGAGTGACTTAGTAAATGCCGATAGGCATAAAGCACTTTCAGCGCTTAATATTAGCCCAACAAATAAAGTAGGCCCCATTTAGTATTGAGAGAGTTATTACTGTGATAATATAATCTTTCAATGAACATCTCAGTTTAGCGGACAGCAATAATCCAAAAAGAAACACCAGATAATACTCTATCTCATTGACCAACAGGCGATAGGAACAAGTATTTTTGTTTCTTTGTTTCTTATGGTATTCAAGACAATGGTGTCACGGATAAATAGCTGTTTTGGAATTAGAGAAACAGAAGAAGCCAACTTTAATTATTATTTATGGTAAGCGTATCGAAGTATCAGGACTTAGTACGCCGACAATGTATTTTCCTGGATATATTCAAACTCATTTTAGAAATGGAAATTAAACAAAAATCACACGTCATGTGGCCCCAAGATATCGCTTTATTTAATACTATGGCCACAGAATTCTCATCAGAGAATGAAAAAGAATTTTTCGCAAAAATGAAGCAGAAGCAGGAATACGAATATACCTGTGCAGGAGATCTTGTACTGAGTGAACTGTCAAACGATTTGCACATATATATCGTACGAATTGACTATGACGAATATTTGTTAGGTAAAGTTGAAGATGGGAAAAAAAGAAACGAGACTCATTTTCAATCTCTTTATAATCTGCTTAACGCAGATCTTAAATCATTATCTCTCCATGATGATGAAATAACTTTACAAGCATGGTTGCGAGAAATAGACTATAAAGGAGTAGAGTACGAACATAATTATGATTATATATAATGGGAGGAGGATATCAGTATAATGAAACCGGTGGTTTCTCTAAATATTTGTATGAAACTGTTGGTAAAACAGAGTACATAAATGGCTTGCGTTGTAAAATGATACGACGTATTGATGGGAAAAAGGAACATGCACAGTTACCAAGCTATTCTAACACTTCGGATGTTTATCTTAGACCCAATGCCGATGATATTGCAGTGCAAGCTAAGGTTTATGAGAGTCGCCGAATGATAGTTGATTTTGATTGGAGCCACACTCATGTCAACCAATCAGACGGACGTTCCTTTAAGGAAGGGGTTGTCCATGTACAAAAGTATCGCTTCGTTGGTGTAAACGATAAAGGGAAACACATCTTTGAAAGGATTAGTGGTGAAGCTCGTTTAATGAACAACGCAGAAATAAAAAAATATGGTCCTGTTCTTAGGAAGTTTAACCTAAATGTAAAATTCCGTTAAGCTCTTTTTATAGTGGATATAGGAAACTACGTACCTATATCCACTTGTTGTTCAAATAGTTCATTGAGCGGCACGCTGTGATTGCGTATGAGGTCATTGACCTGCGCGAACAGCGTGTTGAAGATGTCCGGGTCAGTGGAAATGAAAGCAGACTCGTGTCGGTTTCCTCGCGTGAGGTTCTGCGAAGTGACATAGTAAATGCCGATAGGCATAAAGCACTGAAAGTGCCGCTATTTAATAACGCCAAAAGTGATGAAGTCAAGAAAACAAGCACTCCCGCACCAATGTTGTGGACGGGAGTGCTTGTCTATGGGTTGCTCATCGGGACCTGAATAATCCCGATTAGCGTTTATTTACCGTTATTTTCCAAGAATGATGTTGATTTCGGCATTGAGGTCGGCGATGTCGATAACACCGTCATTGTCAATGTCGGCTCGACCGTCATATTTCTCGGCCTGGTCGGCGCCAAGGATGATGTTGATTATAATATTAATGTCAGCAATGTCAACACATCCGTCAAGGTTCACGTCACCGGGCAGGGCAACACTCGATGTTGTGGTAAAGAAAATGCGGTTAGACCATGGGCTCTCCACACCGTCTGCATAGATTGCCTTGACGTCGTAGTAATAGTCGGTCTCCTTTGTGAGGTTGGGAACGGTGTATTCAGTGGCGGTGATGCCGGTGATGGTAATCACGTCGCCGTCGGTTGTCATCACGGGAGCAGCCTCGCTGCTGGCATCGCCCGAATAGATTTTAATGTCGTTGAATGTGACACGTTTCTTGTTGGCTGTGGTGGCGAATGTCACCTTTTGGCCAGTAGATTCACTGCACGAGAGCACAACAACATAGTCATCTTGAGCGCTCGATGGCAGAACGACAGTCTGTTCATTGTTGCCACACGATACCTTTAATGATACATCGGTATCATTGTTGTAGGTTTGGGCTGTGAATTTGATGGTCACATTACCGCCACTGGTACTCAGGTCAAGAGCGGGCGAGGTGAGAGTTCCCATTGACTTGGATGCGCCCAGTCGCAGTCCTCCCGGTTCGGCATAGAGGTTGGAACCTGTCCAGCCCTTGTTGTTCATGTACTGGTCGAGTTTGCTGGCAATGTTTGTTCCGGTCTCTTTAGTGAAGATGCTGTTGGAGAAGTCCTCGGTCATGAGCAACGTATAGGTGGGGGCGACGTACTTGCCTACGCGCAGGGTGTAGCTCAACGCATCCTCGCATGCGCTCCAAGAGGCCTTGAAGCTGTTGCCGGTGATGTTGGCAGCCTCGGCAGCAACAGGAGTGTCAATGGGCTTCTGCATATAGGTGAAGCTTACTGTCCCGTCGTTGTTCTTGGTGATGTTGGTGATGGGCTTGTCGAGATTTGTTGTAGATTTGTAGAGAGTTGACGCGGGTTTTGATGTCGCTGTCAACTCGTTGTTGCCGTTGTAGGGGTAGAGGTCGCCGATCTCGTCATACTCATCGACATAGTAGTAGCCCTGATAGTACTCCATTTTCAGGCTGTTGTCGGCGGGTATGATGGTCATGCCCTGGTCGCTGTAGTTGTTTACCTCGTTGTTATTCCAGCGGGTAGCGTTATAGCATACGTGAGTGACCTGGAGACCGCTTGCCGGTGCATACTCGTTCCAACCGGTCTGCTGGATGTTCTCGAGCAGGTAGTACTCGTTGGGGTTGCTGCTTGACACCTTTATGGCTTGGCCTCCCTCGGCAACGGTGGGGATGGTGTAGGTCTGGCCTTCAACGGGCTCGGAGTAGTCAAACCAACCCATGAAGTTGCGTTCATAGGCTGTGTAGCCGGCCGGGGTATAACCGTTATTGTTGTAGCAACCATAGTCCAGAAGACTCCAGCTTGCCATGCCAAAGTGGTTGCCGTAGTCGGTATCATAGAAGTCGGGCAGGTCAATGCAGTGAGAGAACTCGTGGCACATGGTACCGATGCCGTCCTCAGTGTCGAGGGTCTCGCCGTACAACTCGTTGAACACAGCAAACTTGCTGACTGTCACGCCGTCCAGCGTCAGATTTCTGCCATAGTCGCTCGAGTACAGGTCCCACTGGCAGGGCCATACGCTGTCCTCATAGTCGTCGGCATAGCTCGATGCCTCGCCGTCACCGGCATAGAGAACGACAACAACGTCACATTCGCCGTCTCCATCGTTGTCATATCGTGAGAAGTCGATGTTGGGATTCTGGTCGAGGCAAGCCTCAGCCACCATTTCGCCTACAGCCTTGTCTTCGTCATTGTAGTCGTTGCCGCCATAGTACACGCGGTTGTTCTTGAGCATAGTGACACCATAAATGTCAAATTGTGGGGTGTATTTACCAAATGACTGGTCTCCAAAGTAGCGTCTTACAGACAACTCGTTGGGGTCAGCAATCTGTTTGGTCCATGTGTTCACAGGGTTACTGCTGATGAAGCCCTTGTCCTTGTATCTAACCAGGATGACAGGGATTCGGGGTGAACCAGTCTGCGGCACCTGGCTGGCGCGGCGCATTGTCTGGGCCTTGGCGCGGCGTGCACGTTTGCTTGCCGTGAACTGTGAAGACAGTGTCATCTGCGCCTTGTTCGCCTCGATAAAACTTGCCTCGTTGGCACTGCGAGCATTGATGTCGTGTGCGATAACCGCACTCAGCCCGTTTGTGGTTTTGTAGCAGAAGTCTCCCTTGGCATTACGCGCGATTGTCAGGCCATCGCTGGTGACACAACCGTGGTGCCATTCGTCTCCATGCAAGTTGTAGTGTAGTGTGGTTCCGTCACTCTGGGTAGCGGTCCTCACGCCCCTCTTAGCGGGGACTGCCATGACAGTCAGCGACAACAAGCCGACAAACATGGCGATTAATGAAAGCTTTTTCATACTAAAGTAGTTTGTTATTAATTAGTTAGTGCTTGATTATTCGATATATTTCGGGGATCAGCATCACGGGAGCCGTGCCGCCAATCACCATCGCCCACTCCCTTAGGCCCATCGGAGCGCAACCGAACATGGCGCCGCCCAGCTGAACGATGAGGATGTGGCCAACAAAAATCACTGCAATCACTGCAAAGAACACTTTGCTGCCACCAATGTTGTGGAATGCACTGTGTCCGCTCATGAATGCCCTGGCGTTGAACATGTTCCAGAATTGCAGGAACACGAAGGTCGAGAAATAGAATGCTACTTCTTCCTTTTCGAGGAACTGGTGTATCATGTGGTCGCCGTGCATGTGGAGCAGGTAGTAGAATCCTGTAATCATGAATGTGGCAAACAGGACGCCAAAACCAATGATGAACCACATCATCGGGCGTGAGATGATGCTGTCGGTTGACCGTCGCGGTTTGTCGGTCATCACGATGCTGTTGGGGGGCAGCGATGCCAGCGCGAGTGCGGCAAAGGTGTCCATGATGAGGTTCACCCAGAGCATTTGGGTCACGTTCAGCGGCGGCTGCTTACTCATGAACGAGCATATTGCCACCACAAGACATGCACACAGATTGACAGTCAACTGGAACAGGATGAAACGCTGGATGTTGCGATATAGCGATCGTCCCCATAGAACGGCCTTGCCGATGCTGGCAAACGAGTTGTCCATAATGGTGATATCGCTTGCTTCCTTGGCAACGCTGGTACCGTCGCCCATTGACAGTCCAACCTGTGCCGCATTGAGTGCAGGGGCATCGTTTGTGCCGTCGCCGGTGACTGCGACCACCTCTCCGTCGGCTTGCAACAGTCTGACAAGCCGTGCCTTGTCGTCGGGTCGTGCGCGTGACAGAATCTTCAGCGAGTGGGCACGTCGGGTTGCCTCCTCGTCACTGAGTTCGGCCCACTCGGGTCCTGTCATCACCTCGTTATCGTCAGTACCGCCTTCTTCCCACAGTCCGGCCTGACGACCGACCTCGCGTGCTGTCGCAGGGGTGTCACCGGTTACTATCTTAACGTCTATGCCGGCCCGGTGGCAGTCGTTGATGGCCCATGGCACTTCGTCCCTGACGGGGTCGCTGATGGCGACAATACCGAGGAATGTCAGCGCAGGCCACTGTTGCGGCTGATTGATGTCAATTGATGCGTCTTTGTCCACCTCACAGTAGGCAAAGCCCAGGGTTCGCATGGCCTTATTCTGATATTCGAGAAGCTCGGTGCCTATGTAATCGGGCAGTGTGTCGCCAGTTTCGCCAGCTTAACACGCCACGCAGTTACAGTATTTCCAGATTATCTCGCTTGCCCCCTTGACGAGCAACAGACGTTTGCCGGTCAGACTGCTGTCGTCCAGTGTTGCCATAAACTTGTTCTCGGTGTTGAATGGCAGTTGTTGCAGGACCTTTGACTTGACGCGTAACTGTATATAACTGACACCGGCATCGTTAAGCCACAGCAGCAATGCCCCCTCGGTGGGGTTGCCAAGTGCCTTGATGTGGGTCGGGTCGGTGTCATCGAGGAATGCTGTCGAGTTGCATGCAATACACTCTTTGATAACAGCGCTCGGTTCGTCATCACCCAGCGTGCAGCCGTCGCCCAGTCCGTAGAAATTGGCATGATACACGTTCATCTGGTTGCGTGTCAGCGTTCCGGTCTTGTCGGTGCAGATGACAGTGGTTGCGCCCATTGTCTCGCAGGCGTGCATCTTGCGAACCAAATTACCCGACTGCAGCATGCGGCGCATGCTCAGGGCAAGACTCAGCGTTACGCTCATGGGCAGTCCCTCGGGGACCGACACCACAATCAGCGTGACGGCGAGCATGACGGTCTCGATGATATACTCAATGGTCTCGATTGTCGTATCGGGTTTGGCATCAAGGAAGAACACCGTCATACGCCCGATAATAATCAATGCGGCAATGATATAACTACCCCAGGCAATTATTTTGCCCAGACGCTCAAACTGCTGCATCAGGGGCGTAGTCAGGTCATTCTCGATCTGCGCCTCGGTGAACACCTTGCCATACTCGGTGGCATCGCCAACGCGCGTTACCTCCATCACTCCGTGCCCCTCGGTCACGCTCGAACTGCGCATCACCTCATTCATCGGGTATGTGGTCTCGGAGTGCTCGGCAACGACCTCGGGCAGATGTGACTTGCGAGCAACAGGTTCGCCCGTCAGCGAACTCTCGTTGACACTCAGCGACATGCTGTCCAGCAAGATACCGTCGGCAGGAATGCGCTCACCGGTCTCCAGTATGACAATGTCGCCGACAACGATGTCGCGGCGTGAAACGGTGGTCACTTTGCCGCTGCGGATAACCTTGACTTTAATGTCGTCGTTGGTCTTGTTGAGAAGTTCGAATTTCTTGTTGGCATTAACCTCTACAAGAAAACCGACCAGAGTTGCCAGAACGATGGCTATGAAGATGCCCAGCGGTTCAAACAGGACTTCGCCTGCAGGCTTGATGGCAGTGGTGTATTCATATATTGAGATGCCCACCGAGAGCAGCAACGCTACCAGCAGTATCTTGATGAGCGGGTCGTTGAATTTGCCAATGAACTGTGACCACAGTGAGCGGCGAGCGGGCGGGGTGAGCACGTTGGCTCCGTGGCGCTGCCGGCTTTCTTCTACCTGTTGGGCGTTCAGTCCGTAGAGTTTTGATATATGTTGACTATCGTTTTTGCTCATCTTTGTTGGTTTGCACTGAACTTCAGCGGCATGCCGGCGGGCGTGTCGCTCAGTTCTCCGTTGTGGAAAACACGTTTGCCGTTGACGTATGTTGCGGCAACGCGATGGTGCATTGTCGTGCCGTCCAGCGGTGTCCACGCGCACTTTGACAGCACGCAGTCATTGGTGATTGTGTAGGTCTCGTTTTTGACGACAGCGATGTCGGCATAGTAGCCCTCGCGCAGGAATCCACGCCGGTCGATGCCGTAAAGTGTTGCCGGTGTGTGGCACATGCGCTGGACCACAGTAGGCACATCCCATGCACCCTTGTTTGCCATCTCAAGCATTGCCGCCAACGAGAACTGTATCATGGGCATACCCGATGCTGCAGTCAGGCAGTTGCCTTCTTTCTCGCCGGGCAGGTGTGGGGCATGGTCGGTACCGACAACACCTATGCGTCCGTCTGCCACAGCTTTACGCAGGGCGACGCGGTCATCGGCATTCTTGATGGCGGGGTTCACCTTGATGAGGTAGCCCAGCCGGCTGTGGTCATCGCTCGTGAACCACAGGTGCCCTATACACGCCTCGGCAGTAATGTTGCTGTCATGCCCGATAAGGGCAAGTTCGTCGGCTGTCGAGATGTGCAGCACGTGCAGCCTTGCCCCGGTCTCGCGTGCCAGTGCGATGGCGCGCCGCGTGCTCTCGACACATGCTTCGCGAGAGCGTATGATTTGATGATATCTGACAGGAAGATTGTCGCCGTGCTCGGCAACAAGTCGCGCACGATTGGCAGCGATAATGCCCTCGTCCTCGCAGTGGACGGCTATCAGTGCCGGCACCTCGGCAAAGAGACGCCCGAGGGCTCGCGTGTCATCAATCAGCATGCCGCCGGTCGATGAACCCAGAAAAGCCTTGACGCCGCACACTCTGGTATAGTCCAGCGTCTTCAGCATGTCGATGTTGTCGGCTGTGGCGCCCATGTAGAACGAGTAGTTGGCCATCGAGCATTGTGCCGCCCGGGCCATCTTGTCGTTTAGTGTTTCGATTGTTGTTGTGGTGGGTTTCACGTTGGGCATGTCCAGATAGGACGTCACCCCGCCAGCCACCGCTGCACGGCTCTCGCTGGCAATGTCGGCCTTGTGGGTGAGCCCCGGCTCGCGAAAGTGCACATGGTCGTCGATGACACCGGGCATGACAATCGCGCCCTCGACATCGGTCAGCGTCGTGCAACGCTGCCTCAGCATGTCGTCGGGGTCACCGGTGCCCACACGGGCAATCTTGTCGCCGTCGATGACGACATAGCCGCGACAGGCAGTGCCCTCGTTAACCAATATGCCGTTGTGGAGCAACTCCATAGAGCAATGATTTAACCTGCAATCTGTTTGGTATTCTGGCGACGATAGCGTTTCTTGTCAAAGATGGTGCTCAGGCGCAGTTTCATCACGCCAAACACTGCCTCGCCAAATATGCTCGTGTTCATCTTGCTGGTGCCCAGCACGCGGTTTACAAACACGATGGGAACTTCCTTGATAGTGAACCCCATGCGGTATGCAGTGAATTTCATCTCGATTTGGAAAGCATAGCCCTTGAACTCGACGGTGTCGAGGTTGATGCTCTCGAGCACCTCGCGGCGGTAACATACAAAACCCGCCGTGGTGTCGCGCACCTTCAGACCAGTGACGATGCGGACATAGGCCGACGCATAGTAGGACATCAGCACTCGCCCCATAGGCCAGTTGACCACGTTGACGCCGGTAAGATAGCGCGAACCCACGGCCACGTCGGCGCCCTGGTTGGCACATGCATCCTGCAGTTCGATGAGTTTGCGTGGCGGGTGTGAGAAATCGGCATCCATCTCAATGATGTAGTCATAGCCCTGCTCGAGCGACCACTTGAAACCGGTGATGTAGGCGGTGCCAAGGCCCAATTTGCCACTACGCTTGATGATGTTGACGCGCGGCTCGGTGGCTGCAATACGGTCCACAATCTCGCCCGTTCCGTCGGGCGAATTGTCGTCAATTATCAGAATGTCAAACTGATGCTCCTCGATGGCAAGCACCGTCTGAATCATCTTCTCGATATTTTCCTTCTCGTTGTAAGTCGGAATTATTACTACGCTATCCGATTTCATAGTTTTGAATGTTTTTTATAGATTAGCAAAGGTACGAATAAAATTTCATACGTAATTAATTTTGTACGCAAACATTAATAATTTTAGGAATTTTTTACTAAACCGTTTGTATATGGTTATAACTTGCAATTATCGTGCCAACCCCCTGATGCTTTTTTGATACATCTGCCGGTTACTAAAAAAACAGGGTGGGGATATTGTATCCTCCACCTTGTTGTGATTACCCGGTTTGTATGGTTGCGTTACTGTTCTGCCTCCGAGTCCAGGATGGCACGGGCGCGTTCAAGGTCGCGGCGCATCACCACCACCTTGGCAGGTGTCATCATTATTGCTGTGGCAGTGCTGTCGCTGATTACACCGGCAATCACCCCATTGGACTCGAGGGTACCCTTGATGATGTTGGCGTCCACGATGTTCTCGTACTTGCCAAACTCGACGATTTCATCTTCTCGTTCCATAGTCTTATTGTTATTTTATGCCTCTTGCGTTGAGCGCATCCTGATAACGGCGCGCGTTGGCAAGGTGCTCGTTATAGTCGGTGCTGAAGTTGTGGTATCCGCTAAAGTCCTCCTTGGCGCACATATACATATAATTGTGGGTCGGGGCATCGAGTACCGCATCAATGGTTGACTTCTCGGGAAGGCGTATGGGACCGGGAGGTAAGCCCTTGACTTGATAGGTATTGTAGGGTGACTGAACACGTGTCATGGGCACCGTGATGCGCTTGATGGCAAAGTCACCCAGGGCAAACTTGACGGTCGGATCGGCCTGTAGCGGCATTCCGCTCTGGTATCGGTTCAGGTAAAGGCGAGCCACCTTGCCACGCTCGTCGGCCTTGGCGGTCTCCTCCTCGACAATCGAAGCGATAATCTCGATTTCCATTGGTGTGAGGCCCAGGTTCTTTGCCTTGGCCTGGCGTCCATCGGTCCAGAATTTGTCATAATATTCCTTCATGTAGTCAAGCATTTGCTCAGGCGCGATGTCCCAATAGAATTCATAACTGTCGGGCAGCAACATTCCCACCATGGTTTCGGGCGTCATTCCGTACTTGGCACACAACTTGGGGTCAGACAGTGCCTTGGACATCTCGTCCTTAGTCATCATGAACTTCTCGCCAACAAGGGTTGTCCACTCGTCGGCAGTGCGGATATTGTTAAAAGTGAACTTGATGCCGCTTGATGAGCCGTTGCGCAGCATACGCACCAGCCTGAGCGGACTGTCGCCCTTGTTGACAACGTATGCACCCTGCCGTTCACTCACGTCACACCCAATCAGGTTGAGAAGTGTCACCACGCGGTCGGCAAACGCAACATCAACCTGAGCGGCAATCGAGTCGCGCACAGCCTCGACCGATGACCCCTTACGCAGTTTGACAACGCCATCTCCGGGCGCTCCAACCATAGTGTACGGAGCAGCCAGTGCGACCAGAACGGCAGCCGCTGCCACAACCGCCAGTACGACGACCTTGCGCCGCGATATCTCCTTGTTTCCGATTTTCATTATTCAATTGAATTTTGTCGGTGCAAATTTACAATTATTATTGGTATCAGCGCCCAAATAAACCCTAAATATGTAAAAAAACATCAAAATATTCATTTTTTTCGCTCCAACCCCTTGCAGGTATCAAAATATTGCTTACCTTTGCACTCGCTAAAGAAAATTCAGCCTTAGCAACCGGAGAGGTGGGTGAGTGGCTGAAACCAGCAGTTTGCTAAACTGCCGTAGGGGTAACTCTACCGCAAGTTCGAATCTTGTCCTCTCCGCGTAATATGAAAAAAACGGTTGTGACCACGTCACAATCGTTTTTTCGTTTATCCCCAGCGGCAAACTCGTTTGCTGACGGGGATAACGAACAAAACGATTACCACCGCCAGGTGCCGTTTCTTCTATGTTACGTAACTCTCCGTCCCAAGATGGGCGAGCATAGCGAGCCAATCTTGTCCTCTCCACAAAAAACCTCATAAGTGTCTATATGACAATCTTGTGAGGTTTTGGCTTCAACTGTTATGGGGCGGGGGTCACATGTTGCCGATGATGTGCTCAATGAATTCTCTCACTGCGCCTTCGCCGCCCTTGTTGCGGCAAGTATAGTGTGCGATGGCTTTCACCTGACTGCATGCGTCGGCGGGGCAACCCACCAATCCACATTGCTGCATGCACACGATGTCGAGAATGTCGTCGCCTATGTAGGCCACATTGGCACCTGTGCAGTCATACTTTTTCATAAGTGCCAGTAGCGTATCGAGTTTATCATGTTTGCCCTGGTGCAGCTCGTCGATGTGCAGCTCGGCAGCACGGTTGGCCACGATTTGCGATGTGCGCCCGGTGATGATAGCGGGCACAATGCCGTGGGCGGGCAGCATCTCGTTGATGCCGTACCCGTCTTTTATGTCAAACGACTTGAAAACCTCACCGTTGGGGCCCATATTGATTTTCCCGTCGGTGAGTGTGCCGTCGACATCCATTACTAAAAGCTTGATATTCATATTATTCTCCACATTCTTGCTTTATCGTCTGGATAATCTGCTTGTAGGTGCCTTGATGTCCGAAGAGCGACGAAGTGCCTAACACAAATCCGTCGACACCTTGCTTGCCCCATCGTTTCATCCTCTCGACTGTGCACGCCCCGTCCATTATTATCTCAAGGTTGTACTTGTTTTTGAGTTCAATGATTTGCCCTATCTTCTCTTCGACGTAGGGGAGATAGATGTGGCCAGCATTGCCGGGTTTCACCCCCATGAGCAAGATATTATCCACGTGTTCGTAATATTTTTCAAGGCTTTCTACGGTGGTCTCCGGATTGATTACGAGGCCGGGGGTACACCCTTCTTTCCTTATCTTTTGAATCACCTGCATGGGATCGCCGTCGCTGTCGGGGTGGAAATAGATGATGTCAACACCGGCATCAGCAAACATTTTGATGTATCGGCATGGTTCCATAATCATCAAGTGCAGTTCGGTGACAAGTGATGTGTTGCGGCACACCGACTTCACGTCTCCAAGGCCCATAGCAAAGTTTGGTACATATCTTCCGTCCATCACATCAAGGTGAAGACGGTTGGCGCCCGCAGCTTCGAGGGCAAACATTTCGGCCTTAATGTTGTCGAAATTAGCACACATTAAAGATGGTGAGTATATCATAAACTGTCCTTCAATATTTTTGAAACGAAAGCCAAGTCAACGTTACCGGTGTCAAGGGTCTCTCCGGGCCACAGCATCACGGTGGCACCTTGCGGCACGTCAATGCCGTCGCAGGTCAGGTAACCGCTTACCAGGGTAAAACATTCAATACCCAAGCTTTCGTTGGTATATATGTTAGTATTTTTTATCAGTTTTGTACTGTAAGTTTTTTCCTTAATCTCGGTCGTGCCGTCATATTTCATAGACACCGATTTCAGGTTGATGTCGAGCGCAGCATCGGCTTTAGCAGTGTGAAGTTCACGCTTGTTGCCTTGGCTGTCGGTTCGGTCGTAGTCATAGAACCGGTAAGTAAAGTCACTGCCTTCTTCGATTTCAAAGACCAAGCTTCCGGCTGTGATGGCATGCAAGGTGCCTGGTTCCACAAACACGTAATCACCTTGCTCGACAGTCAGAGTATCGGCCATTTCCATGAAGCGTTCTTGCTCAATCATCATCTTTTTTTGAGACAAGTCACGGCAAGTGCATCCGTTGATGATTGTTCCTGACGTGGGGGCATCGATGAAATACCAAGACTCGCGCTTGCCACGGGCTTTGTGCTCGAGCTCGCTTGCCGCCTTGTCGTTGGGGTGTACCTGAATGCTTAGGTTTTGGTGGGCTTCGGTCAGAGCCAGCGTGAGCGGGAAGAATTCAAAGTGCCCAAGTCCAAACTCATTCTTGAAAAGCGGGAACACATCGTTCAGACACCTTCCTTGCCATTCACCGTTGAGAATCTCGTTGGAGATTCCTTCACGGCAGTATAGTGAGTATAGGTGGCCGATGGTGTCGCCTTCCACGCCTGCGAGTTTGCTAATCTTGGGCCCGCCCCAGATAGTTGAGTGTATAATTCTCTTGAGAATAAGCATAAGGATGAAGTGTATCGTTATTCTAACGTGATTTCCCGGATTTTGATTATTTGTCCAAGAAGATTGTCAAGTTTGTCGAGCCGCAGCATGCAGGAACCGTCGCACAGAGCCTTTTCGGGTTCGTTGTGGACTTCCATGAAGAGTCCCGAGAGAACGCCAGTGGCCACAGCCGCCTTAGCAAGATAGGGAACATATTCGCTCTTGCCACTGTTTCCGTTGTTGAGAGCTCCACCGCTAATCTGCACGCTGTGTGTGGCGTCAAAAATCACGGGACGACCCAGTCGTGCCAGTCTCACAAGGCCGGTCATGTCAACGACAAGGTTGTTGTAGCCAAAGCAACTGCCTCTCTCACAGAGCATGAAGTCGTTGCAGCCGAAATACTCCATCTTCTCGATCACGTTTTTCATCTCCTCGGGGCTGGAAAATTGTGCTTTCTTGATGTTGACGGTTTTGCCGGTCATAGCTGCCGCATGCAGCAGGTCGGTCTGTCGGCACAGGAATGCCGGTATCTGCAACATGTCGGCCACTTGTGCAACCGGTGCTGCTTGATGGGGCTCGTGAATGTCGGTGACGATCTTCACTCCCACATTGTCTTTAACCTTCTGCAATATTTTGAGACCCTCGTCAAGTCCAGGACCACGGTAGTTGGTGGGCTTAGTGCGGTTAGCCTTGTCCCACGAGGCCTTAAAGAAGAAATCAACATTGTGCTTGTCGGCAATCTTGCCGATAGCCTCAGCAAGAAACAAGACATTGTCTTCACTCTCAATGACACATGGACCAGCAAGAAATTTCAATTTTTCGTTAGTCATATTGGAGTTATTAACATTAATGGTTATTAGTCATGCAAATTTAGTAATAATATTCTATACACACGTTGTTTCGTCAAAAAAAAATGAAGAGGAACAACATTATTAGTAGAATTATTGTAATTTTGCAGTGACAAATAATGGCAAAACATGCCTTTCATTTTTATTCAAATAATCACTAACAGATAATAATGAAACAATCATTGAAGTACTTGAGCCGAGAGCCTGGTTTTGCAATGTCAGTAAACGTCATGCTGATGATGGTTATATACATGATTATGCGTTGGGTATTTTATTTCATGAATATCCAGTATTTTCCTGATGTAACTTTCGGTGACATGATGTCAATGTCGTGGGGCGGCTTGAGGTTTGACTTCAGCGCGCTATGCTACCTTAACGCCTTGTGCATCGCGATGCAGTTTGTGCCGTTGAAGTGCCGGGACACCATCAAGTACCAACGTGTCGTCAAGGTTATTTTCTTGGTGGTCAATATCCTGGGCATTATTGTCAATGCCGCTGATATCGTTTACTTCGAGTTTGGAGGACGCCGCACCACTTGGTCAATCTTCTCGGAGTTTGGCGGTGAGAGCAATCTGTTGAAAATATTCTTGAACAGTATCACCGCCTACTGGCAGGTGTGGCTCATGGGCATCTCTCTGATTGCAGCAGTTATTTTTCTATACTACAACCCTATAAAGCAGGATCGAGATAAGGATTCTTATCCGAAAGCCAAAGTTTACTATCCCGTACACACAGCATTATTCCTGCTGGCAGTAGTTTTTACCATAGGCGGACTGCGCGGCGGGTTGTCGTTAAAGATGCACCCCCTGAGACAGGATTCGGCCGACCTTTACTGCAAGATGCCTATCGATGCCGCCATAGTTCTCAACACTCCGTTCACGATGATCACCACAATAGAGAAGAATGACTATAAAGACCCGCAATTCTTTAATCCAGAAGAACTTGAAGCCATTTACAGCCCTGTAAAGAAAAACACTGCACACCAGGGAGAGATGCGCAAGTTGAATGTGGTTGTCTTCCTGCTTGAAAGTTTCTCTATGGAATATACCGGATTCTTTAACAAGGACAAGGATGGCGGTCGTTATCAGGGCTACACCCCCTTCCTTGACTCACTATTGGCTCAGAGTTACAGCTTTGAATATAGTTTTGCCAACAGCGGCCGCTCGGTTGACTGCATGCCGGCAACATTTGCAGGCATTCCAAGGTATATTAACCCCTATTGCTACTACTTGTACTCTAACAACACATTGCAGGCGTTGCCCCAGATGCTTCGCGACGAGGGGTATAAGACGGTGTTTTTCCACGGCGCGCCTAACACCACACTGGGTTTCAAGGGTTTTTCCAACACCATTGGGTTTGAGAAGTATTATGGCATGGACGAATACCCTGACAAAGACGATTTCGACGGTACGTGGGCTATCTTTGATGAGCCTTACCTCAAGTACTTTGCCAAGCAATCCAAGGAGATTGCCCGCGATGGCAATCCATTCCTGCTCACCGTGTTCACGGCATCGAGCCATGAACCATTTACTATCCCCGAAAAATATAAGAACACCTTTACACGTGGTGATATTCCCATGCACCGCTCTATCAGTTATGCCGACAATGCGATAAAGCAGTATTTCGAGGAAGTGAAAAATGAGCCGTGGTTCAAAAACACGATTTTCGTGTTCACTGCCGACCATTGCGGCATGGCTCATCGTGACGACTACAACAACGACATGGGGCGTTTCTTGATACCTATTTTCTTCTACACTCCTGGCGGACAGTTACCTGTAAAATGTGATTCCACACGACTGATGCAGCAGACCGACATCACGCCGACCGTCCTCGGATTACTCAACTATTCGAAGCCCTATTTCTCGTTTGGCAAAGATGTCTTTGACGAGAGCCCATCGTATGTAAATTATGTATTCAACGACCGTAACGGCACATCGATGTACTACCTCGATGATCTCATGATTGAGTACCGCAATAATACTCTCATAGGCATTTATGAGTTCCGAAAGGATTTCTCCCTCAAGAACAATCTCATAGATAAAAAAGACCAGTTCCAGCAGTTGCCCTACATGCAACGACAGATGGAAGCAATCCTGCAGCAATACATCACCAGGATGAAAAAGAACAAACTCACAGCCCACTAAGATATATCAATCTTGGACTGCGCATCGCCCTCTCCGAGTAACAACATACCCGATAGCAGCGTAATGAGGCCTTGCCAAAAGCATTTTTCAGCGTAACAATGTTTTTGGCACAGTACTTTTGCGCACGTCCAATGACGGTATCGCGTTTGAATTGGCGGAATTTTTGCTCAAAGAAAATGGTGGGAATGTGCGTTTTTTTTGCTAACTTTGCAGTTTATTAAACAAGAAACACTGCGAGATGGTTGAAACGGCGCTATATCTCATACCGGTGCAGCTGAGCGATGTCCCGCTCGGCCAGGTACTTCCCGAGGCAAATATCGGGATTGTACGGGAAATAAAGCATTTTATCGTGGAAAACGTGCGCTCGGCACGTCGTTTCCTGAAGAAGTGCGACCGCAGTATCGACATTGACACGCTGACGTTCTATGAACTGAACCAACACACCGACCTGAACCACATTGCCGGGTATCTGGCGCCACTGGAGGCGGGCCAGCCGATGGGTGTAATCAGCGAGGCAGGCTGCCCCGCGATTGCCGACCCGGGTGCCGACGTGGTTGCCATTGCCCAACGAAAAGGGCTGAAGGTGCGCCCGCTGGTGGGCCCGTCCAGCATACTGATGGGGTTGATGGGTTCGGGGTTCAACGGACAGAGTTTTGCGTTCCTGGGTTATCTGCCCATCGACGCCACGGCCCGTCAGCGAAAGTTCAAGGAAATGGAGCACAACATCGCCCACAACGACCAAACGCAGATATTCATAGAAACGCCCTACCGCAACAATGCCCTGCTCGAGGCAATGACCAAGACGCTGCCGCCCGGCATGCGCCTGTGTGTCGCCAGCGACATCACCGGCGAGCGCGAGAGCATCGTCACCAGGACCATAAAGCAGTGGGCCAGCACAACCTACGACTACAGCAAGACGCCAACAATCTTCTTGCTGTACAAGTGATTTTTATTTTGATGAGTAACGATAACAACAATACAAAACCAATCGAAAAGACCATCTCGTTTGACAGCGACGACATGGATTTCAAGGTCCCCGAGGCTCCCAAGGCGTCGAGGCCCGCTGCCACACCAAACGGTCAGGAGGAGAAACTGTTCTTCATCAGCATGGGCAGCGGCAGCAGCGGCAACTGCTCCTACCTGGGCACCAGCCAGGGCGGAATCATCATTGATGCCGGCGTCGACCACGACGAGGTGTTCAGGACGCTGACCCGCAACGGCATCAAGCCGTCGATGGTCAAAGGCGTCATCCTAACCCACGACCATCAGGACCACGTCAGGTATGTCTATCGCATTGCCCGCACCTACAAGCACATCAGGGTTTACTGCACCCCGCGCCTGCTTGGCGGACTGCTGCGCCGTCACAACATCTCGCGACGCATCAAGGACTACCACGACCCCATATACAAGGAGATACCGTTCAAAATCGGGAACTTTAAGATTACGGCGTTCGAGACATCGCACGACGGCACCGACAACATGGGGTTCAACATTGAGGTTGACGGCCGCCACTTTGTCATTGCCACCGACATGGGCAAAATCACCGAACGCGCCGAGGCACACATGAAAGAAGCCAATTTCCTCATCATCGAGTCGAACTATGACCGCCAGATGCTGGACACCGGCCGATATCCCGAATATCTCAAAAACCGCGTACGCAGCGAGTGCGGCCACCTTGACAACGTTGTGGCTGCCGAGTTTGTCGCCAACAACTATCACAAGGGGCTCAAAAACGTGTTCCTGTGCCACCTGAGCAACGACAACAACACCCCCGAGAAAGCACGTCAGGCGATGACCGAGGCGCTCGAGGCCAGAGGGTTGACAGTTGGCGACGGCAGCAACGCCGTTGACCAGCGCGACCGCGACATCCAGGTCTATGTGCTGCCCCGCTATGACGCATCGCTGTGGTTTGTACTGTAAAAAAACGGCAATGACAGCAACCGATGACCTGAAACAGATGTTTGACGAGGCGGTGACGCGCATCAACGTTCCGTCATTTGCCATGAGCGATCCCGTCCAGTTCCCGCGCCGGTTCAAGAATCTGCCCGACATCGAGATTGCCTCGCTGCTGTGTTCTACAATAGCGTGGGGCAACCGCAAGATGATATGCAACAACTGCGACCGCCTGCTCCACGTCATGCACGACACGCCGCTGGAGTACACAATGAGCGGCGACTATGAGGCGCTTGACGACGCGATGAACCTTCACCGCACGTTCTTTGCACGCGACCTCAAGTACATGCTGCGCGGCCTGCGTGACATCTACAGCCACTACCCCACCCTGAACGACTTTGCAGCCGACCACAAAGTCGGGGACAGCGCAGCCCCGGCTTGGCAACTCGCCTCGCTGCTGCAGCAACAGTGGCACAAAGCCAACGGCACCGGCAATCCGCGCTGCCTGCCCAGTCGCATCGAGTGCACGGCGCTCAAACGCCTGAACATGGCGCTGCGCTGGCTGGTGCGCAACGACGGCATCGTCGATATGGGCGTATGGAACGCCATCAAGCCGTCACAACTTTACATCCCGCTCGACGTGCATGTTGCCGACACGGCACGATCACTGTCACTCATCACACGACGCAGCAACGACCGCAAGACCGTTGAGGAACTCACCGCCGTCCTGCGCCAGATGTGCCCCGAGGACCCCGTCAAATACGACTTCGCCCTATTCGGCATTGGCATGGGACTGTAGAGAAAGCAAGAAACACAAAAAACCGTTCAGGCTGTGCTAAGCATCTGAACGGTTTTTTATTTTCAATTGGTTAATAAATTTTCACTTGGGTTGCTGATAGGTCCACCAGCCGGTGTTTGCCGCATACTGCTTGGCAAAGTTGGACACAAGCAGCGGTTTGACCTCGTTTTTTTCAATGAACACATCAATTGGTCCTGACGTGGCGGCGGCAATGACACCTGCGGGAAACTCAAACATTATTCCTTTTTGCTTTACGCAAAACTCAAGGGGCAATGCTGTGGCATGGCTCATGGTCATGTTCTTGTTCTGGTTCAGCCAGTCAATCTTTGCATTGATTTTCTCCAGCAACTTTTCCTCGCTCTCCTTCTCTATAATGTCATAGTAGTTGTATACCCTCTGGTTAACACGGTCGTAGTGCAGGAAGTGGCTTGCCTTGGTTGTAGAAGTGCCGTCAAAGACACTGACATCGTTCTGGAAGACCAGCATTGCCTGGGACGTAAGCAACGGATACACCTTATTAGTACGCACATTGCCGTAACTTTTCAATGTGGTGGGGCTTTTGTCCGAGACAAAATAGGCAACATTCTCGGCAGTATTAAATGTGGGTTTTGCAAGGAATGCCTGTACAGCCGACTGGCGGTCGGTGTTGCCGTTAAACGCCATGGACATGAGTTGCCCTATGAGTTCACCAATACTGTCACATCCGTTGACCGAGGTCGGCAGTTTCAGATAGACATTCTTGATACTGGTAAAGCGGGTGTTCTCATTGCCGGGCACCGCAGGGTTTGTCGAGATAAAGTATTTGTGGTTCTCAACAACTTCAAAACTGTCAGGCACTGCGGCATCGACAAGCGTTGCAGCCTCGACATCAGTCGTGTCATCATCATTCCAAAATTCAGGGAAAGCCTCGCCGGTGCTCTCATAGCGCGACGCCAAATACCAGCAACCGGCCACGAAGTCGATGACCACGAGCAGGATAATGATGCGTATCAGTGACCTTTTAGACATTGTAGTTCAGAGTTTAGAGTGGTTGATTATTTCTTCACGTACTTCTTGAGAGCCTTTTCAAGAATTGCCTCCATCACTGCGTAACCTTCAATAGTGGGGTGTACGCCGTCCTTGGAGTAAGCCGGATTGAGGCAACGGTTCTCACCGTAAACCATCGGGGTGTAGTAGTCGATAAACTGAATACCGTTTTTCTTTGCGTATGCCTCGATTCGCTTGTTGAGGCTTGCAATCTTGTCGGCAATGTTGGTCACATGGCTGTGCCAGTACATCTTCTCGGAGGGGAGCACCGTGGTCAGCACGACCTTGATTTTGTGGGCCTGTGCCAGTTCAACCATCGAGATGATGTTCTCCATAGTGACGTCCTCGACATAGTGGCCGTTGTTCTCGGCAATGTCGTTGGTACCGGCGTTGATGACCACAACAGCAGGGTTGAGGTTGAGCACGTCCTCGCGGAAGCGAATCAGGAAGTGGTAACTTGTCTGACCCGAGATACCGCGGCCAATGAAACCGGTCCTCTCAAAAAATTCGGGGTGCTTGTCGTACCATCCCTCGGTAATCGAATTGCCCAGCAGCACGACACGCTTGCCGTTATTGGACTGTGCTTTCAGTTCGGTGTTCTCTTCGGCATAGGCAAAGGTCAATGCCCAGTCGAGTTCGTCGTCGGCTATCGCGACAAATGCATTGGTGATAAACAATGCGACTAACAGTAATAAATGCTTTTTCATTATTTTATTGAGTTTAATAATTCTAATTTTCCGTTATCTATCAGAGTGAGAATCAGTTCGCCGAACATGCTGTTGGGCCAAGCAAACCACTTGCGTGTAAAGTCGTTGGGGTTGTCCTTGTGGAACGACTCGTGCATGAATCCCGTGCCTGCATCGGTGCTCATCAGCGTCTCGATGCAGTATTTGATCTCGGCATCGTCACGGCTGGTGAAGGCGCGCATCATCAGACTCATGGGCCAAACCATGTTTTCCCCGATATGAGGTCCACCAATGCCCTCGGCGGCAGTGCCCTTGAAGAAATAGGGATTGTCCTCGCTCAGCACAAAGCGGCGGGTGTTCTGGTAAACGGGGTCATCGATGTTGACATCACCCATATAAGGCATCGCCAGCAGACTGGGCACGTTGGAGTCGTCCATCAGGTTGCGTCCGCCATAGCCGTCAACCTCATAGGCATATATCTTGCCGTACTTGGGGTGGTCGACGACGGCATAGTCGCGCAACGCCTGTTTGACCTCGTCGGCAAGTGCCGTGCAGCGGGCAGCCAGCGTATCGTTGTGGTTGACTGTCCTGAGAATCTCGGCAGCCTTGTTCAGCGAGTTGACCGCCATGAAGTTGCTGGGCACGAGAAACAAGAAAACCGTGGCGTCGTCGCTGGGACGGAATGCCGAGGCAATCAGTCCTACGGGTTTGACGGGGTTACCCCATCCGCGGTTGGTCTGCATGTCATGCGCTATAGTTGTCTGGCGGCGGAAGTAGTAATGGCCGTTGTCGTTCTTGCGCTGCTGGTCGGTGAAAACCCGCAAGATATTCTCTACGGCTTTGACCCATTCGGGACCGAACACCGAGGTATCGCCCGTTGTCTTCCAGTATTGGTATGCGAGACGGATGGGATAGCAGTCGCTGTCAATCTCATACTTGCGCTCGTGCAGTTC
>JAGHSV010000174.1 GCA_018065665.1 Candidatus Sodaliphilus aphodohippi
GTCGTACATCTTGCCGTCGCCCTGGTTGTCGCGCTTCAGGTCGTCGATGCCGGTGGGCATATCCTGGTCTGTCAGCGTGAACATGCTGATGTTGGCAGGCATGTTGAACTGGTAATAGGCACTATTGGCATTGACCGAGGTGCTGGGATAGAAACCAATGCCATTGTCGCCAGTCGCAAGAGCGTAGGCGTTCTCGGGTGCGCTCTGCAGTCCCTCGTCGGTGCCGCTCAGGTCGTTCGGGGCAACAGCCTCGCTCTGGCTTGCCGAGGGCATCAGGATAATCTGGTCGCTGCCGGCCTTGAGCACGACGGGCTCGCCGCGGCAGATTCTGGTGGCTTCACCGCCGTCGGCAACAGGTGCGAGGTGGAGGACACCGGTGCCGTCATCACACAGGCGATCAAGCGTTCCTGCATAGGCAACTACGCTGCCGTCAACGGGCACGGTATAGGCACTCGTGCTGTTGAAGAATGTGGCATAGTAAACGCCATCGTTGGCGGGGTCCTGAGTGGCGGTCAGCCTGAAAGCATCCTTGAACTCGGCAATCACGGGATAGTCTTTGTCAAGCACAAACCCCTTTTCGTCCTTGTCGTCAAGACAGATGCACGCATTGCCGGCATCATCAAACACTACCGAAACCTTTTCGGTCAGCAGATAGCTGTTGTCCATTCCTTCGCCCGAAAACAGCACTGCTGCTTCCTTGGTCTGGGCGCTGAGCATCACCGAGCATATCAATGATGCTGCTAAAATACTTGTTCTTTTCATTTTCATTTTTGTTTTATTTTGTTTATATGTTTATTCTTCGTCAGTCACTTTGATAAAGTTTATCTACTTTGTCTCATTCAGCACCGCGCGGACGGAGCAGCCTATGTTGCGGGAGGTGGTAGTCGTGTACGCATTGCTAGGATTGAGGTCCAGACAAGACGCTGAGTAGATGTATTCACCGTCAGATGTAGAAGACCAATAGTTGCCCGTTATGCCCTGATAAGATACATTGGCGTTGTAGCAACTACCTGCAATAGGGAGGAATATGCTGTTGAATTTGTAATTGCCCTTACCAGTGAATCTCCATCCCTTTATACCGTCAATGGTTGTCAATTCAACATCACACTTGCTGATAAGTGCCGCAAATTCGTCTTTTGTCGGCATGCGCCAGTTGCTGCCCCACAGTTTGATGGCGGTGTCGGTGTCGCTAGAGAGGGCAGATGTACCTCCGTTATATGAAGGATTGTTAATTCCTACAACATTCTCAAAACCGCCCCAAGTGTAATAGTCGCCATATTCTGTCGCTGATGTGGCACCTATGTTGTATTCTGCAAACCCGGGACCACCCTCCCAGAGCTGAATCCATTTGACTTCGCCGATGCCTGTGGCTTCTGCTTCGCCTTGCCCGAAAACATTGACAACATCTACATTGACGAACTCCACCTTATCAAGGTTAAACAGCATTATCGATTTGCCATTTTTACCTGTTACCCTAATCGCCGGGCCTACATGCCCCGTGCCCAAATCGTCAAGCGCATCTCTCGTCTTTGCCTCAAAACCTTTCTGCTTGTCGATAAGAGCCATGGCGGCCTTGTATGCATCTAATGTTTCGTCAAAGGTCGTTGCATTCTTTATTGTGCTGATGTAGCCTGCAATTGTAGCCTTGTCTGTGTCTGAAAATGTGAGAGTGGTCTGCATACCGACTTCGATCCGGCCTAACGCGTATTCCTTCCATTCTTTCAAGTCCGAGGGCACAACCTTAATATCACTGAAATGACTCTGGTATGCTTCGTACAATTTTGCAGGAACTACAATCATCGCAATGCCACTACCATTAAAACTCAAATTCGAGATGCCCGACAAATCCGGTGAACTCATATAGACGTTGGACAGTTGGCACCCGCCAAAGATATTTGAACCCATACTTGTCACTGTAGCAGGAATGGTCAAATCACCGCTAATGGCCGTGCCGAAGAAGGCACACATCCCAATTGCTTCCAACTGCGAGCCATCGGCAAAGGCCAGAGATGATAATTGGCTACAATCGCTGAAGGCTTGTTCCCCAATTTCTTTCACCGAAGCTGGAATGGTGATTGTGGCAATCTGCGTTTGGTTGAACGCACCATATCCAATGTTTGTCACCGTAGCCGGAATGGTTACTGCGGTAATATTTGTCCCGCTGAATGCAAAAACATCAATCGTTTCCAACTTAGAGCCATCGGCAAATTTCAGAGTCTCTAAACTGCTGCATCCGCAGAATGCATCATATCCAATGCTTTTCACCGTAGCCGGAATGGTTACTGAAGTTAATGTGCTGCATCGGTAGAAGGCGCCAGGTCCTATGCTTGTCAGCTCGCCGCCGAAGGTGATTATGCCCTGGCCGTTTTCGTATGTGTTGCTCACGATGCTGGCATTAAAGGAATTGCTACCAGGCTCTACCACATTGCCGTACGATGAGGTGTAATAGATTCGGCAATTTTCCACCGAATCCAGTTTGTGGAACGGACGGATGACACACTCGTCAATATCCGCTTCGTTGGATTTGTCAAAAGAGTCACTGAATGCATTATTCATATAGCTGAATCGGTATGTCCAGCAATTCCAATGGTCGCCCCACTGTTCCCTGTCCGACAACGCGTAGATGCCTTGATGATACGAGTTTTTATATTTGCTTGTAAGGCATAAGGTCGCAGTTTCAGTTACCTTCCATTCGGCAGTCGAAAAATTCTTGTTATATGAGAGATGGCTTTGCAGAGCTTCAAATTCGGCCTTCGACGGTACATACCATCCGTCTGTCAGACCGTTCTTATTGGGGTCATTAGCGTCTCCCAGATTGAATTCAGTTCCATGGCTATACATTGTAATTCCGGCGGTAACCGTTTTCTTTGCCCCCACGTTCATTGTGGCGATTGCCACCTTGCCGATACTACCGCCAAGGTCAACAACCATGGCCTCCCTGCCTGCCAGGGTATCGATGGTACCCACTGCGGATTCCAGAAAAAGGCCCCGTGCCATCGCCGTGCTGCATACCATCAGCGCCATTGCGAGAAATAATAATACTTTTTTCATTTTGTTTATATGTTTATTCTTCGTTAGTCACTTTGATGAACTCCACCTTATCGGGGTTGTAAAGAATAACCTTCTTATCGCCCTTGATTACTTCAACGGCGGGGCAGTTGGCGCATGGTTCAACCATTGTACCAAGATACTCCTTGACGGGATCCACATATTCGCAGTTGAAATATCCGCCGTGCCAAGGGGTTGTGCTGTTGACAGGTCTGTCTTTTGTCGGCCATAAGGAGGGGATATGGAGGGTTACCGGAGATTCTGCCGTACCAAATCCTTGGAATATGTTATTGAATGTCATGACCCCCAGAAATGTCACAGAAGTCACATTGGTGCAATTGCTGAATGCTCTGGTTGAAATACTCATCATAGCATTGCCAAACGTAATGGAATTAAGATTTGTGCAATCCCTGAACGCATCTTCGTCTATGCTCGCCACGCCCTCGGGGATGAAAATGCTGGTCAGTCCCGTGCAACCCTGAAAAGCTGTGTAACCGATTGTTGTCACACTGCCGGGGATGGTCACGTCTGTCAGCTTCAAGCAACCACTGAATGCGCCGTCACTTATTGTCTTGACACTGTCGGGGATGGTCACGTCTGTCAGATTCACGCAATCACAGAACGTCATGTTTCCGATGCTCGTCACACTGTTGGGGATGGTCACACTGGTCAGCCGCGTGCAACCGTAGAATGCTCCAGCACCTATTGACATGACACTGCCAGGGATAATCACACTGGTTAGGCCCGTATTATCTCGAAACGCCCAATTACCGATTACCTCGACTTTATATGTCACATCTTCCCATGTCACTGTGGCAGGGATTTCGACAGCCCCCGAACGAGAACTGGAGGCAACTAACACGGTAGGGACGTCTTCGTCAGAACCGATAATAAGGGTGTATGTTATGTCGTCAACCGTAAATTCATTTGCGCTCGCCATGGTGCTGACCATGAATGCGATGAGTACCGATGCTAAAATCTTCTTCATTTCTGTTTGCGTTTTATTTATTCTTCGTTAGTTACTTTGATAAATTCCACCTTATCGGGGTTGTAGAGGATAATAGACTTGCCGTCCTTTGTCACCTTCACGGCGGGGCCTGACGTGCCCTGGGTGGGCAAGGTGTCCATGACTTCGTCGCGGATGGTGTTGTAGATGGAGAGCTGCGCATTGAAAGTGTAAATTGCACTTTGCTTGAGGCCATCAATCAGTTCACAGGCACTTTCCAACGAAGGATTATCTGCTTGGGCTATGGATTCCAGATAGGGTTGCACAATGCTGTCGAGATATTTGCTGCCATAG
This sequence comes from Candidatus Sodaliphilus aphodohippi, assembly GCA_018065665.1. Classification (GTDB taxonomy): domain Bacteria; phylum Bacteroidota; class Bacteroidia; order Bacteroidales; family Muribaculaceae; genus Sodaliphilus; species Sodaliphilus aphodohippi. Next base: position 4,349 of record JAGHSV010000174.1, read on the forward strand.
GCGCTGGTAATGGAATGGATTTCGTAAAGCGCTTTGATCTTGGCATAGCTCAACATTCCAATGTGATAGATGTCCTCTCGCGAAGTGGCATACTCGATGTCGTGCAGGGCTTTTGTCTTTACGGTATCTCCCATTGGCGACGGATAGTTGTTATAGGTGAAGGTTATATCAGACTTCTGCGAGTTTCTTGTATCCAAGTACTTGTCAACGAATTTGCCGACAAACTGCTGCCAGCCGGCATTTTCCTGATAGACTGCGATGCTGGGCACGGTGACCGAAGTGACGTTCTCGACTCCTTGAAATGCCATTGGACCGACTGAAGGGGGCGTGGTTGCATCACAGATAATGGTTTTCAAATTGCCACACTGATTAAAAGCTCTTTCTTCGATGGAAGTAATGGAAGCAGGAAGCACCAGAGAACTAAGGCTGTAGCAAAGATTAAATGTCATTGTATCAATTCGGGATACTGTTGAAGGGATAACAACAGACTCCAGACTCGTGCATGAAGAAAAAGCATACTCGCCAATGCTTGTCAGCCCTTCGGGAAAGTTGATTGAGGTCAAATTTGCACATGAGGTGAAAGCAAAATCCCCAATAGTTTTAACATTTGATGGCAGAGTAACGGTCTTAAGAGTTTTCTCAGCGTAGAAAGTCGATTTATCAATCATGGTCACATCACCACTTAATGAGATTATGCCTTGGCCATTGGTATAGGAGTGAAAAACCATAGTCAGTCCATTACCAAAATGTTTAGCCATAGGGATAATTGACAATTCATTTCCATCGGTGGTGGTGTACCAAATTTCGTTAGTTCCCTGCATCAGCGGCTGAGCTTTCAGCGCGATGCAAGAGAGCAGCAGTAGAAGCAGAGTAAAAAATGCTTTTTTCATTTTTATTTTTCTAATCTGTAATTAAGTTGTATGAGTTCTCGATGCAATACACCTAAAATTATGCAAAGTTACACAAAAATAAGATATTATAGTCAGTTTTTTTCAAGATTTTTTCATTCGTCAGCGTTTTTTATCGACTAAAATCAAATTATAGCAGTGCCTACCATACTCTGTAGCGTACATTGTTAATCGGTCTTCTGACTAGAAGAACATAAGGACATAAGAGTTAACGGACCTCCAGACGCATATAAAAAGTGCTCCCGCCCAACACGAGCAGGAGCACAGTGTTCTATGTAACACCCCTTGGGGTGAGGCTTTACTTCTTCACTTGAACAAACTTAACGCTCTTGGGTGAGTACAGTATGATCTCCTTGCCGTTCTTGTCGGTCACAATCACAGCAGGGCCGTAGGGTTAATACGAGAGTTCGAGATAGTAAAAGTATCTGTTGCCCTCCAGATATAAAAATTCGGGCATGCTTGGCGTTGTTCTTTGCCAGCGTGCCCGATTTTTATTTATAAGTGTCAGACGTTATTCGC
>JAGHSV010000143.1 GCA_018065665.1 Candidatus Sodaliphilus aphodohippi
ATTTAATATTGTATCTATCAAAAGGAGTTCCTCGGTGCTGAATGGTGCAATTTTGAGTGCGCCAAGACTATCCTTCAGTTGGTCCATTGTACGAGGACCGATGATAACCGATGACACTTCATTTCTTCTCAATAACCATGCCGTTGCCATCTGGGCAAGAGTATCACCACGCTTATTGGCAAGTTCGTTGAGTTTTACCACTTTAGGCAGTACTCCTTCAACCTCTGCTTTAGTGACTGCGTTGCCTCTGGCAGCGCGAGAGTCAGAAGGGATCCCATTGAGGTATTTACCCGAAAGAATGCCCTTCATTATCGGGCAGAAAGCAGTAAAACCTATGCCCTTATCTTTACAATACTGCAAATGCCCATTCTCGGGTTCACGAAACATCATATTGTATTTTCCCTGATAAATAATTGGATGCACATCACGCTCCTCAAGATAACGAACTGCCACGTCCAGTTTATCAAGTGGATAGTTTGACAGTCCAACATACACGGCCTTACCCCCACGCACGATGTCAACCAACGCCTGCATAGTCTCTTCAATCGGGGTAACGCCATCATATCGGTGCGAGTAGTAAATATCCACATAGTCAAGATTCATGCGTTCAAGGCTCTCGTCAAGACTTTTAAGCATCATCTTGCGTGCCGAGCAACGGCCATTAGGGCCATCCCACATGGCATATCCCGCCTTGGTGGTAATGATCATTTCCTGACGATATGGAGCAAAACGCTCACGCATCATACGGCCAAAAGTTGCCTCGGCAGCACCAAACGGGGGACCGTAATTATTTGCCAAGTCAAAACAGAAAATACCGTGATCAAACGCATAGGTCATACGCTCAAGGCAAGACTCGTATGTGTCTGATTCACCAAAGTTCCACCAGAATCCCAACGAAAGCTCTGGCAACATTATTCCTGATTTACCGCACCTTCTGAAATCCATTCCATTCTCAGTATATCTGCCTGAGGCAGGCAAATATTTCAAATCCTTACTTTCCATAAAACCCAATTTTTACAAAATTACAAAAAATATCAACAAATACAAAGTTTTATTTCAAATCAAATAAGCAACAATGGTTCAAAACAATTTGCTCAATCGGGATATTTATTGTAATTTTGCTACACTATTAAATAAGATTTCATACACAATGAAGAATCATAGTTTATTAACCAAACTGCTTTGCCTGATGGGTATATATGCGTTTACCGCGGGCATTGTCATGGCAGGTTCGGTGACAACAACGTTCGACTTCTCGGACACGCGGGCGCTGAACAGCATGGGGCTTGCCACACCAACTAGCAGTAACCCCACCCCGCTAAATAACGCGATAACCATCGACGGAGTAACTCTCACGCCCTCGACCGGGACGGTGCCCACCATCACGTACTATCGCAGCGCTTATGATTTATATCTTTTCAAAAACACATCTGTCACGCTCAGCGTGCCAGAAGGTTCAACAATATCAAAAGCCACATTCACTGCCCTTGCCTCATCCATAAACGGCAGCGCAAACACCGGCAAACTGTCGGGATTGAACTGGACAGGTTCGACCCGTTCAGTTAAGTTCAGCGCAACAGGCACGAACACCATTTACACCATTAGCGTGACATACGAGTCGGGCGAAGTTGTTGCCCCCGTTTTGAGCGATGAATTCACATTCTGGCCCGAGATGAACAACCAGCCGTCAGCAACAGTGAAAATCATTCCCCAAAACGGCAATACGGTCTATTACACAACCGACGGCAGCACCCCATCACAGAGCAACGGAACTGCGACGGCAACGACCAAGACCCTTACGATTTCAAAGACAACCACCGTGAAAGCCATTGCCTCAAACGGTGGCAGGTCGAGCGAAATCGTAAGCCGCACCTATACACTGGGGCAAACCGTTACTGGAGTTGGGCAATTCCGCAACATGCAGGACGGCAGCATAGTCAGGCTCTACATTCCCGACGACTATAACTGCCGCGTGACCTACGTCAACGACGACGGAGCCGAGGCATACGTCCGCGACAACACCGGTGCGATGTGCATCAGCAACGTATGTGCGAACCCAATGCTGAAAGTCAACCAGCACATAGCAGGCTGGATTGTAGGCAAACTTGTCTATAAATACGGAATGCCACAATTCATTGCGATAGACAACAACAATACCAACACATGGTTCCTCGTAATTGCAGATCCGGTAACCGAGACAGATGTACGGCCGTTAGAAATTTCAGCCGACAGTTATAACGAGCACACCGCCGACTGGGTTACAGTCAACGATATGCGAGTAAACGGCACAAGCACCCTGTATCATAATGGGAATGAGTACCCGATATACAACTTATATGACCTCGACGAGAGCTCAAGATACCTGCCCCCGTACAATGGCGCATTGATTGACATCACAGGTCTGGCAGTGCCCAATGCAAGCGGGAACAACATCGTGCCAATCTACGAGAACGGATACTCACCCATTCGTTATGTCGTAAACGAGGACTCAACCTTCATTGCACCTCCCGCCGACATCAATGACACAGATATCAGACTTGCACGCAATCTGAACGCCAATGAATGGCAAACACTGGCGCTACCTTTCAGCATCACCAATTTCGATGGAACGATACTCAGCCCAAACCAGATAACGAAGGGTGGCGGCAATCCAGTGAACGGCATTGAGATGGAATATGCCGCACAGCGTTCGTCGGTAGCAGGACGACCATACATCGTCAAGCCCAACCAGGACATTTCAAACCAGATATTCACCGGTGCCACGCTGAAATCGGGCGCTGCCCAGAGCACATGGCTGTCATTCAACAACATCAACTACGGCATGACAGGCACTTATGCCCCATATCAGCTGAACGACAACAAATACTATGCGTTAGCCTATCGCAACGGTGCTCCTGTCTTGGTGGGTCATACGGGTCAAACACTGCCCGGCACCCACGCCCTGATAACGACAAAGAACATACTCAACCTTAACGGGACAATAGTAACCTGTATGGGCGACGCCAACCTTGACGGAATTACAGATATTGCTGATGTAAATCACATAATCAATCAAATTCTGCAAGGCGTCAAGACAGATTATGCCGACGTAAACAAAGACGGTGCGGTGGATATCGCCGACGTAAACGACGTTATCAACATAATACTTGGCAACGGACCAACTGTTGATATTGTTCTACATTCACCAATTCACAAATAAAAGGAGGACAAAGAAATGAGAAAGATCATCATCGCCCTCCTGGGCATAGCAACAGCATCAATCGCAATTGCACAGACCACCGAGCCGGTATCGATGAACATCACGCTGAAAAACAACACCGTGATTTCATATAAAGCGAGCAACATGGACAGCGTGAGATTTGTCGGGGGACAATGGGGCGAACCCGGTGCCATCGGTATGAAGATATACCTGCACAACGAGCCCCAAAGCATTGACTTCCTGTACTCTCAAATCAGCGACATCGAGTATTTCACCGAGGTTGACGGCAACAAGAACCGCAACCAGTTGTCATCAAGATATGATTACAACAAGAAGATGTATAACCTTGAGTGGCCACGCATTAATGAGGCAGACAACAACAGTTGGTCGGTTAAATCCACCTACAATTACGGCGTGACCTATTCATTAGAGTGGAGCAATTCAAAAATCGCCAACCGTTGGACATGCTACCAGATGCATCCGGGCAACAGCGCCAGCAACGTATCGCGTCACGATGCATTCCAAGAAGACCCGGACCTGCCGTCAGCCACTCGCTCGCGGCTGAGTGACTACAGCAGCAGCGGGTATTCCCGCGGTCACCTGTGCCCCAGCGCCGACCGCCTATGCTCGACCGAGCAGAATGAACAGACATTCTTCCTGAGCAACATGCAGCCACAGTGGCAATCACACAACGGTGGACTGTGGGAACGCATCGAATCAAAAGTCCGCAGTTGGAATTCAAACACATACCGCGACACGCTGTACGTGGTTAAAGCGGCAACTATCGATGATGTCACAATAAACGGACAAAAGACTGACGGCGTTTATTCGTTCAAATGCAATAACCGCTTGTTGGTACCACAATATTTCTACTGCGCCCTGCTGAGCGTCAAGAACGGCAAATACCACGCCATAGGCATCTGGACGACCCACAGCAACGATGCACAGTCATCGACAACCATCAAAAACTGCGCCATCAGTATCGATGAGTTGGAACGTCGCACAGGCATTGATTTCTTCTGTAATCTGCCTGACGAAATCGAAGATGAGACCGAAGCGGCCCTTGACCTGTCATTCTGGGGCTTATAGGCAAGCTAAATGGCATGGAAATTGCAGTACAAT
>JAGHSV010000037.1 GCA_018065665.1 Candidatus Sodaliphilus aphodohippi
AATTTGCATATCGTTGCATAAACAACTAAAACAAATTAACTATGTCGTGCCTCAGAGTATTACTTGCGGTAATCTTTCCGCCCCTCGCAGTTATTGACCAAGGATGTGGTTCAATCCTTATTGTTACCATCCTGACCCTTTGTGGTTGGGTTCCCGGAGTGATTGGTGCGCTGGTGATCCTTAACAAGACCTTTGGTTAACGCATCGCTCTCTCCGTTTCAATTACCATATAGTGAATGTCGCCTCCGCCCGCGTTTAGGGTCGGTTGCGGCATTCTGTTTTTATAACGTATGGGACTCCGTTGAGCACGTCAAGGCGTCCTTTGTATGTTGTCCCGTACTGTGTCTCCTCGGTATCGACGGTGGTGTCGAGAAATACCGACAGGAACAGAGTTCCGGGTTTGGGGTTTACGATTTCCAGTTCCTTCTTGACTCCGCGACTCATGTTGCGGTACTTTGATGCACCCATCATGGCGGGTCCGTCATAGGAAGCAAAGAGGAACATATCATAGTTGCTGAGCCCGTTGTGGGGTTCGAGCATTATCTTCAGTGTATCGGTGCCCTGGGGCACGTTGACGGTGAAGTGGTGGTACTGTTTGTCGCCGATGCGCGTCAGTGCGGGGTTGTTGTCGCTGGTGCGGCATGCCATCGTCCGTGGCTCGCCCGGTTTCAGTTCGCCCTTGATTGCTGGTGCCGGTGTACCCTCGAGCACGTACTGCACCATCGCCTCCATCATCTCGAGGCGCTCGCCGGTCACCACGCTCTCGGGGTGCGGCCCGCAACAGATGACGCGCCCCGTTGCGGCATTCGCCTTGTAGGCCCATGCGGCACCGTTGCCGTGCATCGACTTGGGGGGATAGTCATATTCAAACAATATCTCGGCACCGGCAATGAGTTTTGACTTGTCGACATAGCATCCGCCGTTATGATAGATGCTGTCGATGTGCATGTCGCCTCCATAGTCGCTGTAGCGCAACATGGGCGAGTTGGCGGGTATGGTCAGCCCGACGCGAGTGTCCTGCAGGTGGGCATCGGTGCATTCGCCGGGATAAATGCCCAGGTACCACTCGTTGCCCGGGTGCTCGTCGGCACCGGTGGTGGCCCAGTAGGCTCCGGCACATGACCCCAAGTAACCTCCGCCGGCGTTGACAAAGGCGCGAACGCGGTCAATGCCGTCCTTGCCCTGAGACCGTCCGTGGGCCGTTGCCAAACCTCCGTTGACAAAGAGCATGCGGTAGCGTGGTGCCCCGTCGGGGTAAAGCAGAATGCCGTTCTCGTCAAACTCGTTGCCGACAAAGGTGCGGTGCTGCACCAGCGTGTCGACCTCGGTGACGCCCAGTTTCTTGGTGCCCACGCGCAGTTTCTCGATTGAGAGCATCAGCGAGCGGGCGGCAGGCAGGTATTCCTTAGAGGTGAGGTTGACGCCACCGTCCATATAGATATCCTTATAGAACCCCCTCTCGGGAGTCTGTGCCGTCGCTGCCAACGTGGCGGTGAGCAGCATGACGAGGATTATATGTTTCGGTAGCATTTTCATTTTGTCACAGTTGATTTGATGGTGTATGGAATGCCGTTGAGCACGTTGAGCATGCCGGTGTACTGTTCGCCCCAAGGCGTGTCGACGGTCTCGACTGTTGAGTCACAGTAAACCGAGACATAGAGTTTGCCCGGCTTGGGAGCGGTGACGACAAGTTTCTTGTTGGCACCTCGTGCCACGTTGCTATATCGTGAATTGTCGTTGAAGGCAAACCCCTTGTCAGATGCAAAGAGGTACAGGTCATAGGTATCCCACCCCTTGATGGTTGACAGGTCGATGGTCACGGCCTTCGCACCCTTGGGGACATTGACCACGAAGTGGTGGTACTGGCGGTCGCCGATGCGCGTGTGGGCAGGGTCGTTGTCGTGGGTGCAGCGGGTCATGGCGCGTGCCACGGTGTCGATGAGTTCGCCCTTGAGCGTTGGTGTGCCGTTCCCGTCAATGGCATACTGCAGCATGGCGGCGAACAGTTCCAGGCGTTCACCGTTGTCGATGGCCTCGGGGTGCGAGCCGGTGACGACGATGCGCCCGCTATGGTCCGATGCCTTGTAGGCCCATGCGTTGACGGTCTTGTGAATGGAATTTTTCAGTTTCAGCGTGTCGCCGTCATATCGCAGCAGCACCTCGGTGCCGCGTGGCATGTCGGCGCGTTCGGGCATATAGCACCCTCCGTTGTGGCGTACGCTGTCGATGCGCATGTCGCCGCCAAAGTCATAATAACGCAGCAGCGGGCTTTTTTTCTCGACCAACAGCGAGGTGTAGGAGTGTTCCAGCCCCGTGCTGGTGGTATATCCGTTCCACACGCCCGAGTAGGAGGCGTTGGGTTTGTCGTTGCCGTCTTTTGTGGTGCCTTTGCTCGCAAAGAAGGCACCGGCACAGGTGCCGACATAGCTGCCACCGGCGGCACAGTATTGGCGAATACGCTCGATGCCGCGAGGTGTCAGTGAGTTGCCGTGGGCTGTTGCCTTGCCGCCGTTGACATAGATGACGCGGTAACGCGGCGCCCCGTCGGGGTATAGAAGGACACCGTTCTCGTCAAGGTCATAGCCCACGATGCGCTGGCTCTGCATCACGCTGTCGGTCTCGGTCACGCGGCTCTGGTCGCTCTGCTCGCCGGTGCACAGACGCTCCCAACTAAGGTTCAGGAAGCGTGCCGCCGGCAAGTCGTCGCGTGACGTCAGCATGATGCCGCTGTCCATGAACAGGTCTTTATAGTATCCGTCCTTGCGGATCTGTGCCTGAACCATAAGGGGCAGCATCAGCAGCATTAGGGTTAATATGCCAAGTCGGTTGTTCATCGGCGGTTTTGATTATTGAGCGACATAAGATGAATCCAACTCGATTCGGGTAGCGACATATCGGCTGCCGCCCCGCCACGGAATCACAGCATTGTACTCGTCATAATAAACAACCACTCGCTGCCCGTTCCCCTTGAAGTGGACTGCAGTCTGTATCAGCGAGTCGGAGGCGAGGCTCAACGCCATGTTGCACCCGTCAACAATGGCGGTGTCGTCTTCCCACCGCACCTTGACCGAGTCCATTATATAGTCCTGGGTAATCATTTTAATCTCCAGGGTCTTGAATATCTTGCCCTCGTTGGCCACATCCATAACCCATCCCTTTGTCACGCTCTGGCGGTCATAACTGAAGAAATGGTTCCAGGTCCAAAGGATTAGACCGACAGCCATCACGAAGACCACCAGCAGCATCGTCAACTTCATTGAGTTGCGACGGCGCTTAATGGTTGATTCCTCTATTTCACGTTCTTCCCGTTCCTCGGGAGTCTCAACATGCTCGGCCTGCGTTTCTTGCGGGGCTGCATGCTCGTCCATAAAATGGTCTTCAAAATTGTCGTCAATCAGTGGCATATAAATCAAAGTTTAATCTATGTGAATCATTTAGAACTTCCTTACCAGTCACCCAGTGTGGCGTTGAAGATAAGGTCACTCAAGTCTTTACAAATTTGGTTGCACAGTTCGTCCTGCACGTCGGTCAGCATCTCGCTGCTCGAGAAGTCGCGATAGGCCGAGAAGGTCTGGTCCATTGACAGGTCGGGGTTGCGGTTGTTGATATACTTGACGCGGACGCTGATGGTCAGTCGTGTCTGGCTGGCGTAAGCATCCTCGCCCACGGCTTGCGGTGTCAGGTTGTAGCCCGTGATCTCGCCCTCCATGCGCAGGTCGGTGTTCACGTTGTCGTTGACGCGCAGGCGCGTCTGCTGGGCCACCATGTCCATCATGCGGTTCTCGAACATCTGCTGCAACGGCGGATAGACCAGGGCAGCCCTGATGGGGAACTCGCCAAACGAGATGGTCTTATAGACATTATAGTCGATCGATGCCCCGTTGAGCGTATAGCGCGGGATGCATGACTGTGCCAACACCGTCAGCACGACTATCAGGAGTGCTGCAATCCGTTTCATTGTTCCTGTGGTTTTTTATTGTTTTTTTCCAGTGCTATGCATGTGAAGGCAAAGATGCCGAGCACAATCAGCAACAATGTCTGAATGCCCCACACCAGCATCGCGAATGCCGATGCCTGGGGGTCAAAGTTGTCGAGCGTGAAGGTGCCGACACCATAGAGCGACAGCGCAAAGATGATGGCGACGTGCCACGAGCCCAGACCGCCGTTGGTGGGAACTCCCATGCCAATGCTGCTGAGCACAAACATCACCAGCACGGCAATCAGGCTCAGCCCGCTGGTGAAGGTGAACGCGTAGGTCGCTATGTAAAGCTGCATGAAGTAGCAGCCCCAAATCAGGAATGTGTACAGCAGGAACCACCACTTGCCCTCCATGTGGACGATTGACGCAAAACCGTCCCACAGGTTCTTTACCATGCCGCGAACGGCAAGCACAACCTTGTTCTGGGACTTACCGGCAAACAGCCATACCAGCAGCGCGATGCACAGCACCACCACCGTCCATGTCTTCCACGACAGCAGCATCGACGTGAAACCGTCTTTTACCGCCGGGAACTGCGACAGGAAACTGTAGAAGGCGTCCTGCGCCAGGAAGAAGGTGAACAGCGTCAGCGCGGCAACCATCACCGTGTCGCTGAGGCGGTCGGCCACCATCGAGCCCACCACCTGGGTGAACGACGCATCTTCGCGACGCGCGATGTAACCGCAGCGCCACACCTCGCCTAGGCGAGGAAACACCAGGTTGACGGCGTATGTGCCGAAGATGCTGTTGACAATGGCGAGCAGCGGGGCGTTGACACCGATGGAACGCAGCTGCAGACGCCAGCGAAGGGCCCTGAAGATGTGACTGAAGATGCTCACGACAATCACGGGAACAAACCACCAGTAAGTCACATCACCCGTCAGGGTGGACTTCATCGCCTCCATGTCAACGTTCTTATACAAGAACCAGAACAGCCCGACGCCAATGACCACCGGAATGCCGTACTTGAGTAATGCCGATACTATTTTTTTCACTGTTATACCTATATTTATATAGAGACTGCAAAGTTACTAATTTTTTTACGATTTTCAGTATTGAAACGCGCCTAATTTTCCAACACGGGCAATAATTGTGTAAAATGTTGATTCCGGCAGATTTTATTTGGGCAGAAACACGCCTCTGGAATACGCCACAGAGTATGGTCTGGCTTAGTTATCTGTTTTTTTTGACCAAAAATCACATAAGGAACAAAAGGCTGACGCAGCGGTGTCACGATTTGATCAAGTGTGCGTTCCCTGGGGAACGAAAGAGGGGCATCAAGTCACCGTTATCAGTCTCAAATATATTTTCTGTTTCATTTTTCTGCGTCGGTGCGCTACATAGTATGGTCGACAACATGCAATCGGTGTAGCGTCTTCCAGACTGCGTCAGCCTTATGTTTCTTTTGTTTTATAGCCAAAAAAAACTCAGGTATGGGGAAATCTTTAAAGGCGAAGCCGTTCTGCAGAGCCGTCAGGCGCTCGGAGGAGTGCAACGTTCTGGAAAGCGAAGCGCTCTTTTAAATTATTTTTTTGTGTTTTTATGCTATAATTCAAAAATATGTATTAACTTTGCAACGTGAAAGATAATCACGGGGCACTAGCTCATCTGGTAGAGCGCAACACTGGCAGTGTTGAGGTAAGCGGTTCGAGTCCGCTGTGCTCCACTTTTTTCATAAGCGTATGACGGCTGGACACATCACGGGTTCAGTCGTCCTTTTTTAGGGATGTTTGTCACACCCTCGTTTTATTTTTTTGTGACAAAATGTGTTTTTTTTATTTTTTCTTGTAGTTTTTGGATAGACGGTGTAGTCTAAATAGCGGAAGGCTTCCAAAAAAAACAAAAATTGAAAATGGGAACGAACGAACTACAGTTCACCAAACTGGTGAAAGAACAAAAGAACAACATCTACACGGTTTGCCTGATGTTTGCCAACGACAACGACGACGTCGAGGACCTGGTGCAGTTGACGCTGGTCAACCTGTGGAAGGGGTTCAAGAACTTTGAAGGCCGCAGCAGCATCGGCACGTGGGTGTGGCGCGTGGCAATGAATACATGCATCACCGCCGACCGCAAGAAGAAACGCCGCCGCCAGCACGAGGATGTCGTTGACACCCTGGGTCTGAAAGAGGTGAAGACCGACGCTGCCGACGACCGTCAGGTGCAGCAGCTCTACAGCCGCATTCGCCGGCTTGGCGTCTTTGACCGCGCCATCGTGCTGCTCTGGCTCGAGAACCTGTCCTACGACGAGATTGGCGCCATCGTCGGCATCACACCCAAGAACGTCGGGGTGCGGCTGGTACGCATCCGCCAGCAACTGAAGGAAATGGAATAAAAACTAACACATTTAATTTTGCAAAAAAACATGACTCCTATGGATAACGAAAATTTCAACAATAGCGAACTCGAGGACCTGCGCCGACAGATGTCAATGCTGCAGGAACGAATCGACAAGGGAACCACCATCTCAAAAAATCAGGTCGAGAGGGCCATTCACAGCGGACTTGGCAAGGTGGTCAAACGTGAGGTGATGAGCATTATTATCATTCTTGCCACAATTGTACTTTACAGTTTTGTGCACCAGTGGATCGGGATGTCGACAGGACTCGTGTGGTTTGTCCAGCTGCTGATGGTGGTTGCACTCATGTGTGAAATCCACCTCCTTTACGAGGCGATCAAGGCCGAGCAGGGCATCGGCGACGACCTCATCAAAGCCAGTGAACGACTGCTGCACATCAAGAAGGTGTGCCAGGTATGGCTCCGATTCATCGGTCTCCCGTTCCTCGTGGTTTTCATGGCGTGGTTCCTCTATGACATGCAGACCAACCCCGACTTCCTTGCCGTTCCCGGCGAGACTGCAGCCGAACACCTCAACGCCATACGCGGCGCCTCGGTCGGCGGCATAATCGGTGCCATCGCCGGCGGACTGATCGGGTACTTCGGGGTTTACCGCAAGCAGGTTAAGCAGATTGACGAGATACGCCGGCAGATTGACGACCTGTCCTAAGGTCATCCCTCCCCTGTGGCGATAATAACAGAATTCCGGTCACAAAATTCCACCCTTAATGGCAACCGCCGTTCTCAGTGCGAGAAATGGCGGTTGCTACTTGTTATTTTGGTTAACCGTTGTTAAAAACATGTATATATAGCAAAAGTATGTTAAAATAATAGCAATTTTCTATCATTAATGATTCTGTTAGTAATTTTTGTTATACTTTTGCATCAAGTTTTTCATAGTATTAGTTTTTATGGTTTATACCATACTATGCGTCGTGAGACGCATAGTATGTTTTTTAAGTGTTTAAGGTTTATGTTAATAGTATTAGAAGGTTAATTAGTTAAGCAATCCCCGGCGCGTGGTGCGCCGAGGATTAATTTTTTTATTAGGACTTCGTTTTTTCAAACAATCCGGCTCTTTCCCGACTACTCAGGACAGCAAAAACAATGTGCGCCTGAATTGCAAGATTGCGATGTATCGACTTGCACTGTTGCCCCCGCCTATATTATATAAAAGTGAAAAACGGCTCAGTCGAAAAAAGGCGGGGGGAGTTTTTGGAGATTTGCGAAGAATATGTATCTTTGCAGCATGGAGAAAAACATTCTTGAACAGCTGGCAC
>JAGHSV010000157.1 GCA_018065665.1 Candidatus Sodaliphilus aphodohippi
CGCCCCAACCCCCCGGGGGGGGGGGGGAAAGTATAGGAGCAATAGGAGATATAGGAGGTATATTATGAGGCAAATAAAGCACCGACTGCGATCCACAAGATTGTGGGATGCAGTCGGTGATATGCATTGTGCGGTTCAGTGAAGTGAAGGCCGCACTGCCTCGATTCAAGCCTGATTAATCTTCCTTAGCGCGAAGCTGCTGTACGTAAACGGCCTTCATCATCTTCTTGCGGTTGGTGATAGAAGGTTTCTCAAATGCCTGGCGTGCGCGAAGCTGTTTTACGATACCTGTTTTTTCGTATTTTCTCTTAAATTTCTTCAAGGCTTTTTCGATGTTGTCGCCTTCCTTTACCGGTACGATAATCATAATTGTTTTTTGTTTTAAATTTTTATTGTTATTAATTAAATGTATTCTCTTGTTTAAGCGATAGGCCGAAGATGCCCACGCGAACTGCCGACAGGCACACATGGCGCCGCGACAAAGATAAGAAAAATGTTAGTGTTGATTGCCGCCATTTCACTGCAGAATGCAATATATCAACCGCACACTAATGCGGCACCAAGGGTTGCGGCGGACCCTCATCAACGGGATAATATGCTGATATTCAATATCTGTCTGGGAGTTAAACAAAACCTCCTTTCAATTTTTGCGATGCAAAGTTACAATAAATTCCTCACACAGCAAACTTTTTTACAAAAAAATCGCTCCGGCGCGTTTTTGGGGGTTAGTGGATCGAGGTCTCTTCTATTGTCTTGAATCTGCCCCATTCAGGGTGTTGACGGTATCGGGCCGCTGAGCCAACCGGCACATATAGCGTGGCTTGCTGCTGAAAATTTCCGCTTTGGCCGAATGCATCTTTCGGGATTTCTATGGGTACTTCACTCTGGACATACATCTTAGTAATGCCGCAAAAACCATCGAACGCATAGCTGTCAATACTGGTTACTGATTTGGGGATGGTGATTGACTGAAGGTTGCCGCCACAGCAATTCAAGAACGCACAGGCACCGATTTTGGCGACAGAGTTGGGGATAACCGTTTTCTTGCACCCCAAAACCAATGTGTTGGTCGAGGTCTCGATGATGGCGTTGCAGTTCATTCTTGAATCATATTTAGCGTTCCCCTCCTCCACAACAATCCTTTCCAGTCCTGAGCAACCCCAGAACGCATATTTGTCTATTGAGTCAACCGAGCACGGTATGGAAATCGAGGTCAACCCGTAGCACATAGAAAACACATTTTCCCCTATTGACTTGACCGAGTTGGAGATTTTCACCGAGGTCAGGCCGGTGCATTTCTCGAACGCGTAGTCACCGATTGATTTCACCGAGTCGGGTATATACACCGAGGTCAGTTTGGTGCATCCTGAAAATGCCCGGCGCCCAATTGAGGTCACCGAGTTGGGGATGTCAATCAAGGCCAGAGTGTTGCAAGACATGAACGCATCTTCGCCGATCGCGGTGACATGATAGGAGATTTCGCCCAGTTCAAGTATTGACGGAATCACAACTACAGACACTCCCTGGTAATTTGAACCATTATACCTTTCGACATAGGTTACTGACAGTGTCGTATCTGCCCTATTTTTCATGTAAGCGATATCGCCAACCATATATTGATAGTGGGCAAACAAAGACTCTTGTCCCCATGACGACGTCCACAGGGTGACAATCATTATCAACGCTGTAAATATCTTTTTCATTGTCTTAATTCTTGGAGAACATATTCAAGGCATAACCCGGCAATGTTGGCAATCAGTTATGCCCACCTCGCCGGGGAATTCATCAATCAGTTTCTCCAGTTCATTTAACTCCATCGCCTGCCGGGAGTAACACAGCAATCCGCACATCATCATCGCGAGCGATAAGAGTATCCTCAAGTTGCTAATCATAAAATACAGAAATTGACAGGGCAAAAATACAAATAAAATATGGAATAGGATTACCGTGGCATTAAAAAATTGCTTACCTTTGCGTTTGTCAAAACATTTAATACAATCGACAAGATATGGCAAGTTTTCTGAAACCGCCTGCGTTCAAGGCCGAGCAGACCGGACCCGAGGCCGACGCTCTCTATAAGAAACTGCGTGCACAGGTATTTCTGGGCGCATTCATTGGTTACGCCGGGTTTTATATTGTCCGCAAGAACTTTTCGATGGCAATGCCTATGCTCGAGCCTCTGGGGTTCGGCAAGGATGAACTGGGCATTGTCTTGTCGCTCAACGCCATTGCCTATGGCTTTTCAAAATTCTTGATGGCAAGCGTCTCAGACCGCAGCAATGCCCGCCGGTTCCTGCCATTGGGGTTGACACTCGCGGCATTGTCCATGATGTTCATGGTGGTGCCGGTCCAGTGGGTCGGAGCTGAGCATAAGGGTTTTGCCATATTCCTGATGGCGCTGCTCAACTTTCTGGTGGGCTGGTTCAACGGCATGGGGTGGCCACCGTGCGGCCGTGTCATGACCCACTGGTTCTCACAGAAGGAGCGCGGCACCTGGATGTCGGTCTGGAACTGCGCCCACAATGTTGGCGGGGCGCTTGTCGGGCCTATGGCAGTGTATGGTGCAATCTGGTTCGGTTCAATGTTTTACGGGACCAATGCCCAATACTACTTTCTGATTGGAACGTATGCTTTTCCCGCTTGCGTTGCCATCTTGATTGCAATAGCCGCCTACTGCCTGATTCGCGACACTCCACAATCCTGCGGGTTGCCGTCGATAGAGAAATGGCGTGGTGACTATTCCAATGTGTATAGCGAAAAAGCCGAGGAAGTCCTTTCGACCAAAGACATATTCAAGACTGTGCTGAGCAACCGTTTCCTGTGGTACATCGCATTTGCCAACGCCTTTGTGTATATGGTCCGTTACGGATGCCTTGACTGGGCCCCTACAATCCTCACCGAGAAGGGTATCAACATCAAAGACACGGGATGGGCATATTTTGCCTACGAGATAGCAGCCATCCCGGGAACTCTGGTGTGCGGATGGCTGAGCGACAAACTGTTTCATGGACAACGGGCGTGGCCAACCATCATCTTCATGGCCATTGTCGCAGTCTTTATCCTGATTTACTGGCAGTATATCGACAACCTGACTGTAGTTATAGTATGCCTGATGGCCATCGGGTTCTTCATATATGGTCCCGTGATGCTGATTGGCGTCCAGGCTCTTGACCTCGCGCCCAAGAATGCTGCCGGAACCGCTGCCGGATTGACAGGTTTTCTGGGTTATGTGCTCGGTACGGCAGTGCTTGCAAACATCGTCATTGGCTATGTTGCTCAACATGCCGGGTGGAACTGGACATTCGTCCTGCTCATCGGCAGTTGTGTAATCTCGATTTTGTTAATGCTGTTGACACTATCGGCCGAAAAGAAACAACCCCGATAGTGAACAAGCGAGAAAAAATGCGTAACTTTGCACTTGTCAAATAAAAAAGATTGAGCAATGAAAGTATTAAAACCTTATAAATTTGAGCCGTACCTGAAGACAGTAATCTGGGGCGGCAATCGTATTGCGACATTCAAGGGTATAGAAACCGACCTCGAGAACATTGGCGAGAGTTGGGAAATTTCGGGTGTCAAAGGACACGAATCGGTAGTTGCCGAGGGTGACGAGAAAGGCTTGACGCTAACAGAACTGATTGGGGAGCATAAGGGTTCACTCGTGGGCGAGAAAGTATATCAGCGCTTCGGGAACGAGTTCCCGCTGCTGGTTAAAATCATTGATGCCAACCAGAATCTGTCGCTGCAGGTACACCCCGACGACGAGTTGGCGCGTCAACGCCACAACTGCATGGGTAAAAACGAGATGTGGTATATCATCAACCCCGTTGACGATGCCAAGATAATCAGCGGTCTGACCCACGAAATCACGCCCGACGAGTATGTGCGCCGCATTGCCGACAACACCATCATGGAGGTGGCTGCCCAGCACCCGTCGCATGCCGACGAAGTCTTTTATGTACCCGCCGGGCAGTTGCATGGCATCGGTGCCGGCAACCTGCTGGCCGAGATTCAGCAGACCAGCGACATCACCTACCGCGTCTATGACTATGACCGCCGTGACAAGGACGGAAACCCGCGAGAACTGCACACCCAGATGGCCAAGGACGCCATCAACTACAAGTACACCAGTGGCAATAACCGCTTGTTTGCCGACGCAAAGGGATATGTGACCGTCGTTGACTGCCCGTACTTCACCGTGTCAAGACTGGTGCTTGACGGCATTGACACGATAGACCTTGGCGAGTCGTTCATGGTGGTAATGTGCCTCAAAGGCTATGGCACACTGACCACGGGCGAGACCGTCACACCAATCCACCGCGGCGAGACCGTGCTGGTACCAGCGTCGGCAGGGCGCATTCACCTTGACGGCAATGCGCTGCTGCTAACGGCGACAATGCCCGTTTAGAAAAGAAAGACCTTAGTATATTACTTGTCAAGGGCCATAACATCCTTCAGAGTCTTGAAGGTATAGCCCTTGGCTTTAAGTTTGTCTATGATTTCGCCCAGGTGCATGTATGGGCGGTCGGCATCGGTGCGGTCAGGGTAGTTCATTGCATGAATGAGCAGGATGACTCCATTCATGCTGTTGTCTTCCTCATATTTCCACAGATTAGCGAGAATCTGCTCACACGACCTGTAAATCTTTGTGCCCGGTGTTGTCCAGTCCATGCCTGTGCCCAGGCCACTGGTGGGATTGAGCAGTTTGTATCCCAGCGAGCGCATGGCGTCGGCAGTCTCGGCATTATAGGTCTCGTATGGCGGAATCATCCAGCAGTACTGTTCCTTGGTCAGTCCAAAGCGGTTGAGTTGGGCTTCCATCTTCTTGAAATCGGCAGCAATGCTGTCGGCAGGCACAAGTGTCTTTCCGTTGTCATCACACAGTTGCAGGTGTGCGTATGAGTGAGCCGACAGATAGTGCCCCTCGGCGATGATTCGCTTGATAGAGGGCTCATACTTTGGCTGCTCGATGGTGATTGCCGTGGGAAAGAAAGAGCCCTTCACGCCTTTCTCCTTGAGAGTGTTGAGGACCGGTTCCACACCGTCGAAGTTCTCAAAGCGGCCACTGTCGTTGAGACTATAGTGCCCGGTGAAGACCAGGTAGATTACCTTCTGGGTAGTGTCGAATTTCTGCACAACTCCGCAACTGTCGGTAACGATAGCGTTGCCCGATGCATTGTGGCTGCAGGACAAGAGAGCGGCAACAAAAGCCAGTGCCATTGACATAATGATTGTTTTTTTCATATTCGATAGTTTTTTTATATTGACAGACGACGCAGTGTAGCCACCAGGTCGCGGTCAATTGGTTTCTCGTTCTTAATAGCCTTGGAGAAGGGGACATAGACAATCTCCTCGCGCAGGTCGCCAATCATGACATTGCGCTGTCCCTCGAGCAGTGCATCGACTGCCGCAGCACCCATACGCGAAGCCAGGATGCGATCCTGTGCCGTTGGCGAACCGCCACGCTGCAGGTGTCCGAGGATGGTGACGCGCACGTCATACTGGGGATATTCGTTGCGGACACGCTCGGCAAGCCCCATGGCGCCACCGGTTACCGGACTCTCGGCAACCAGCACGATTGATGAGTTCTTTGTCTTGCGGAATCCGTTCTGGATAAGTTCAGCCAACTGGTCAACCTCGGTCGAAATCTCGGGAATGATGGCAGCCTCGGCACCGCTCGCGATTGCTCCGTTCAGTGCCAGGAAACCGGCGTTGCGGCCCATCACCTCGATGAAGAACAGCCGCTCGTGGCTCGACGCCGTGTCGCGTATGCGGTCAACACACCACATGATTGTATTGAGCGCTGTGTCATAGCCGATTGTATGGTCGGTACCATAGAGGTCATTGTCGATTGTGCCGGGAAGTCCCACGATGGGCACGTCAAACTCGTTGGCAAACTCGCGCGCACCCGACAGCGACCCGTCGCCACCAATGACGACCAGGGCATCAATATCGTGCTGGCGCATGACATCGTATGCCTGCTGACGCCCCTCGGGGGTGGTAAACTCCTTGCAGCGGGCAGTCTTCAGGATGGTGCCGCCCTGCTGAATGATGTTTGACACGTTTTGGGTCTTGAACTCCACTATCTCGTTGGTCATAAAACCTTTGTATCCGCGATAGATACCTTTAACCTTAAAACCGCTGAAAATTGCCGAACGGGTGACCGAACGGATTGCCGCATTCATACCGGGGGCATCTCCGCCCGAGGTCAATAAACCGATTGTCTTGATTGCTGCCATATTAGTATGTTATTTAATATTTTTTTCAATTGTCATTCACGATAGTAAACACGCTTTACGCGAGGCGACACGCTGGTCAGGATTTCATAGGGGATAGTGCCGCGTGCCTCGCTCAACTCCTCGACAGGTATATGGGGCCCGAATATCTCGACACGATCGCCAATCCGGCAATCTGTATCGGTGATATCAATCATTACGGCATCCATGCAGACGTTGCCAACCGTAGGGCATCTCTTTCCACCAGCCCACATGCTGATTGCCCCGTTGCCAAAGTGGCGGTCAAATCCGTCACCATATCCAATCGTGACTGTAGCGATGCGCGAATCGCGGGTCAATACGCCATGGCGTCCGTAACCGATTGTGGTACCTGCCGGCCATTCCTTGACGCTGATGATGACCGACCGTAACGATGATACCGGTTGCAGCGTGTCCTCGGCTCCGTCAAAGATGGTCTTGATGCCATAGAGTCCGATGCCAATGCGCACCATGTCGAGTTGATGCTCGGGGAAACGCACAATGCCGGTGGTGTTGAGGATGTGACGCATCAGGTGATGTTCGCAACTGTCCTGCAACACCTTGCAGCAACGGTCGAAATACTCGAATTGGCTACGGGTATAGTCATCCTGTGACGGTTCGTCGGCCACGCACAGGTGTGAGAACACCGATGAGGGTTTCAGTATATCCTGGCCAGATAGCAACTCAACCAGTTCGGGTAGCTGCTCGAAAGTAAATCCCAGGCGGTGCATGCCGGTGTCAATCTTGATGTGGACAGCATGGTTCTTGACTCCGCACTTGGCACCTTCCTTGATAAGTTCGCGGCATTCCTCCAGACTGTAAACCTCGGGTTCAAGGTCATGGAGGAACATTGCCTTGTAGTTAACTATTGACGGATTCAGCACGATGATTGGCATGGTGATGCCTGCCTTGCGCAGTTCGACGCCCTCGTCCTGCACAGCAACTGCCAGATAGTCGGCACCACGGTCCTGCAGCGTCTTGGCAATCTCGTATGAGCCTGCTCCATATCCCGATGCCTTGACCATTGCCACGGTCTTGGTGGTGGGTTTCAGTTTTGACTTGAAGAACTTGAAATTATGGGCAAGCGCGTTAAGATCCACCTCCTCGACGGTCTGGTGCTGCTTCACCTCGAGCATATCCAGTATCTGACCGAAATCAAACTCGGGAGCGCCCTTGACAAGGATTGTCTCGTCCTCAAAGTCGCCCTGCGACATCTGTGCCAGCAACTGGGCGGTGTCGGCAAAGAAACGCGCGTTCATGCCGTCAAAGTGCGAGGCATAACGCATCATCTCGGGTCCCACGCCCAGCAGACGGCTGACGTGCTTGCTGCACAGCCACTCGCTGACGTGGTGGTAAAGGTCGTCACCGCTATAAACGTCGGGGGCGATATCACTCAGTATCACCGTGCTGGGACGTGAGCCGGCGCGACGCGACATAAAGTCGAGTGCCGGAGTGAGCGAGTTATAGTCGCTGGTATAGCCGTCGGCAACGATGGTGCAGTTGTTGACGCCCTCAATCACGTTGATGCGTGTGCCCACGGGGGTGAGGCGTGCCATCCGCTCGGCAATGACATCAGGTTTGACGTCAAGCAGGTGCATCACAGCCAGGCAGGTCAACGCGTTCTCGATGTCGCGGTCGGTGGCAAAGGGTATCTCGATGGTGTTTGTGGCGCCCTCATACTCGTAGGTAATTGTTGACTTGCCACCCTCGACCATGGCCGAGGTGACCCTGATGGCTGCATTGGCACCGCCCATCGACCATGCACACTCGCGCGCCACGTCCACCTCGAGCATCGGTTTGATGGTCTGCTGGACATAGCGGTCGTCGGCACAGTAAACGATACAGTCGCAGTTGAACAGTATCTTGGCCTTCTCGATGGCTTTCTCCTGCATCGAGGTGAAGCCGTCGTTGTGCTCGGCACCGATGTTGGTGATGACACCCATTGTGGGACGTATCATAGCCTGCAGGTTTGCCATCTCGCCGGTAGTCGATATGCCGGCCTCGATGATGGCAAGCGAGGTGTCGTCGTCAATGTCCCACAGCGACAACGGTACACCAATCTGCGAGTTGTAACTGCGCGGTGAGCGCACGATGCGGTAGTCATCGCCCAGCAGCTGGTAGAGCCACTCCTTGACGGTTGTCTTGCCGCGGCTGCCGGTGATGCCAATCACGGGCAGATGGCGGAAACGACGGCGATGGAAGGTTGCAAGCGACTGCAACGCGTCAAGCGTGTCGGTCACGACAAGAAAGTTGGCATCGCCCCTGCGGCACTCGATGCCCGCCAGCGTCTCGACAACGAAGTTGCGGACACCACGGCTATACAGGTCATCGACATAGCGATGACCGTCGTTGTTAGCGGTGCGCAGTGCAAAGAACAGCGTCTCGGCAGGTGATGACAGCGAACGCGAGTCAATCAGCAACTGGCTGACCACAGCGTTGTCGTCGGCAAGGCGCGTTGCCGGTGCACCAATTGCGCTTGCAATTTCGGTAATGGGATATCTCATTGTTGCAGGATATTTCTGATTTCGGTGATTTTTTCAAGATAGGGGTACTCCTTGACAAGGTTCCCCACCACGGTGACGGTGTCGGCGTTAAAGCGCTCGACGACCTCGCGGTTGCTGCTCATCGGCCGGTGCATCAAACGTTTATAGACACGTTCGCAACGCGCCACTGCCTGGGCGGCGCGGTCATCAAGGTAAGTTGCCTGGAAGGTCTGCCAGATGTACTCGACGGCGACATCGCTGGGGTGCACCATGTCGGTGGCATAGAAGCGGTAGTCGCGCAGGTCGTCCATCACAATCTCGTAACTGGGGAAGTACTCGGCACAGTCGGGGTGCTCGGCAATGACGCGATCCACAGCGACACGCAGCGATGCCTTGCTGAGGGAGTTCTGGTCGAGACCGTCGGCAATGTGGCGTATGGGACTGACGGTAAAGACAATTTTCAGGTCGGGGTTAAAGGAGTGCAGGCTGCACACCATCGACGACAATGCCGACGCCATCTCGTCGACCGATGCCATCTCGCGGCTAAACTGGTGCTGCGGCACCTTGTGGCAGTTGCTCACCACCTCGCCGGTCTCGCGCAGGCGATAGACAATGGCAGTCCCCAGCGTGACGACGAGCAGGCGCGCAGCAGCCAGGTGCTCGTGCGCCTCGGCAATGCGGTCATTCATCAGCGTGAGTGCAGCGCCCTTGTCGGCCATGCTGTAACGCGAGTGGAACGCATAGCTATTCCACACACCGCTCTGCCTGAAAAGCGTCGCGCCCGCAATGGGTTCGCCCTTAATGATACGTTCGGCTCCGGCAGCAATGCTCATCGGATTGTAGATGGGACCGTATGGGTTGATGTCAACGTTCATCATCGCCGCGCGCATCTTGGCGCCGATGTTATCGCTGAAACAAGACCCCAGCAGCACC
This sequence comes from Candidatus Sodaliphilus aphodohippi, assembly GCA_018065665.1. Taxonomy (GTDB): domain Bacteria; phylum Bacteroidota; class Bacteroidia; order Bacteroidales; family Muribaculaceae; genus Sodaliphilus; species Sodaliphilus aphodohippi. The sequence goes on from JAGHSV010000157.1 coordinate 9,671, forward strand.
ACTCCGTCGTCGTGACGCAGTATCTGCCTGTTGTCGGGAATCTTTATAGTTGTCCTGAAATCCATAATTTCTACTTTATGCCTAATATATCACAAAGGTATAACTTTTTTTTGGTTTCCCCAATCTTTTGCGTTTTTATGATAAAAAAGATGGTCCCAGAGCGCTGTATCAGCTAAAACGGACAGCAATAATTCTAAAATCTTGGGCAGATATTATGTTTGTGCATCAAATAGTCGCGTTGTAGGTGTCGAGTGTGGCACGTGCGATGGTGGGCCACATATACCGGTTCATGTCATAGGTGCGGCGTGCGGCAGGTGCGCCAGTCTTGCGCTCGAGTGCGGCACACAGGCTATCGATGTCGCCACAGGCAAAAAAGTCGCTGTCGTTGAGTTCGGGCAGACGGTTGGCGTCGATGTCACTGGCAAGCACGTCAATACCCCATGTCATGGCCTCGAGCAACGAAATTGGCAACCCCTCGTGGGCCGACGGCAGCACAAACAGCGCCGCGCCGTCCATAATCTCGGCCAGTTGTTCTCCCTTGATAAATCCGGTCATTGTGGCACCGGCTGCGGTGGCACGCTCTTTCAGTGCCCTGCTATAGGGGTTGTCGTGGTCGCTATCGCCTGCAATCACCAGTTTCATGCCGTGGGTGTCACATCGGGAGTATGCGTCGATGAGCAGGTCAAGTCGTTTCTCGGGCACGAAACGCGCCAGAGTCAGGATGTAATTGCCGCGCTCGAGCCCGAGCGAGTCGAGATATTGGTGGCCGGTGGGGTTTGTCGGTGCACCGACACCGTTGCAGATAACGTCCACCCCTTTGCTGCGCCCGTGGTGGTAGGCGAGGTCGTCGGCAATGGACTCGCTGATGGCGATAATGCGGTTGGCAGTCTTGACCTGGCACCACTGGCCCAGTCGCAGCATCATGCGCGCCATCCACCCCCACTTGGCCCTCTTGTAGTCGGCACCGTGGTGTGTCGAAACCACTTTCATGCCCAGCAGTCGCGCCAGCGGGGCAAAGAGACTGGGCCCGATGGCATGGATGTGGACAATGTCGGGGTGCATGGTGCGTGCCTTGAACACCGCCATCATCGTGTGCAGCGCGGCCTCAAGATTCTTGTTGCGCCATGCCCATGTGTCAATAATTTTGACACCCTTGTATGTATCGACATCATAGTCGGGATTCACATAGCAGCGGCGGCGGATCACGGTCACGTCGCAGCCCAGTTTCACCAGTTCGGGGTAGAGATTCTCGCAGTGAGTCTCCACTCCGCCCTGAATGCCGGGTATGCCGCGCGTGCCGATTACCACTACTTTCATCGCTTGACTATTTTGAGGGTTTTGAAATCAGTTTTGCATCTTTGCCAACCAGGCTGCGCATCTTGTTGCACAGCACCCATGCGGCAGGTTTCCAGATATACTTGTGCATCACGGGCGACACCGTGCCCACCATCCAGCAATTCTTGGGGCAGTGACAAACCTTTTGCCTTACGCTATTGGCTTGCTCGCTGTTCCACAGGGTCATGAAGTCGCTGCACTCGTGAATGTTGCCCATACTCTCTTTCCACTTGTCCTCTTCCATGCCGTTGCACGGATAGACCTCGCCCCACGGGTCGATAAAGAAGTTGGCGCTGCCCGCCTCACACGGCAGCAGGCGCTCTCCGCCGTTGACATAGTTGATGAGACCCATGTTGAAGTAGGCGCGGAACCACGACTTGGGTGAACGCTCAGCCAGTTGCAGGTTGACCAGACGCTCGAAGTCAGCAGTCACCTGCCCGGGGTTCATGATGGCATTGTCGTGCTTGTGGAAGTAGAACGAGTTATGAAGTGCGGCAGTGGCAAACTCCAGTCCCATGTCACTGGCCAACCGGTAGAGTTCCAGCATGTCGGGCGAGTTGCCGGCTCCCACCGTGCACCCGAATCCGATGTCCTTGACACCCATATCCTGCAAGGTCTTCAGCGTCTTCAACCCACGCTCAAAGCCACCCTCACGACCGCGTAGTTCGTCGTTCTTGGCCGCAAGCCCCTCGATGGAGATGCGGATGCCGATGTCGGGGAACTGCCGAGCCAGGTCAATCACGCGCTCGTGAAACCACCCCGAGGTGGAAATGACAATGCGCGGTGCCTTGGTGTAGCACACCCTTACAATCTCGTCGATGTCGGTGCGGACAAACGGCTCGCCGCCTGTCAGGTTGATGAACTTCAACTGGGGCAGGCACTTGAGGTCATCGGGTTTGATTTCCTCGCGGCCGTCGGTGGGGTTAGCCCAGATATTGCACATCTTGCAGTGCATCGGGCAGCGATAGGTTAATATGATTGACGCATCGGTCGGACGTGCTGTTTTCATATCAATAATAACGCAAAAACTCCGTTTTTATTGCCCAAACCGGTTAACGTCCACACTTGCTTGGGAGTTCACATATTGACTTTCTTGTTTTATCACACCTTCGACGACGTTCTTTTTTTGCTGTTTGGGAAATTTGTGCTATCTTTGCACATATAAATTTTATCGCTATGGACGGAATGAAATACTACAAGATGGGGCTCATTTATGACTGCATTTGCATTCTCGTTGCTGCAGCCGTGCTCTATGTTGCCAACAAGCATCTGTTACCCACATGGGCTCTTATTGTGCTGACACTGTTTGCCCTCGTGCCGCTAATCATGTCAATCTACTGCATGGTCAAGGCGCGCAAGGCATTCAAGCGCGAGGCCGAGATTATGCCCCAAGAGAACGATGAGAGTGAGGAAACCGAAGCCGAACCAACCCAGGAAACCGACGAGGAACAATGATCAAACTGATTTCGTGGAACGTTAACGGCCTTCGTGCCTGCGCGGGCAAGGGGTTTGCCGAGTCTTTCAAGGCACTTGACGCCGACTTCTTCTGCCTGCAGGAGACCAAGATGCAGGAGGGGCAACTGGATATTGCCTTTGACGGATATGAGAGTTACTGGAACTATGCCGACAAGAAAGGATATAGCGGCACAGCCATTTTTACACGCATCAAACCCCTCTCGGTAACCCGTGGAATCGGCATTGACGAGCATGACCATGAGGGCCGCGTCATCACCCTCGAGATGGAGAAATTCTATCTCGTTACCGCCTATGTCCCCAACAGCCAGGACGGGCTGCGACGCCTGGAGTACCGCATGCGGTGGGAGGATGACTTCCGTGCCTATCTGTTGAAACTGGATGCTGTCAAGCCCGTGGTGGTTTGTGGCGACCTCAACGTGGCACACAAGGAGATTGACCTCAAGAACCCCAAGAGCAACCGACGCAATGCCGGATTCACCGACGAGGAGCGCGACAAGATGACCACTCTGCTCGATGCCGGATTTACCGACACCTTCCGTCACTTCAATCCCGATCTGGAGCAGGCCTACTCGTGGTGGTCCTACCGTTTTCATGCACGCGAGAAGAACGCCGGGTGGCGCATCGACTACTTCCTGACGTCCAAGCGTCTCGACGACGTTCTCGCGGGTGCAGCGATCCATAACGAGGTTTATGGCAGCGACCATTGCCCCGTTGAGTTGACACTCAATTTGTAGGCAAAATCATATAATAAAAGCAAATTCATACAACGGGGCGGGGTGTTCATACATCCTGCCTTTTTTTTCTTGCATCGTGTTCAAGTCCCATATTACCTTTGCACCGTGAAAACAGAACACAAACTTTATTTTTAGTATCATGAAGCAGATTTTTGCAATTCTGGCAGTGGTGCTCATGAGCATCTCGATGTCGGCGTCAGGCGCAACGAAAAGCGCAACAAACAACACTAACCTCGATGGTATAGCCATTGAGCAGTCAGTAACCCTCGACAACGGCCATCAGGCAGTATTCTACTACAAGATGGAGGACGGATGTATCGCAGTGTACAGTGAGGAACCCGCGGGCAAGTACAACCTGAACGACTTGCTGCGTGTCCAGTCAAGCAGCGAACGCCGTGTCTCGGCTGTAAAGGGTAAACGGATTGGCAAGTACAGCATCGGTGCTGCCAAGCGCATTGCCGTCAAGTTCATGCGCAGTATCGGACTCTAACCGTTGAACGGCGCCCCCCCTATTTGAAATGCCACAGGTCATTAATGAAATGGCTTGTGGCTTTTTTTTGCGGCCTCACCCCAACCCCTCTCCCGTAGAGAGGGGCTATCGGTGAGGGTGTTACATAGATTACTGTGTCCAATGCCGAAAGGTGTCAAGTTACAACTTATAACCGATACCATAGATGAAGGAACATAGATGCTGCCCAATGCCGACAGGCATTGCACCTTAATAACCTACGATAGCATTGAGCTGCAGCGAAATGCCATCGTGGGACAGAGTCTCTAAGTCTGCTCTGTTCCCAAGGGGAACGGTGTTGGGTGATGGTGTTGTCCCACGATGGCGTCCCGCCCCTGCGGTCCGTCATCGTGGGTTATTGAGATGTGATGCCCTTGGGATCAAATTACCGATTTATGGCGAGAGTTTTCCCCACTGCGTCAGCCTTATGTAACTTATGTAACTTTCAGTCAAAAAAACTTCGGTGCTGCATGATGATTTTTTACCGGACAGCAAAAAGATATATATGGTAAAGCGATTTTTGTTGCTTTTTTTGGCGATATTCAGAATAAAGCAGTAAATTTGCAAGAAACAAACAAAAACGTGAATAATGGAATGGCTTAAAATCGCAACATCCACCGAGTTGGTGCGCGTCTGCACTGACGACATCGTTTATGTCATGGCAGACGGCAACTATTCCGACATACACCTGTGCAGCGGCAAAACGCTGAAGTTGACATTCAAACTTCACTACTTTGAGGAGACGTTTGCCCAGTTAAAGGACAATCACTTCATCAGGCTTGGACGGAGCATTATTGTCAACAAGAACTATATTCAGGTCATCAAGTTGCCCGAGCGCCAGCTGGTGCTGGCCGACAACCGCATGAAGGATGATGTCAGGATTGACCGTCTGACTCGCGAGGCACTGGTTGACATAAAGTCGATAATGGAGAAAGGAGGCGACAATGGACAAGAACAATGAGAAATATATCGAGGAGACTCCGTTGATTGTCATCGAATCTAACGACGACAACAAACCGTCTGCCACAACGGTGATTAACGTCGGGCATCAACACCGCTGGCGTTGGGTGGCAGCCAGTGCACTTGCAGCATTGCTTGTGGTTTTGGCCTTGGTTGCGGCGCTGGGTTACTGGCGCTACTACATTCACCTTGGCGTGCCCGTATCGGTTTCGCCCGAGGAGAATATCGCCAAACTGGAACAACCGCTTGCGGGGCATCGGCCCAAGGTTGTCATGACCAGCGACAGCATCCTGGGCGTGCGTCTCAACTTCTACAAGATTGAAGGACTGCGTGCCGAGTTTATGCTGGACGAACCGTCTCCAAACGACAAGAGCGTCTATCTCTATGCCCATGCCGCCGACTACGATACCCACGGAACACCACTCGGGTCATTGGTCATCAACGGCAAGGAAAAGAGCAATGACCAGTCGCGGCTTGGATATTTTGCGGCAGTTGGCAACCACATGGTGATTGGCGTATCACGTTACGAGGATGTCAAGGACTATGCCGTGAAGCACAAAGGCCACTTCTTCCGCCAGTTCATATTGGTCAGCGACGGAGTCCTGCCCCCCAGGTTCCAACTGCACGGCAAGGTAGAGCGTCGCGCCCTGGGCCGCATTGGCGACACCCTGTACTATATCGAGGCCCCCAACCCCGAGACCATGTGGGACTTTGCCGACGCACTGCGCGAGTACGGTTTTGTCGATGCGATCTACATGACAGGCGGCGATGCCTACAGCTACTACCGCGACAGCAAGGGCGAAATGCACGCCATTGGCAAGCGCCACACACCCCACAGGGGAGCAACTCCGTGGCTGGTATTCAAAACCCGCAAGTGAATCATCATCTGTTTATGCCTGTCAGGCACCGTCGCGGCATTCAAGGCGCTCCATACTCATTTTTTTGATGAGAAATTGAGGCGTGTTTGGGAAATTGTATGTATTTTTGTGCTCTGATAAAGAATTGTGAACAATGAACAGGATTGAACTCAACAATATGCTGCCCGCAGTGTTTGCCGGACGCGAGGACACCAACAGCCACGTGTGGCTGCGCGAGGTGACCTTCGAGCGCGGCAAGAATTACCTCATCACTGCCGAGAGCGGCACCGGCAAGTCGTCGCTGTGCAGTTACATCTACGGCTACCGCATCGACTACAGCGGCCGTCTGGGCTTTGACGGCACCGACTCACGCAACTACACCATCGACCAGTGGACCGACCTGCGCTGCCGCCACATCTCATATCTGCCGCAGGACCTCAGACTATTCCCCGAACTGAGCGTAATCGACAATATCCAACTGAAAAACCAGTTGACCGATTTCAAGACACGCAAGGAAATCGAGGACCTGCTTGAACTGCTGGGCATCCCCGAGAAAATCGACCAGCCCGTGGGCAAACTGTCAATCGGGCAGCAGCAGCGCGTTGCCATCATACGAACGCTGTGCCAGCCTGCCGACTTCATCCTGCTTGACGAGCCGGTGAGCCACCTCGACGACAAGAACAACCGCATCGTAGCGCAGCTGGTTGCCAGCGAAGCCGCCCGTCAGGGCGCCGGCATCATTGCCACATCGGTGGGCAACAACGTGCAGATTAATGTTGATACCGAACTAAAACTGTAATTGCCGCTATGAAACTGATTTGGAAATTATTACGCAAGCACATCAGTGCATCACAGTTGATAGGGTTCTCCATTGCCAACCTGGTTGGTCTGACCATCGTCATACTGGCAGTTCAGTTCTACAACGACGTCAAACCCGTGTTCAACGACGAGGAGAGTTTCATCCGCAAGGACTATCTTGTCATCACGCGCTCGGTGACCGCCGCCGGGGCCATGATGGGCCACAGCAGCGAGTTCAGCGCCGATGACATCAAGGACATAGAGGCACAGCCCTGGTGCCGCAAGGTTGGTCGTTTTGTCAACAGCGAGTTCTCGATTTTTGCCACCATCGGCATGGGCAACAGCGGCAAGGCAATGCGCAGCCAGTTCTTCTTTGAGGCTATCCCCAGCGACTTTATTGACGTCACCGATGCCCAGTGGGACTTCAACCCGTCGCACCCCGAGGTTCCCGTCATCGTGTCGCGCGACTACCTGACGCTCTACAACTTCGGGTTCGCCGCCACACAGGGGCTACCCAAAATCAGCGAGGGACAGAGCGGCATGATACCCGTGTCGTTCAGCCTGAGCGGCAACGGCATCAACGAGGTGATTCCCGGTCGCATCGTGGGGTTCTCTAACCGCCTGAACACCGTCATCGTCCCCGAGGAGTTCATGCAGTGGGCAAACAACCGCTACGGCCAGGGCGGCAAGCAGCAGCCGCTGCGCCTCATCCTGGAGGTCAGCAGCCCAGGCGATGTCAAGATTGAGGATTACATGAAGGAGCACAGTTATGACGTTGCCGGCGACAAAATGTCGTCGAGCAAGGCCAACTACTTCCTGACAATGATTATCAGCATCGTGGTGGTCGTTGGCGTTATCATCAGCCTGCTGTCGTTCTTTGTGCTGATGCTCAGCATCTACCTGCTGCTGCAGAAGAACACCCGCAAACTGCGCGACCTGCTGCTGCTGGGCTACACGCCCGGCCAGGTGTCGCGTCCTTACATCAATATGGTGATTGCCATCAACGGCGCGGTGCTGCTGCTGTCGGTCGTGCTGCTGCTCTTGGCACGCGCCTACTATCTGCCCATGCTGCGGGCATTCGGCACCAACGGCGCGTCGATGCTTGTCGCCATTGTGGTTGGGTTCATTATCATGGGAGCCATCACCACGGGCAATGTCATTGCCATTAAACGTAAAATCAAGAGCCTGTGGCTCAACGACTAAAATATTTGTGACATGAACGGATTTCTGGAACAGATAATGTCGTCCGACGTCAACACGCTGAACTCGCTGTTCAAGCTGTTACTGAGCATGGCGCTGGGCACCTGCATCGGGCTTGAACGCCGCCGCAAGGGGCAGATTGCCGGACTGCGCACCTTTGCGCTCATCTCGATGGGCGCCACGCTGGCCATGATCATCTCGATTTTTGTGCCACAGGAATACTTGGGTTTGAAGAACGGAGACCCCGGCCGCATTGCCGCCCAGGTTGTCAGCGGCGTGGGTTTCCTTGGTGCCGGAGCAATCATACAGATGAAAGGGTCGGTTCGCGGCCTGACCACGGCTGCGGGCATCTGGACCACCGCCTGCATCGGGCTTGCCGTGGGTGCCGGCATGTATGTCATCTCGACAGTTGCCACGCTGCTCATCATCTTTGTGCTCGTCAACCTCGAGCGCATCGAGCAACGCCACAACTTCGTGTGGGAGTCAAAAGTGGTTAGAATCAAGTTCAAAGGGATAGTCAGTGACTTCACCGCCTGCAAGGACTTGCTCAAGAGCGAGGGTGTGATTATCACCGACGAGTTGATACGCTATGACTACCCTGCCGAGACCACAGTCGTCAACTACATGGTGCGAGTGCGCCACACCACCGACTTTGTGCCTCTGTTTGAATCCATCGGCAGTAGCTACACGCTGGAGAGCATCTCACTCACCAAAGAAGTGAACTAATCACCGCGAGGTGATTTCATAGCCGCCGTTCTTGGGGAATACCCTGAGGATGGTGAGTCCCATGTTGTTTGTGAGTGCCACTCCGCTCACGGGCGATCCCGAGCCGGTCAGCACGTTGTAGTGTGAGCCGCACTTGGGGCAGACCGCATCGAGGTTAGCAGCGATATCGACCGACACGTCGGGGCGGTTCTCAACCGGGCAGGCAGTCTCATAGGCGGTCACGGCATGGTCGCCGGTCGAGATGTCGGTGCCTACAATCAGCACCACGCCGCCATAGCCGGTATAGGTGTTGACATTGTAGGGGAAATTGGCGGGAATGCCCTTGGCACGGTTGAAGATGCGGTAGGTGCCGAAGCCCGACACGCCGTAAGTGGTCCACAGTGCGGGCGACCCCAGATCAATGTGGACCAGTCCGTGAACTTCCTTGTTATTGAGTTTCTCGCATCCGGTGGCAAGCACGAGCATTGCCGCTGCCATGAGTGTATAGATGATTTTCTTCATAATGAAATCAGATTTTCGGCAAAATTACACACTTTTTTCTATACCCCCAAACATGAAGGCCACGTTTTTGGGGATAAGCATTGACCTGCCAATAGTTAATAATATAAAAAAAGACCGTATCATGTAATACCGAATAAAAGCAAATTGCTAAATTTGTAACCCGAAAGTGATTACCATTTGATAATAACTATAAAAATATATTGACAAGATGAAGAAATTATTGGCAATCGTGGTGCTGGCGTTGACAGCGTTTGTGTCGGCCAAGGCCTATGAATACATCACCGTTGACGGCATTGGCTACTACATCAACAGCGACGAGAAGACTCTCACAGTGACTTACCTGAACGCCCAACAGGAGCATATCTACTACAGCGGCAAGATCACCATCCCCGCGACTGTGGTGTACAACGGCAAGGAGTACAAGGTGGTTACCATCGGCAACTCGGCATTCAAGGACTGCGAGAACGTGACCTCGGTGTCCATGCCTTTGACATTGACCAAGATTGGCGACAGCGCGTTCAAGGGTTGCACCGGCATGTACACAGCCACCATCGGCAACATGGTGACCAGCATCGAAGCCGGGGCATTTGCCGGTTGCAGCAAACTCATGGGCGTAACCATCCCGTCCAAGGTGACCAAAATCAGCAGCGGCGCCTTTAAGGGGTGCAACAACCTCACGGTGATGCGGGTTGAAGACGGCAACACCATGTTTGACTCGCGCGACCAGTGCAACGCCATCATTAACAAGTCGTCCAACAAACTGGTTGCTGGCTGCAAAACCACCGTCATTCCGGCATCGGTAACCAGCATCGGCGAATATGCCTTTGCCGACATCAGCGAACTGACCGAGGTCTCAATTCCCGCTTCAATCAGGTCAATCGAGCGACAGGCCTACAGCGGATGCCCGCTCACCAGCGTCACCTCGCTCGCCACTACCCCACCGTCACTGTCGGCCGACGCCTTTGACGATGCCGTGTATGACGCCGCAGCTCTCAATGTCCCCGGTGCAGCAGTAGCGTCCTACAAGAGTGCCGACAACTGGAAGAACTTTAAAAGAATACTCAATGTTGACGCCGCGCCCGTCTATCCCGACGTGAACCGCGACGGCAAGGTGGACGTCCTGGACATCAACATTGTCATCAACGCCGTACTGGGCCAGATCGACTACTAAACCAACCTCACGCAGAGGCAGTTGTTTTTTTTGACAAAAAGAACAAAAGGACATAAGGCTGACGCAGTGAGGGCAGCAGTCTCACAGAAGCCTCCTTTAAAGGGGCTGTGTCAAAATACATCAAACAACGGCGCGCTGTAGGCGCAGTGCTGCAGTCAGCCCAGGGCAACACCCTGGGTAATATATCGTTACGTTATTATGCCCTGGATGGGCAAAAGCATTGTTATCCTGCAAATCTGCTTTTTGATACAACCCCCTTGATTTAGATTCCTAATATCAAATTGATAACGGCATTGAGGTCGTTGATGTCAACGGTTCCGTCGCCAGTAACGTCGGCACGGCCGTTGTAGGTCTCGGCGGTCACGCTGCCCAGGATCACGTTGATAACGGCGTTGAGGTCGTTGATGTCAACTGCGCCGTCACCGGTAACGTCGCCCTTAATGGCCGTGAGCGTTGTTACGAATGACTTGCGCGACCACTCGCTGTCAAATACCGGGAATGCCGACTTGACAGTGTAGTAGTAGTCGGTTGCCGGTTTGAGCCCGGTCACGGTGTAGGTGGTGTCGGTGATGCCGGTGATGGTGATTACATCGCCGTCGCGGCCGACAGCGGGTGCCAATTCATTGGTGGCATCGCCCGAGTAAATCTCGAGGTTGGAGATGATCACGCGTTTGTGACTGCTGTTGGTTGTCTCAATCTTCACCTGTTGTCCAGTCTGCTCGGGGCAGTCCAGCAACAGTACAAACTCCTGAGGGTTCTTGTCGGCAATCAAGACGTCCTCGGTGCTCTCGCCTATGCTGACCCTCAAACCGCAATTCACGTCGCTGCTGTAGGCTCGCGCCGTTAACTTAACCGTCATCTTGCCCTGGCTCTCGCTCAGGTCGAGTGCCGGTGTCACGATGTTGCCGGTCTTGCTCGATGCGCCCAGTCGCAAGCCCTGCTTAGCAGGATAGAGTGTGTTTCCGGTCCATCCGGGTGATGACATGTACTGGTCGAGCATTCCACTGATGTCGGTTGTGCTCTCCTTGGGGAACTTGTCGAGCGGGAACGACTCGGTTATCAGTTTCTTGACCACAGGACGCGACCCGGGTGTAACCTGCAGGGTATAGCTGTTGGCACCCTCGCATTTGTTCCACGTTGCAGTGAAGCCAGTCGCGGTGACGTCGCTTGTCTCGATTTGTGAGGGAGCAAAGGGAATGTCAGGCATATAGAAGAAACTTACGGTTCCGTCATCGTTGCGGGTGATGTTGTAGATGGGTTTGTTGAGTTTCCCGCAGCTGTTGTATAGTGTTGAGGCGGGCTCGGATGTGGGTGTCAGGCGGTCATTGCCCTCATAGGGGTACAGGTCGCCCGGCAGATAGCGCTTGTCGGCAACGCTGCCCAGTGTCACCAAGTTGTTGTCGGCGGGGATAATTGTCACGCCCTGGTCGGCATAGTTGTTGACCTCGTTGTTGGTCCATCGGCTTTGCTTGTAGTTGATGTGTGTCACCTGAAGGCCGTTTGCCACGGCATACTGGTTCCAGCCTGTTTGCTGGATGTTCTCGACGATATAGTACTCGTCGGGGTTGTCGCTGTCAATCCTGTATGCCTTGCCTCCGTGCTCAATGTCTTTTAGTGTATAGACTGTGTTGGGCTCGGGTGTATCCAGGTCCATCCACCCCATGAAGTTGCGCTCATAGGCGTTGTAGGCACAGGGGGTATAGCCGTTGTTGTTGAAATTGCCGTAGTCCATGATGCTCCATACGCTCATGCCAAAGTAACCGTGAATCATCTCGCCGGTCTCGTAGAAGTCGGGCAGGCCCAGACAGTGTGAGAACTCGTGGCACATGGTGCCGATGCCGTCCTCCTTGTCCATCGTCGGGCCATAGAGTTCGTTGAACACGGCAAACTTGTTGACAGTGGTATTGTCCAGATTCAGTACCTTGCGGTAGTCGCTCGAGTAAAGTCCCCACTGGCAAGGCCAGATGTAGTTCGCGGCATCGCTGGCGTGGCTTGTGGGCTCGCCGCCACCGGCATACAGCACCACGACGACATCACAGTTGCCGTCGCCGTCGTTGTCATATCGTGAGAAGTCGATGTCATTGTCCATACCCAGGCATGCCTCGGCCACCATCGCACCCAGCCCGATGTCATTGCCGTTGACGTTCTTGCCATACTCGATACGGGTTTTTGAGAGGTCAAACGGTCCGTATATGTCAAACTGCGGGTCAAATTTGCCCTTTGACTGGTCATTGAAGTATTTGCGTACGCTGACACCGGTTTCTCCGGCAATCTGGTTTCTCCATACGGTTGCGGGATCATCGCTAATAAATTTGACATCAGAGTAGTTGACAAGTATCACGGGGATGCGTGGCGTGCCGCGGTGCGGGACCTCGGCCATGCGGCGCGGGCGTGCCGACTCACGTGCCGCACGCTTGGTGGCGGTATATTGCGATGCCATAGTCATCTGGTTAGCGTTAGCAGCTACAAATGCATTCTCGGCACTGCTGCGCTGCTCGGGGTTGTGTGCTACAACCGACGACATTCCGTCACTGGCCGTGACATAACAGAAGTCGCCCTCGCTGTTGCGGACAACGGTCATACCGTCGGTGGTAACAAAACTGTGGTGCCACTCGTCACCCATCAGCCGGACGGTAATGGTGCTGCCATCGCTTTGTTTTACAGTACGTGGTTCGTGGTTTGCAGGAATTGCAAGAGCGCTAATCGCTATCGCAACAAAAAGTAAACAGGTTAATAAGCGGTTCATAATATTAATTTAGTTATTGTATAATTTTTCACAAAAGTACAAAATATTTTGCCAATCGCCAAATCCACACCGACTGTATATTGACAACGAAGGTGAACGTATGCAGAATTATGATAAAAAAAGTGAAAATATTGCAAGAAATTCAGAGTTTGTTAATTCTATTTTATAGAAAATACCTAACTTTGTAAATCATACTTAACAAAATCTCCAAATTATTATTAA